>DAOVDG010000016.1 GCA_030669595.1 Candidatus Thorarchaeota archaeon
AACTTTGTACAACCTACAATGAACGGTTGAGATAGGTGCACGCAAAGGAACATACCTTACGACATCGATTTCGCTAACGGCGTATCAACTAACAGCGCGAGGCGGTATCCCAAAGGACACTAGTAGCCCCATTCCTGCCCGAGTCTCTGCCTGTACCAGCGCTGACCGCGTTTGGTCAGCGTGTACTTGCCACCTACGTCTTGGATCAAGCCCATGTTTTCCATGCTTTCAATCACACCGAAGAGTTTGTCATCAGAGGCACCGGTGACCTCCCTCAACATCGGGAAGGTCATCTTTCCATTTCGCTTCAAGTGCTGGGCAACTTCGTATTTGCCGACTGCTCTGGTTTCCCTTCGAGTCATAATATGGCCGCAGTTGGTGCAGATTAAATCGCCCTTGGAATCATCCCTGGCGACTTCCTTACTCCCGCATACTGGGCAGGTTGTTTTTGCAAACCTTAGACTGCGTCGATGTGACATGTTTCTGACCGGGTGGGGGAACTCCTATAGGTTGATAAAACTAGCGACGTGACACGACAATTGAGTCACCCAGTTTCAGACCCGGTACCTGCGAGTCGCCTGAAGAATGCTTCGTAGTCTATCTCAAAAGGCACTCGTAGACCCGGACGAACACGTTTTCCATCAAAGTCAACGTCCAGATAGTTCTGTGTTAGCAGCTCTCTGAAATCATCGCGTACGCTCTGCATGCTCTTGCGTCTGAATTCCTTCACTCTCTCAAAAGAAACCCATCCGCCCTCTTGGTAGGCTAACGTTACGACAACCAGTAAGGTTGCGGCAAGGCGGTCTGGTAGCGGCGATTCCTCGATAAGAGAGTCGGCTTGAAGTGAGGTATCGAGATAGAAGACATGATTCATGGGATTATGCACTATTATAAGGCCAATGGGCACGAGCTCACGGTAGAGACCCGCAAGTTTCCGAAACAGCATATGCCGCCCAGTATCCTCCGGAAGCCCTAGTGCTTCGAGCATGTCCTCTACTCCAGCTCCCATGGGCGTTCCTGTGCGTGTCAGCAGACGCATGAGCACAGCGTATTCATTCATTGTGTGGCTGATGCCCTCCTATTCTTCTTCAGGATTTCACGCGATTCCCGATAGTACACCAAAACTCCCTTGGAAATCAAGACCACGACGTAGAGAAATCGCAGCAAGAACTCATCGAAATCGTCGCTTGCAATGAGTGATGCAAGAGGCAAACGTTTTCCTGTCTTGATGGTGGATACAAAACGATCCAAGTCCTCGAGGAAGACGGCATCTTCAGTTTCAAATGTGAAACCCTCCGGTACGCCCGACATCCTAGGCGGCCGCTCCTCTGTGACTTCCATCGACATCGCGTCTAATAGATGCATCACTCTGTCAAGCGATCGCGTAAGCGCATTCATTTCCAAGCGGCCTATTGTTATTGGATGGCTGTAGCAAGCCAGCTTGGTTATCTCTCGTGGAGTGAGAGCTTTCAGCTTCTCCACATAGAGCTCCGGTGCTGCAAGAATCTTGGCAAGTTCCTGGACACGAGTCACCTTCGCACCTAGGACATCATTGAGCATCTCATCTATGCTGAGTTTGCTGTGAATCTCCGCGTCCGTTTCCCTTAATTCTCTGTATGACTCCAGTAGACGAAGGTCCAGTGCGTCAACTTCCCCCGAGCGTACTGCTTCAGCAATCACAAACACGCGCCGAGCAAGATCCTCTACTTCATCCACTTCGAATTCCTCCCTCCCTATTGTCCTGAGAATCTTGGACTCTCAATAATCACAGACGGTTCGACGCCTTCAGGTGCAACAACACCCAGCCTTTTGTCTGCGTGCTTCAGGAGGTGCGTGCTCTTTGCAGGTGTAAAAAGAACGAATTGACTGCGACGTGAGGAGTCGTGAAGCAGACTGCTTACCATCTCCGTGTTTGTCGCATCAAGGAATGTATCAATCTCATCCAGCGCGTAGACGGGTGCAGGGCTGAATCTTTGCAGTGCGAGAATCAATCCAATTGCTACCAGTGATTTCTCTCCCCCAGAACCAGCACTCAGTTTACCAAACGCATCTCCCTTGATTCTTGTTTTGAAGTCCACTCCATACTCGCCATCATTCATTAGAAGCTGAAATCTCACTTTGCCTTGGAACGCAACACTACTCAGAACGTTGTTTACTTCGGTTTCCACCAATCTCAAGGTCTGGTTCATGTCGTTGCGATATTGCTCTCGTATGTCCTTCACGGTGGCCTCTGCTTCGTCGATTTCTTCTCTAAGTTCGGATACTCTTCCTCGAAGTTCACTCAAGCGATTTTTCAATTGCATCTCTGTTTGGGCTACGCTTTCAGATACATCACTATAATCATCGAGAACATGGCGAACCCCAATGAGCTGCTCACGCACGGTTTCGAGTGAACGTATTGTAGCAGGACGTACAGCTTCTCCCAGCTCGTTTGTCACGCGTTCCTTTTCCCTTTCCATGTTACTCATCTGTTTCTTCGCTTGCATCACCTGCAGGCGGCTGTTGCGTATGATGAGATTGGTTTCGACAAGTTTCTCACTCAGGGATCGCGCAGTCGCACTTATGGAACGCAGTTCTGACTTTATGGTCTTGTAGTTCTCTTCAGCCTTATCTCGGCCAATCTTCATGACATCAAGGGTGTCCATGATTGTTGACACGAGATTCTTGGAGTCCTTAGCCTCTTGTTTCAGTTCAATGATGCTTTCAGAGTACATTGTGATGTTGTCGTCAAGTCCTCGCAGTTCCTGCCTTTTTTGTTCTTCGTCCTTCTCCATTGCACGAAGATGGGTTTCTGCTTTGGACAGTTCTCCTTGCAATCTTCGCATCTTGCCTTTGACAGCTGTTCGTTGTCCAACGAGCCTAGTTCTTTCTGGTGGTTGAGTAACATCGAGTTCCTTGAGCTTCTTCTCGACTTCCTTTTCTTCTCGCTGTAGGCAGGTAAGCTGCTCTTCGAGTTCACCAGTTCTTCTCATTAGTTCCGGAATGCTCTCTGACAGAGTCTTTCTTTTCTCCCAAGTACCGCTCCAGCCTGCAAACTGCGCAAGCAAGTCGATGACGTTTTCCCGCTCGTTGGAGTGTATTTCCAACTTGGTAACTATTTCCGCGAGCCTTTTTCTCGTTAGAGCCAGATTTTGTTCAATCTTGGCTAGTTGGTCTTGAAGCGGAGCTGTTGAAACAATGCCCGAGGGTTCATGTTTCGGGTAACTAACAACGGACAGCTTGTGTGGCACGACAACGTATCCATCTCGAGAGACCGTCTTGAAACCATTCTTGGTTGCCACGCGCGCAGCAGCTTTGAAGTCCTTGACAAGGACAAACCTGCCAAATGCTTGACGCATGAAATCCCGCTTCTTAGGTTTGAGCTGCAGGAAATCCCAGAACCATCCTTCGACGTCCTTGTCATCAGGGAGTTCGTATTCCTCTGTGTCTTTCTTATTGTCTTGGAGAAGGATTATCGGTGATGGAGCTCCAACTTTTTCCCTCACTTTCTGTAGGAGTAAGTAATCCGCCTTGCTTGTGACAATGAATGAAAAGGCCAAATGATGCGGAAGTACTGCTTCGATCGCGACTGAGATGTCCTCTTCAGCCGTTACGAGTTCAATCACTGGCCCCACCACAGACTTGAGACCGTGCTCCTTGATGGCTTCCTTCAGTTCTCTCACTGGCGTCGGAATTCGCGCTGAGCTCTCTGCGATTCTATGCTTGATTTCGTCAATATCTTTTTGGCGTTGAGCTTGGTGACTCGCTTCACTGAACCTCTGTTCGTTAAGCGTCGCGATTTCTTCTTCCAGCTGAGCCTTTCTCTGTGCAAGCTCTTTCTCGTCAGTTTTCTCCAGCACAGCCCATGTGTGAGCCCACTTACTATCTATGGTCTGAAGGTCAGCCTCCTCAAGCTGCAGTGTTTCTCTTACGCTCCTAAGAAGCAAGTCCTTTCCCTTGATCTCTGCCTGCAGCGTTCGATATGCTCCAATGGTTTCGAGTCTTTGAGCATTCCAGCTAGAGAATGCGGTCATCTCCTCCTCAATCTGAGTTCTCTCGATTTCTGTTTCATCGAGCTCCTGCCTTAGCTCTCTCTGCTTCTCCAAGATTGCTTCCTTTGCACTGAGGATGCGATTCATGTCCTCACGAGTTTTCGACTTCCTCTTTTTATCACTACGGAGACTACCCTCTAGGTGTCGTAGCTCGATGGCGATTCTCTTGCCTTCGTCCTCAAGTTTCTGAAGTCGCCTATCTTCTTGTTCTATCTGGGCATCGATTTTGCCCATTTCCTTCTGAAGTCCTTCAAGCCTAGATTCATATTTATCCGACTTGGATTCCTCCTGTGCTATCTTGGTGCTGAGGTCCCTGGACTCCTCAATGATTTGCATAAGTCCTGATTCCTTGCTCTCCATCTCCTGCCTTATGGCTACGAGTCTTTGATCTAGATCGTCCAGTGTCGCCCATTTTATTTCGTTTCCAAGTTCACGTTCTTGGACTTGCAGCGTTCTTTTCTTTTCAAGTCTGGAGAGGTCATGCTTCAGGAGTTCCACCTCTCTCTCAACAGCTCGTGACTCGGTTACACTGGCCTCAAGCTTTTGCCGACTCTGAGCAACTCTCGCCTCCTCAAGTGATACTCTATCCCGTGTGGCATCCAAGCCCGTGCCCTCTTCTACGAGCTTTCTGACCTCAATTCGGTCCATCTCGCGGAGAGCATTTATCCTCTCCTGAGGCATGAAAACGAGGGTGTTGTCTACATCAAGTCCAAGACTGTCGACCAGATGGCGGAGCTCGGCAGCTTTGACGCGTCGTCCGTCAACATACGCTCTGGGAATTCCATCGCGATCAATTCTGCGCTTGATTTTCCTGCTCTGACCGTTAGCATTGATTGTAATTTCTACCTCCGCGGATCTGGCGCCGTGACGAATGAAGTCGCTCCATCTTCTGTATCTCTGCTCTCTCTGATTTGAACCCAATGCGAATTTCAATGCATGAAAGATGGATGTCTTTCCTGAGCCGTTCGGGCCTACAATCACAGTGAGACCTGGGTCGAACTCAATAGTCCCCTCATAAAACGAGAGGAAGTTCTTCAGCTGAGCGGATGCAATGTGAACCTGTGGCACTCCCAAACTAATTCTTCCTCATTTTACCTTCCCATTATTCTTCGAAGTCTATCATTGCTTTTCTTGGCTCTCAGAAGTCGTGTTAGGCGATCCTCAGGGTTTCCGGTCAACAGGAACGGATACCTTGCTAGAAACTCCCGGTCTTGGGAGGAAAGCGGCAAATCTGAGTTCAATGTTTCAATGATTCGTTGGGTTTCTGCGTAGTCGTCCCCTACGGCCATCAAGTAAAGCTGATCAAGGAAACCTTCAGGGTACTCGGCTTCGAGTTCCTCAAGCCTTGGTGTCTTCTCCCCTTTCATCCTACCGGCAACACCTTGCACCCAATGTCTGTTCCCCACGGGATGAATTCCACTTTTTTCAAACCACTCCTGCAGCTGGTCCTTTGAGAGCTCCCCCATCGCTTCGGAGTCTTGCATAAGGAGGCTCACAGCCATGTGTTTCACGTCAGTGAAGCTCCACCCCTTAGTCATCTCAACCAAGACGTTCAGTTCGATTCCATCCCACCCCTTCAATACATGCTCAATGCAATTGGTCCGATCATCCGTTGTTGCAGTTTCGAAGAGGAATGTCCTATTGAATATTGAAAGGATCTCTTGGTCGACTTGAGCCGGCTGTGTGGTTGACCCTACTACGATAACCTCATCATTGTCCCAGCTTGTTCTCTCAATCTCGGTTTCTAATGTGGCCAAAATGTGAGCACCCGAAGATGAGAACAACTCAACCCGGTTCAATTGGATAAGGCAGGGTGCGTTTCTTCGCGCGAACTCCAGACTGTGTTTGATGGTATCAGCAGCATTGGCTGGACTTGCGATAGCCTGCTCTAGTGCGAATGTGACCAGCGTGAGTGGTACTTCCGTGGCCAGATGATGTGCAAACGACTGGAAGTCAGTACCCGGCGGACCAAAGAGCAATACGCGGCCGCCGAACTCGACCCCTTTCGCTTGGAAACTCGCTTTGCGTTCTTGGAAGCGTCCAAGGATAGAATGAAACTCTTTAGCCCTTTCTCTCACTGTGAATTGATTGATACGGTCTTCTGGCAGTTTCTCTGGCGCGATTATACGCACTGCTTCAGTAAAGGTGTCATCTTCAGCCACGGCGCGACCCGTCCTAGGCGGCTCAGTTCCCGAAAGCATATTACATCTTCGGAGTGTGCAGAGTTTCGCGCCCTTCTTCGCCTTTGTGCATAAGAATAAAGGACATGCGCATTTCGTTCGATGCGAAAGAGATGAGCACCAGCGAATGCCTTCGGGACCAGATTTGGAGAGTAATCGCTACTGTTGAGAGTAGGGGTCTCTTCGTCCACTCATCCAATCTGGATATCAGATTCACGTCCTCAAGGAAGGATAGCGCTAAGGCGAAGACGACCCGCCTTCCTTTCATTGTTGGCACTTGTGTTTTGAGCGCTCTTGTCCCTCGCTCTGCAATGCTGCTAGTTGGCGGCCATGGCGGCGGAAAGACGACCTTGATCAAGCTGTTAGGCCGGATGATGACTGGCAAGAGCCTCCGCGAGGTTGAAGATGGAATGCTTCGTGGGCACCCGCAGCTAACTGAAGAAAAGATGGTTGCAGCCCTCCGTCCTGGGCCCCTGATGAAGGATGGTGTGGAAGTCGTGGTCTGGCGTAGGTTTGTCACAGACTTCTGGAAGATACTCGACGAGGTAAACAGACTGACGCCGCATGCTCAAAACATCCTCCTCTCTATGCTGGCAGAGGGAGAGCTCAAGTATTATGACGAAGTGAAGCGATGTGAAGAATACTGCTTGTTTGCCACGCTCAACCCCGCAGATGCAGGTACCTTTGAGCTCGCACCTCCATTTTTGGACCGATTTGGCATCGCAGTGCCCATCACAATGCCAACGGTTGATGACCTTGAGCTCGTACTCGCATCCAGAGATGAACGCCTTTTTGGATACGATGAGCTCTGGCAAGTCCCCGCCATATTGACTGAAGAGGACTTGCTGACCATCTGGAATATCGCTGATAAGATTCCTGTGTCACCTAGGGCCTCGGAGTTCATGCGTTCTCTGGTTCGGGAGTTCGGGGCCTGCATTCGCACTGACAAGAGTCAGTCCCAGGATTTGACGATCGATACAGGACTGTGTGAAGGGTGTCATTTCAACACTGCAAAGAGCGTCTGCAACAAGGTTGTCATACCGCTGAGCGTACGAGCCGCAAAGGATCTGAATCGCTATTGCAAAGCCGCAGCTTGGCTTGTTGGTGCTGGAGAGGTCAGTGTCGAAATCGTAAAGTCTCTGGCGCCTCTGGTGTTTTGGCATAGGACGCAATTCACACGTGACGCGATGGAACGTTCCCCCTTCTACGGGGACAAATACGCATTCACACAGCATCTTGTTGAGCTCGCATCAACACGCTTTGTTCAGCGCGAACCTGCACTTGCAATCATGGAGCAGCTCAAACATGGTGCCGCACCTACGACAGCGATGGATGAACTCAAAGAGATGGCCAAGAGCGATCTTTTAGTGAAGGTGGACTACGTTAGATTCGCGAGAGATTTGAAGAAGCCTCGCTATGCCAAGATGGTGAAAAGCATCAAGAAAAGCATAGAGCGAGGAGATGTTGCAGCATTGACTGAGATACAAGACAGCCTAATGCGGGATACAGACTTCCCTAACCGCAGTATGCTTCTCAATAGAGTGAATGATGCACTTCACCGGCTGACTTTGTCCCAATTCACTCTGAGCTTCGAGCAATGGCAAGACCTGTGGACCACAATCAGTCTTAGGCATCCAAGTTTCACGAGTATCTTGAAGGAGACCCTTGAACCCCCTAAAAGGCGCGTTGTTAGGACAGATCATCTGACTCTGGTTATTTATGTGACAGGCGATTCCCCCGATTCAGCGGTGTTTCTTGAGGTTTCAGGGGGTAGTAGTGCGGTTGAGCTAACTGCAGAGATCAAGGAGCATCTTAGTGAATAGGAGGACATCGCGCATTGGCCATCGACAGAGCAAGTGTGTTGCGGGGGGAGTCACTAGCTGCAGCAGCAGAACATGCCTACGCGCAGGCTATCGCCGATTTCTATCATCCTCCACTTCCACATCCAGTCATTGAACATGAGGTTGATTCAAGCAGTTACTTCTACATAGATTCGGTTACTTGGACAGTCCACCTGAATACGGCTGGCGTTCCGCATCGCCTCGATCAGAGTGAGGCGGAGCCTTATCTCCTATCTATTTGTCATCATGAACTCCAACACTATCTAGTATGCCCCTATGACGGCGTGACAAATGGGATGATGTTTGCCGCAGCACGGCGCCATGTCAATAACGCAACAGCACTAGTCGTCTGTAATCTCTTTGCTGATTTAGTTGTCGACTCGGGTCTCCTGAAGCGGTTTCCTCAGCTGACCCATAGCAGAATCAACACATCAATCCGCGAGTCCGCGATTAGGTGGAGTGAGCACAGCGACCTCTGGAAATTGATTGTTGCCACCTATAGGGCGATGTGGGGATTTTCCATTCCCTCCACAGTTAAGATTTCGGACAACACGTATTTGGCTGCAGAAGCAATAGTTGACATCACGAGGAAATCTGTAAGCAACGAGGCTCGCTGGTTTCGAGCAGTAGAGAAGATTGCGAAAATTATAGCCGACTGGCTTCCTGACGATGACTCTCAAGTTATTGGATTTGGTGCATCCAGTTCGGAAGAGGGAAGTGGCGAAGGTGCTGAGAGTGTTATCTGGGTTCCCTCAGATGTCGATGCAGTAATGGGAAGTCCTATTGAGGTCAGAAATGGTGACATGGCCCGACGTTGCATGGAGAGCGGAGAAGGACCTAGTCTGGAAGAAGAGATGGAGCGCTTGGCAATTGAGGTAGAACAGCGAGGTGGGAATCTTGGGGCCCTTGAGGGTGTCTACCTTGTGGCTGGCATTGGCTCCAAGAAGAGGGACTGGATACGATTCTGGTATCGTGCAATCGTTCGCGGCATGATTCGGTTTGAGATTCATATTCCACCGAAGTCAGGAAGGATCCCTCTAGTACCTGAGCTGTGGCGTCTGGGAGACCCAATAGAGGACCTCGATATGGTCCAGTCATTGCAAGCATTTCCAGTGCTCATTCCCAACCTTTCAACAAGAAAGTGGCTCACTGCCGCCTCGATTACAGAAGGCACATCAAAGACTCCACCTGACTTGCTGCTTGTCATTGATTCAAGTGGGTCCATGACTTGGTCTATGTCCCGTAGCAAAGTTTCAGGGCCCTATCACACTGCACTCGTGTCCGCTTTCGCTGCCATGAACTTCGCTCTTCGAGAGGGGTGTCGAGTTGCTGCAATCAATTTCTCAGATGATATGCGGAAGTGCCCTTGGACGCGGGATAAGTCAACTATTGAATCAGTTCTTCTGCAATACCAAGGTCACGGCACAGTAGCTCCTATCAAAGGTATCACTGCGATCTGCAGCGAAGCAGGGTCACCTGTCATGGTCCTCATGATTACAGATGCAGAACTCGCTAACTGGCGCAAACTGCTGAGTTCAATCAAGAAGCTAACCCGCCAAGGACAGAAATTCTTCATGTTCCTTATCGGCGCAGACGATGACGACCTTGATGAGGAGTATTTCGAAGAACTAGTCAAAGCTGGGTCTACGATAATACCGGTGAAGTCAGTGAGTGATCTGCCTGGACTTGTCATAAGAGAAGTAAGACGTACCTATGGCCGCAACTAAGGTGCGGGCTTCAGTTCTCTACGACTCCTCAGTCACTGGTTGCGGCAAACCCATGAGTTCCGCATGCATTGAGTTGGCCGCGACTCGACCAGCACCCATGGCCAGGATTACTGTTGCTGCCCCCGTTACGATATCGCCGCCTGCCCAGACCATGGGCATACTGGTGCGGTTGTTCTCGTCCACCTCGATGTATCCCCACCGGTTGAGCTCTAGGTCTTTCATAGTCTTCGTCAATACTGGATTGGCTCCCGAACCAATGGCCATTATCACTTGGTCACACTCTATCTTGAAGAGAGCACCCTCTATCGGTATTGGCCGCCTGCGACCACTATCGTCGGGTTCTCCAAGTTTCATCCGAATGCACTCCATACCGACAACTCTGCCATTCTTTCCGAAGAGCTTGACCGGGTTTGAGAGCAGCTTGAATTCAATGCCCTCTTCTTCAGCGTGGTGAACTTCCTCACCTCTTGCTGGCAATTGTTCTCTGGCACGACGATAGACTATGGTAACGTCCGCACCTAGACGTTTCGCTGTTCGTGCAGAGTCCATTGCCACATTCCCTCCACCAACGACACAGACACGCCTGCCTGGCGGAAGTGGTGAATCATACTCAGGGAACAGATATCCCTTCATTAGGTTCGATCTGGTGAGGTACTCGTTGGCTGAGAAGACACCGTTCAGGTCTTCGCCTTCGATTCGCATGAATCTTGGAAGGCCTGCACCAACGCCGATGTAGACGGCATTGTACCCGAGTTCATCAAACAACTCGTCAACGGTCGTAGTAAGTCCCACAACAACGTTCATCACGAACTTGACACCTAATCTCTCCATGTAACTAATTTCAGCCTTCACTATCTTTTTCGGAAGTCTAAACTCCGGAATACCGTATGTGAGGACGCCACCAGGTTCATGCAGTGCTTCATAGACTGTGACCTCGTGCCCTTTCAGAATGAGGTCTCCTGCAACGGTAAGTCCTGATGGTCCTGATCCGATAACTGCAACCTTCTTGCCGGTAGATGAAGCTTTCTTTGGAATCTTGACTAGGTTATTGTTTCTCTCGTAGTCTGCAACAAATCGTTCGAGAGCACCAATAGAAACTCCTCCGAAACGCTTCCACAATGTGCAGGCTTCCTCACATTGAATCTCCTGTGGACAGACACGACCGCAGACTGCAGGAAGAACATTGGTTTCCTTAATCTCCCTGGCTGCTTCTGCGAATTTACCTTCAGCTACAAGTGCGATGAACTCAGGAATGTGGACGCCGACGGGACACCCGTCAATGCATGGCTTATTCCTGCACTTTATGCATCTCTGAGCTTCCAGCATGGCCTGCTCAGGTGTCAATCCGAATGGAACTTCCTCGAAATTGGCCGCACGCGCAGCAGGATTTTGCTCTGGCATCTTCGCTCTGGGGATTGCCATCCTCTCTTTTGCTGTTAGAGTCTTGCCGCCCATCAGACCGCCTCCTTGCCGCAATTCTTGCATCCGTCGTCTTTGATTGCTCCGTCATCTCTGCTTTGGTGGAACTGATACGCCAAGTTCTCTTCACCAACGTACGCACCTGCCCTGGCGAATACATTTTCCCAGTCTACTAGATGCCCGTCGAAGTCAGGCCCGTCAACGCAGGAAAACTTGGTTTCGCCTCCTACAATGACTCTACAACATCCACACATTCCGGTGCCATCGACCATGAGCGCATTGAGGCTGACAATTGTGGGAATCCCTGCCAGCTGGGTCGCTCTTGAGGAGGTCATCATCATGTACGTGCACCCAACGAAGTGTGCATGGTCGATCTTCTCACCCCTATCCTCCAAGATCTTTATGGCCTCCCAGACATGGCCTCGCACTCCACGAGAGCCATCCGCAGTGGCGATGATGACTTCGTCTGCCACCCCTCTAATCCTGTCTTCGTTGTAGATGAGGTATGATGTGCGAGCCTCCAGAATTGCAATGACTTTGTTTCCCTTTTCCTTGAACGCCCTAGCCAGTGGGTAGATTCCTCCAAGACCGTAGCATCCACCCCCGAGTAGAACAGTTCCAAACTTCTCAATCTCTGTGGGTTTGCCCAGAGGCCCCACGAGTGTGTGGACAGCTTCACTTGGCTTCAAGCGAGTGAGTTTCATGGTTGAAACGCCAGCTTCCAAGTAGAATATCGTGATTGTTCCTTCTGAAGCGTCCCAATCGGAGAGTGTGAAGGGAATTCTCTCACCCTCTGCATCTGGAATCAGAATCACAAATTGCCCAGGCTTTGCACGACGAGCGATGGCTGGCGCTTCAAGTACAAGGCGCCTTAGATTTGGAACTACTTGTTCGTTGGTCACTATTGTGCCCTTCATCAGGCCACCTCCTTCACCTGAATATCTGCGCTCTCTTGCTCTGATAGCCTCTTAATGAAATCATCCATGGATTCGGTAGACAATGGACGTTCTCTCTCTGGTAGGGCGTCAATGAATGTCTTCAGATCCCGTATTCTCTCAGCAAGGATTGCGCCCCTGTATACGGGGTTCCAATCAGCTGCCTTCCGAACCGGCTCAATTTCGACTATGGCTCCAGAACCTATTTCCTTAGTAAACTCCCTTAGCTCCTTGGCCACCTTCTTCGGGCTCCTATACTTGAAGCTCTCCGACCCAAGCTTCCTGCCAAGCTCAGTGAATATTAGCCAATCTTGTTTCGAATTTCCAATAGGGGGCGTAACCTGGTTCAGCTTGAGCTGCTTCATCTCCATATTGACAACTGTTCCAGAGTCCTCCACAAAGCCTGCCGCAGGAAGAATCACGGACGCGCGGTCGACCCATTCCGAGGGGAATGGGGACTGGTAGATCACATGCTTAACTTTCTTGAAGCCTTTTACGGGCAGTGAGCCATCAGTCACATAGAGGACATCAAGTTCACCTTTGGAGGCCGCCATACGCATCTGTTTCAGACTTAGGCCAGCCTTGATTTTCTTCCCCCAGAGGGCTTCAATTTCGCCTCTGACACTCGATGCGCTCACTGATGTGAGTCCTGGCAGCAGATCCGGCTGCAGTCCCGCCATCATCGCTCCCGCCTCATTGCCATAATCGAATGTGGGGTAGATTCGACCCTTGTCACCAATCAGTTTCAAAAGGGCTGTCATGGCTTCTCCTGGATTGCGCGCCAGAAGAATACCCGAGCCGAATACAATAGCTCCATTGCCCTTTGAAACAATTGATTTGATATGCTCTGCGTGCCGCTTCTTGACTCCCTTAAGCTTCTCTTCACCTTCAGCTAGCTGTGAGAGTATTGTTGAGAAATCCTTAGCCTTGAGTGGGATGTGTTCTGTTGCCCACCTCTTCAGGTTCACGCCAGCCTCTCCAATGAGTATCAGCGGTGCACCTCTTGCGACTGCCTGATAACACGACTTAGCGACAACTTGGTGGGTTTTTATGAAGTCGCCTCCCACTGCAATAATCCAATCTGCCTTCTCAAGGTCTCGAAGTGCTCCAACCTTTGCGAAGCTGTCAGTATCTGCAAGTGTTCTGACAACAAGCGAGGCAAAACCTGAGCCTCTGAAGTCAACGTTCGAGGTCCCTATTGCACCACGAGCCAGCTTCTGAAGAAGATACGCGGCCTCTGTAGTGAGGTGAGGTCCTCCTACAAAACCTACTCTTCCTGGGGCGGCTTCGTTGAGGATTTCCGCTATGCGCTCATATGCTTCATCCCACGAAACGGGGATACTGACTCCATCCCGTCTAACAGTGGGAGTCTTGAGTCTGTCAGGGGCATTCATCAGGGATGGGATACAGAACCTGCCCAGAACGCAAGCGTGGCCCCGGTTTGGCTTGGAGTTCTTAGAACCCGGATGAGATGCCATTATCTTGTCCCACTTCACGTCGAACTCTATCTGACATCCAGTGCCACAAAGCAAACAGGTTGTTTCCACTGTTTCATCAGGTGTTCCGTACCATTTCATCATTCGAGATGATAGTGCACCCGTTGGGCACACGTCGATGCATGCTCCGCAGAACCAGCAACCACTATCCAAGTGTGAGTTGCCGAAGGCAGTATCCACTCTTGTTTCATGACCCCGCTTGGTAAAGCTGATAGCTCCTGTGCCTCTTATCTCATCACAGACTCTGACACACCTTCCGCACAGAATGCAGATGTTGTAGTCTCTGTCGAAGAATGGATCATCTTTCTCAACAGGCATTTCCTTATACCTTGACACGAAACCTAGATCATCAAGTCCTATGTACTCAATCACATCTCGTAGCTCACAGGAGGCCTTGTTTGGACAAGTGGCACACCCTGTGATCAAACCGGATTTGAAGGGCTGACTGCGATACTCATTGCAAGCATTCCACTCGGCACAAACGACGCATGCGGATGGATGCTCTATGAGCATCAGCTGAAGGATACTGCGCTTCAGCTTCACCAGATTCTCATTGGTTGTGTTTACTATCATGTTATCTTTTGCGGGAGTTGTGCATGCCGTGACAAAGTCCTTCATCCCCTCGACCTCAACAAGACACATTCGGCAGCCGCCATAGGGAGGAAGGTCCGGATGGTCACATAATGTGGGGATATAGATTCCCTCTTCACGAGCGACATCCAATATGGTGCGGCCATCTTCCTTGAACTGAATCTGCTTTCCGTCTATTGTCAGACTCGGCATTAGTGCCCAGCTCCCTCGTGTGCGGGAATCTTATCAATAGCTCTCGCCTCGGGTGGACACACCTCTAAACAAGCCCCGCATTTGATGCATAGTTCATCTGAGATGACATGCACCTCGTTCTTCTTTCCAGTGATTGCATTCGAAGGGCAGATTTGTAGACACGCCCCGCAACCTATGCACTTCTCAGGCACTACTGTATACTTGATGAGCGCCTTGCAGACTTCCGCCGGACAAATTTTGTCACGGATATGCGCTTCATACTCATCCCGGAAGTATCGGATAGTGGAAAGTACTGGATTGGGTGCAGCTTGGCCGAGTCCGCAGAGAGCGCCCTCCTTCACCGTGATTGCTATCTCCTGAAGCTTCTCAATATCGCTCTCTTCTCCGTTTCCCGACCTGATCTTGTCAAGGAGCCTAAGCATCTCTAGCGTACCCATTCTGCATGGTGTGCATTTGCCGCAGGACTCTGCTTGTGTGAACGAAAGGAAGAACCGGGCCATATCTACCATGCAAGTAGTTTCGTCCATTACGATCATCCCGCCGGAACCCATAATCGTGCCCGCTTGTGTCAGGGAGTCGTAGTCAACTGGTAGGTCTAGCTTATCCGCGGGAAGGCATCCACCAGAGGGGCCTCCCGTCAGCACAGCTTTGAACTTGGCGTCATCCTTGATTCCACCCCCGACATTGAAGATGATATGACGCAATGTTGTGCCCATTGGCACCTCCACAAGTCCTGTGTTCTTCACCATACCAGTCAACGAGAAGATGGCTGTGCCCGTACTCTTCTCAGTGCCAATCGATGAGAACCATTCAACCCCCCTTCGCAAGATGATAGGGATTGTCGCGAGCGTCTTCACATTGTTGATGCAGGTGGGTTTGCCCCAGAGTCCTGAGTCAGTTGGGAATGGTGGTCTTGGACGCGGCGTTCCGCGTTCTCCCATGATTGAAGCCATTAGCGAAGTTTCTTCACCACACACAAACGCGCCAGCCCCCTCTTTGATAGATACATCGAAACTAAAGCCGCTACCGAGTATGTCCTGGCCCAAGAAGCCTTTTTTCCGCGAGTCGATGATTGCCCTCTTGATGCTCTCTATAGCTTGCGGGTACTCATGACGGATATACACGAACCCCTCGTCAGCTCCTATGCTGTAGGCTGCCACAATCAGCCCTTCTAGGACTGCGTGAGGATCGGCCACGAGTATGGCTCCATCCACGAATGTGCCCGGGTTGCCCTCGTCTGCGTTACAGACAACGTATTTCTTGTCGCTCTTGCTCCCGCGCCCAAATCTCCATTTCAGTCCTGTTGGGAAGCCTGCACCACCTCGCCCCCGTAGACCTGATTTGAGTACCTGATCAATGACCTGCTCCGGTTTCATCTCAAGAAGTGCCTTCTTGAGACCATCGTAGCCGCCCTTCTCGATGTATTCATCAATGCTGCTTGGGTCTATTTCGCCGCAGTTGCATAACACTACTTTCGTCTGTCCCTTGTAGAAAGGAATATCCTTGTACTTGGAGATTCTCTTCCCAGTTGCAGGTTCCACGTAGAAGAGCCTTTCCACTGGCTTTCCGCCAATGAGGTGTGATTGCACAATCTCATTAATGTCCTTCTTATCAACTTGGCAGTAGAACAAACCTTCAGGTTCCACTGTAATGACTGGGCCCTGTTTACAAAAACCATGACATCCAATTGTCTTGACACGGACCTTCTTCCCCAAACCCCTGTCGGTCACTTCCTTCTCCAAGGCCTTCAGGAGATCATATGCCTTTGCGGACTCACAGCCAGTCCCACGGCATACTCGTATCTCAAGAATACCCTGTTCAGACTCTTTGTCGGGGGTTATTGTGAACCCTCCTCAGACTTCTTTGCCCCTTTGTCCTGCCGATCAATACTGTCCAGTAGCTGCTTCAGCGACTGCTGTGTCGTGCGGCTGAATACTTCACCGTCAAGAACTATGTTGGGTGCAAGTGCACAACAGCCAACGCACGCAACCCTCTCCAGACTGTACAGTCCATCAGGAGTTGTTTCGCCGGGCTTGATGCCCAGCCTTTCGCTCGTGGCAGCCAGTAGGCGGTCACCACCCTGTAAGTGACAAGCCGTACCAAGACAAATCCTTAGATGGTGTTTGCCAGGCGGGGTGAATCTGAAATTGCTGTAGAAACTAGCCACGCCGTAGATTTCTTGCTCGCTGAGGTGAAATTTATCAGCCAACCAAGTGATAGCCTCGCGCGGTATGTACCCGAGGCGTTCTTGGATTTCCTGAAGAGAGGGAATGACCTGTTCAGCCAAGTCCGCACGAGAAAGGCCCTGCATGTTTTTGGTCTCGGCGGAAGGGAAGTTAAAAGTTGTTTGGAATGACTTCTCCCGCAAGAAGGCTAGCGGCCGGCCTAGACGCGTATCTCACAGAAGATGCTGGATTCATCAACTTCATCTATTGTAGCAGTGACGCCAATTCTGGACACCAATTCGGAGAAGTCCTCACGACGGAGAGTTGTGGCTTGAAACCCGTCCTTACAGACAATGCAACCATTTCCTGTTTTTTTCAAGTCTATCTCTCCGATGAGGCCCTCTAAGGCTTGGAGGTGAAACCACTCGAGTCGGTGCTCCCAGAATCTGTCGGAATAGCCGGAGAACAGGCATGTTCCTCCATCTCGAGTAACACGTAGACTTTCGATGAGGAGACCCTCCTGCTCGACCTTAAACGCAGACATCCCATTCTGGATGCAAATCACAACATCGAAACACCCATCAATAAACCCAAGATTGACAGCATTCATCTGTGCAAGAGCCAGATTGGAATGATCCCGGAGATCCTTCTTCGCTTGATTAAGACTCGCCTTCGATGTATCAATCCCTACAACTTTTCGGGTCTTTCCTAGCAGTCCTCCAAGGACTCGACCATAGCCACAGCCTAGTTCCAGCACAGCATCTGAAGGCTTAATTCTCGCTAGAACGTGTGCTATCTCTGCTTTCAAGTATCGAGCAACTCTTGGAGGTGCAATCTCGTAGCATCTCCGGAGTCTTTCTGCTGAAAGCGAATCTGAGTAGTATTGACTCAATAGAATCATAGTGCCAATAATGATGCTATGTCATGAATGTTATCCTTCTTGCCTTGAAGCGGGTATGATTGAAATAGCAGGATTCCCTTCAGTCGCAGCGTCGTGATTCCTTATGCAGGATACACCAATCGACACAACTGAGTTGCGCATTCTCGAGCTGAACGCGCAGTATCTGGGCGTGAGCCATGGCATGTTGATGCAGGGCGCCGGGAGAGAAGTCGCTCGAACTATCATCCAGAAAGAGAAGGTGAAGAGGAAGCACATTGCTATTCTTTGCGGCCCTGGAGGAAATGGAGGCGATGGTATGGTAGCGGCTCGGCATCTCCAAGAAGCTGGAGCACATGTTGCGGTTGCTTACGTTGGCGCAGAACAGACAATTTCGAGCACTGATACTCTGTTCAACTGGGAAATCTTGAAGAATCTGCACGACATCAAGAGAACCGTCCTCAAGACCGAATCTTCGTTGAAGCGTTGGGCCCCCCTTCAGGAGTCGGACATCGCTGTTGATGCAATCCTTGGTTTTGGAGTTAGGAGCAAGCTGAGAGAGCCAATCCTTGCTGCAGTGAAGGCATTCAACAAATCGAGCGCAATCAAGTACTCTATAGATGTTCCCACAGGCATTGATGCTGATACCGGCGAAATTCACGGTGATGCTGTCAAAGCTGACTACACCATTACCTTGCACGCACCAAAACCAGGTCTTCCTAAAGCCAAGGATTACGTGGGCAAACTCTACGTCGTGCCGATTGGAATCCCTCCTGAAGCGGAATGCATCTGTGGTCCGGGTGACGTGTGGCTGTTCAATCGACCTCGCTCTGCGACCGCTCACAAGGGTGACTTTGGTAGAATACTGGTCGTGGGCGGAAGCGACATCTATTCAGGCGCTCCTGCCTTGGCGGGACTTGCATCTCTGCGAACTGGTGCAGATCTTGTAAGTGTCCTGGCTCCTGAACCAGTGGTCACCGCAATCCGTTCCTACAGTCCCAATCTGATGGTTAGCAGTATGGGCACAAGGATTCTCATGCGTGAGTCAGCCACAGCTGTGCTTGATGCAGCACAAGATGCGGATGTCCTCGCGCTGGGCCCGGGTCTTGGCCTTGAGAATGAAACTGGAGCCACCGTAATCTCCATCGTAGCGGAGCTGGCAGCCATAGGGAAACCCATGGTGATTGATGCTGACGGACTCAAGAGTCTATCTTCATCGGGCGTGAAATTCGACCCAGCGAGAAGTATCTTAACACCTCATTGGGGCGAGTTGGAAGTTCTCTTGGATGAAAATCTAGGCGATTCCACCAGTCTGGAGAACCGAATTCAACATTCCATCAAAGCTGCATTGGAGTTCAACGCTGTGATTCTGCTCAAGGGTCCGGTCGACGTAGTAGTCCATCCCGATGGCCGATACAAATTGAATCGTACCGGTGTTCCGGCTATGACCGTGGGCGGTACGGGGGATGTATTAACTGGCATTGTGGCAGCTCTATTGGCTCATGGGCATTCTGCCTTTCATGCAGCTTCAGCGGCGGCCTACATCTCTGGTTCGGCCGGCGAGAGGGCATATAGCGAGCTTGGAAATCATATCACTGCAACTGACTGCATAGATAACATCCCTTGTGCTATGGATGAATACGACTAGGTGATCAAGGGCATCGCGTTCAGGTACTCTCGCGCTAACCCAATATTCTGTTTGCTCACGGGTACCCACACAACTCCAACATCCGGCTGACCATATAGCATGACTGAACCTTCGGGAGCCAAGAGGACTGCTGGGAATCCCATTAAATCTTCTTCCCCTTCCACGAAAATTAACGACTTGGCACCATCATGAATTGCGGTATTCATCGTTGACCAAGCTTCGGGAAGAATCATGGCTGCAGGATTGTAGATGCGATACTCGATCTCAGCCGAGAAGCTGCTCTCAAATACGCCTCGCTTCGTTATACCATCCACGACACAGACGTCTGGTGAGTGACCTTCCGCGATGAGAGATGCACTGGTCACATCGCCTACCGCGATCACCAATTCGGGCTTCTCTTCTTGAATCCGAGCAACAACTCTTTGTTCAGGAATGCCTTCCTTTACATCGTACACTTCCCCCTTTGGTGTCTGCAATCCAGCTCGGCGCTGGTCAGGAAGGCGTCTGGGAGGTTCTGAAGTCCGTCTTAGTGGACGGCCCTGACGATCTACTTCTCCGAGCCTTATCCTTGCGGAGGACATCTTGTCCCCATCTAGGGCCCGGACTGGCTTCAGAGGCTCCACTCTATCCCGAAAGGCAAGTCGTTCCATACGCATGTCGAGACCCTTAGCTTCTATTTCAACACAGCATGGCCCCTCGAATAACATAAACGTGGTTGGCCCATCTATCGAGAGCAAGTCCTCATATGTCGAGATGACTTCAACGCGTATCGTGTCTTCTAGCTGGATTGATCTCAGATATACGTGAAGATTCTCTACCCGCAGATTCTCTGGTTGAATCAGATTATCAAGTTCTAATCCTTTCTCGACGAGTTCGCCACATGTCACTGCGGCCACTGGTTCTGGCATATCTGACAGCCTGTCGATTAGCACATGGTGTCCCATATGGAGCCTATCGAATAAGTTGAGAGCCCAAGTGCCGGCCATGCGACTCACGTTTCGACACCTTTGCTTGAACTTTAATATGTGTGCATCCTATCTTTATGTAATCAAATAAGTGCAGGGCATATACCATGAGGATACTAGCAGTTGCAGATGTTCACAGTCCGCGGTTTCTTGATGAATTCATTGCGAGCCTAGAAGAGCAATCTGCACCTGACCTGTTCTTAATGGCAGGGGACATGATAAACAGAGGCGCCGCCAAGGAGTTTCCTCGAATTCTCGATGTGATAAAGGATAAACTTGGATGTGGCTTTCCGATTATATCGTGTTTTGGAAACGAAGAATACTCCGAGATTCGAAGCGACTTGATTTCACGGCTACGTGACAGAATCACTTTCCTTGATGAGAAGTTGATGACACTCGAAATTGATGGAATTAATGTGGGCATCGTGGGCACGCAGGGGTCTCTCGATAAACCCACCGACTGGCAGAGAAGAAATATACCCAATGTGAAGCGAGTTTTTGAGCGGAGAGCCGAACGCGCGGAAGCGCTCCTCAGAAAGACATTGCCAAGGGTTGACCACACAATTCTGCTCATGCATTATAGTCCCTGCATGGAGACATGCGTAGGTGAAGATGATAGGTCCTTTGCCTGGCTTGGGAGCAGGAAGTTCTACACACTCATCTCAGATTTGCAACCTGACCTTGTGATTCACGGTCATGTGCATAACTCAACGGCACATAAGGCGTCCATTGGAACGACCGTTGTACGAAATGTCGCCTTTCCAGCAGTCGGTTCCATTACTCAACTACAGCTATAGATGCAGCCGCTTACTCGTGGCCAGTAACTCTCATCGTTGGCTCAAACTTGTAGCCGTAGACGATTATCCCGCTTTCTCCGTATTGGGTGATTCTTCTGAAGCAAGACCGAACCCGCATGCCGATATGAACGTCTTCGATGTCGCAATTCACAATCTGAGCTGTGAGCCTAGCTCCCTCGTCCAATTCCACCTGCGCAACAATATAGGGGATCTGTCTTTTGAACGTGTCAGGTGCTTGTCTTACAATAGCGAAAGTGTGTATTTCGCCCAGCCCCTTGAATGTATACTTCTCAAGTTGTCCCTTTCTGCGGCACTTGGGACACACCACACGCGGGGGGAAATAGTAGGTGTCACAGGTTGTACAATGGTCTCCTTGGATTGTGTAGATTGCCTTTATCTTGCGCCAGAATTGTGCTACGCCTTTCTCTGACATTCTAGATCATCTCCCCAATACGTGCACTATCGATGTAGCACCCGTCCCTCCAATATTGACAGACATCGCCTTCTCAACGCCATCTACTTGCCGCTTCTCTGCGTCCCCCCTAAGTTGTAATGCTAGTTCGACTATCTGCGCAACGCCCGTCGCGCCTATCGGGTGGCCTCTTGCTTTAAGGCCTCCTGATGCATTGACGGGGAACTTACCGTCGATTTCCGTCAGGCCTTCCTCTACGGCTTTTCCTCCCTCTCCCTTCTTCACAATCCCTATATCCTCGGTTAGTATTATCTCGCTGATTGTGAAGCTGTCATGGAGTTCGAAAACATCAATGTCTTTGATTGCTAGTCCCGCTTCCTTCAGAGCATTCCTTGATGAACTGACAACTGCGCTCATGGTGCAGATATCAGCTCGATCGTGCAGTGCCAGAGTGTCACTGGCTTGTTTAGATGACTCAATATACACCGGTGTGTCAGAGAATTCTTTCGCTCTCTCTGCAGAACACATAACTAGTCCAGCCGCACCATCACTAATCGGAGAGGAATGAAGAACACGGATGGGGTCCGCCAGCAGTCCCGAATTCATGACTATCTCAAGTGGAACCGGTTTCTGGAATTGAGCCCAAGGATTGTGTGCTGCATTCTTGTGGTTCTTGACGGTCACCATACTCAACTGTTCTTCAGTAGTACCATACTCCATCATATGCCGTCTTGCCATGAACGCATACAGTGCCGGAAAGGTTGCTCCAAACATGCCTTCCCATTCCCAGTCAGAGGCCACACTGATAGTATCCATGGCCATAGATTGATTGACATCACTCATCTTCTCGGTGCCAAGCACAAGCATAACTTCATGTTCGCCAGACTGAATCGCCATGTACGCTTGACGCACTGCCGCTCCGCCACTGGCACATGCGGCTTCAACACTGTAGGCGGGAAGGTCACCGAGGCCTCCCCAATCCACTGCCTGCGCACCAAGGTGCTCCTGTCCGGTGAATCGTCCAGCACTCATGTTGCCGATAATCAAGCCGTCTATATCTTTCCCTTTCACTTGAGCATCGAATATGGCGTACATTCCCGCTTCAAGCGATATCTCGGCCAAGCTCTTGTCCCAAAGCTCTCCGAACTTGCTCATCCCTACTCCAATAATAGCAACTCTCTTGCCCATTATATCCACCTCATACGAGAGCCTTGATCTTCTTTCTGTACTTAGCGTAAGTCGCGTAATTGACGTACGTCTTCCTTTCAATGTAGTCCTGAACTGTGGGCACTTCTCCGCGGCGTTTGACAATCTCATCTTCTACGCGTATAGCAAATGAGTCACTCCCTGCCCCTGAACCATAGGCGACCATGAATATCTTTGAACCTGGGTCTGCTATGTCGAGCACATTGGCCAAACCCATCATCGCAGAGCCAGAGTATGTGTTTCCAATCTGACGTACTACAAGGCTATCCTCAAGCTTTTCTCTAGGCACACCAAGCTGCTTGCCCATAGCTATTGGGAACTTCCCGTTGGGGGAATGAAAGACGAAGTAATCGTAGTCGTCCACAGTTGTGTTCGTTTTCTTGAAGAGTGCCCGCGCTCCCTCTCCGACATGACGGAAATATGCTGGTTCGCCTGTGAATCGTGCACCATGGCTCGGGAATGCTTGTCCTTCTCTGCGCCAAAAGTCCGGAGTGTCTGTCGTGAACGAACTAGTATGCTCAATGGTGGCGATTACATTCTTGTTGCCGACGAGTATAGCAACACCTCCTGCGGCGGCAGAATACTCTAGGGCGTCACCTGGGCGTCCTTGGGCTGTGTCCGAGCCTATGGCCAGACCAACTTCTATCATATTGGACTTGACAAGCCCCATGCATGCTTGTATTGCTGCTGTTCCCGCCTTGCATGCGAACTCGAAGTCTGCACAGGTCATATGTGGGGAACATCCTATTGCCTCAGCTACAATGGTTCCTGTAGGTTTGACTGCATAAGGATGTGATTCGGAACCGACGTAGATTGCGCCGATGTCTGTTGGGTCTATCTGTGCACGCTTGACAGCATTTCTTGCTGCCTCGACGCCTATGGTCGCAACATCTTCATCAGGTCCTGGAACTGACTTCTCGAAGACGCCAAGGGCCTTGGCCATTTTCTCTCCATCTTCGCCCCAGACAGCCGCGATATTCTCTGTCTTTATTCTGTATCTGGGGATGTATACACCATAACCGATAATTCCTACCATTCGTTTCTCTCCTCACTTGATTCGGTGAGTGTCGAATCACAGAACGGCACTCTTCGATGGGTCGGCTTGGCCCCTCTTATCAAGGTTCTTGTCTGGCTTCTTGCTCTCGACGATTTGCGCCGAAGGCCAGTCCAGTTTTGTTGTGTTGCCGACTAGCTTGTGAGATTGCATGGACTATATATCCCTAGTGACTCAGCAAGCGAAGCATTGCGTGTTATAACGATTATCCTGTAATCATAGAACTCAATTTTACATCGAAATCATAACAGTGCATGACATCGTTTCGAATTGGCATCTCGAGTTGTTTCGCGATGTAATTCAAAACATCTTGCATTCTCAGGTCTAATTGCCTTTTGGTCAGATCTCGACATTCTGGTACGTGTTCGCCAATGGCAACACTCAACATCCTTGCTGCCCCAGAGCTGTACTGAGTGGCTTTCTTCGGGGCGTGAGCCAACTCTTTGGGTAGACCCAATTCAGTTGCTAGCTCTCGGAAGATAATCTTGCGTTCAGGAGTTTTGCCCACTGCAATCTTACGGCTGGCCGGGATGCTAAGTGCGAGTTTCACGAACTCATGGTCAAAATACGGGAACCATGCATCAACACCGCAAAATGAGATTGCTCGTTCATCACGTTCGATGTTGGTTTCATGAGTGATTGAGACCTCTTTCCTGAGTTGGACTTCGAGAGCTTCTTCACCTCTGTTCTCGTAGAGTCTAACATGCTTTGCATACCCTGCAAACAATTCGTCAGGCCCCTGCCCTGAAACTACAAGTGGTATCCCCTGCCGCCCAGCTTCCCTTGCTGCAATGAAGAACGGGAGTGCAATCTCTATATCCATCCTACGGGTGCATTCAGTGGCATAGATAACTTCAGGTAATAGATCCCATACAATCTTGTCGCTCATTGGCATCTCGATGACATCAAGAGCTAGCAAGTCTGCAGCGTGTTGAACGACGGATGCGTCACGTGAACCTTTTGCATACGTACTAATCAGCACAGTATTCGAGCATCGCTTGCTCGCCAGCAGTCCCGCGAGAGAGCTATCAACGCCACCTGAGAATAGAACAGCACACTTTGCGCTATCTCCGATTCTAGAGAATGAACCGAGCAACGTCTGCTTTAAGGACTGAATCAACTTTTCCTGAGGGGCTTCTCTAACAACGACGATTTCATCTATTGACAAACTCTTCTCAAGCGTGATGGTTCCTGTCCATGATACTCTCAATTCACAACCAGGATTCAGGGATTGCACATTGCTAATGCCTCCAGCCCAAAGACTCTTCTTATCCGTAGCAAGTAAGATGGAGCCATCTACTCTGCCATAATGAAATGGTCTGGTTCCATCAATGGATCTGAGCACCCTCAGTCCTCCCGCGTCTATTACCACTGCGAGCGATTTGAATATGCACGGTAGAATCTCATTGTCAGAGATACTACTCTCAAGCAAATCTTGAATCCCCGTCTTTGGAGTGGCAGTATCAATCATGGTTAGCGATTCTGTCTGCGCGTCAATCAGGTCTTCGATCTTCCTGTGTGTGAAAAGTGATAGTATCATATAGGGGCTCGGAGGGAGCTCAGATGCAGAATCCACAACCCTAATGCCTGCATCTGTACTTGTAACTAGGAAACGATTCTCTCTGCCTCTGTGGCTAGCAGACTTGGCCATCAGGTCAAGATTGCGCAGACTATGCTCCGATGAAATGCCCCCCAATACACCCGCAATGCCCGCCATCCTAATCACAGCTCTCTCAAGTTATTCCCTTCACATATCACACAATCCGAATAGTCCACAGATATGAGTTGGACGAACGTTGAGCTTGGAACTTAATGCAGAATCCATTTGAGTAGTACGATGATGCTCTAATCGCCTTTCGGAACATCCTCAAGGACAGCCATCTGTACCCCGGTTATTCCCTTGAGATATTTATTGAGTTCTTGAACGGATATTGAAAGCTGTTTGGGTGTGAAGTAACACTCGTAAAAGCAACGGTTTGCCGCTTGACAAATCCCACTAGTGAAGAGGATATCCTCAAGTCCAGCTTTCTCAAAAATTATGGTGAGTTCCTCAAGGAAGCTCTTACTCAGTTTCTCTATTTCCAGTCTAAGATAGAGAACTCTGTCACCGTCTACCGGATAGAGCTTCACATTCTTGTCTTTCAATACAAGAATCACGAGCCCGTGGGAGTGACCGATCTTGCCAACGAATTCGACTGGTAGGGTGATAGCATTCCCTTCTTTTATCTCAAGAACGCGTGCTTGTGTCATGTTACCATTACTCAATGTTCGTGCCTCCGGACTGAGGGATAGGAGCCGGAAGATGGCTCACGATTATAATTCTTGCGGGAGAGCGGGTAAGCGCTCTAGTTTCCTCTTCGAAACCAGCTTCGTATCTCTCTGAGGACTCCTGTATCCGGTTTCTCCACGCTACGAAGCACCCATTGCCCCTTTGAAGGTCTGTAATATTCAAGGAATGCGACTCCTCCTTCTGACCGCAGTTTCTCCATTTCCTGCAGCTGCATCTGAAGCCACGCCTTCTTCGAAATTGGCATGTTTGCCGTCACGAGGTCGAAAAGCCCTGGTTGCAAATCGAATATCAAAGCTCTTTCACTCGTATAATCGAGGATGCCTTCTGCCAGGGCATTGCTGACGTTTTCACGATCAGTGAAGAAAGATGCTGCAACTGTCATATTCGGAAATTTCTCCGGAATGTTAAGAGCGAATCTACTGGAACGACGAAACTTTGTGAGATGAGTAGCCGCATCAAGAAACAGTATTGTTTCAGGCTTTCCTTCGAATTCATTCTCGGAGATTTCGATTTCAGCTCTAACGATCTCACCTTGCTTGTCGATTACGGTTTGAATGAGCTGATCTGTGACCGGTGGAAGCTCAATATCTTCGATTCGCTCTAGGTCCTCATAGGA
>DAOVDG010000004.1 GCA_030669595.1 Candidatus Thorarchaeota archaeon
GCATACCGTAGCGCTTCCGCGGGCTCGAGCGCTAACAAGACGTCCGCACCACCCGCAGGCACCAGTGGACCGTATTCACAGCCTAACCGGATATGGTTCATCACGCTACCGCCACGCTGTGCCATCCCGTGCGTCTCCGCACCCCTTACAGGATAGCCAGCCTTCAACGCCGCCTTGCCAATTATATTAGATAGCAGGATCACTCCCTGACCGCCAACGCCAACTAAAACGATGTCGCACACAGATGTTCTCATTCGACCACCTCGATAGCATTGTTGGTGCATATCTGTGCACAGACCCCGCATCCAGTGCAGAGCGCGTTGATTCGTGCACTGTCCTCATCGAACTCAATTGCAGGACAGCCAAACTCCACGCATTTACGGCACCCTATGCAGTTCTCGTTAACCGTGAACGGTCTTCGCTTTATACCCGACTTTCTCGCGATTATACTACAGGTCTGCTTTGCAACGACTACAGATAGCCCCTGAAACCCCCGTGCCCGCTCGAAGGTCTCAATTGTCGTATTTAGGTCGTATGGGTCCACAGTCTCGACAAAATCCGCTCCCAGCGCCTTCGCAACTGTCTCAACCGATACTGCTTTTGTTCTATCGCCGGTTGCGGTAAAGCCGGTTCCTGGATGAGGCTGATGCCCGGTCATTGCAGTTGTGCGGTTGTCAAGTATGACTAGGTTAATTCTATGTTGATTGTAGACAGCATTGGCAATCCCAGGTAGTCCAGATGCGAAGAAAGTACTGTCACCTATTGTAGCAACAATCTCTTGGTCTGTGACTTCAGCGAGACCGCAGGCGGTTGTAATTGAAGAACCCATGTCAAATAGAATATCAGCAGTTTCTAATGGTGGTGCAATACTGAGCGTATAGCATCCGATGTCCGATGGGTAGATTGCTTTTCCACGTGTAGCTGCTCGAATTGCATAATACGTAGCCCTGTGAGGACATCCAGCACAAAGAAGTGGAGGTCGTGGAGGCAATTCTGAAACTTCGTTAGCTTTCTGGTCGATTACCTTCCAGTTAATACTTGTATTACAATTCAGAATCTTCGAGAGGGCCTCAATCACAATTCGCGGACTGTATTCGAACGTTCGAGGGAAGAAATCCTGTTCTTTGCCAAGAATGTTTGTCTTGATTTCATTGAGCTGTGCAATCCTTCTAGCATGTGTTTCCAAGAATGGATTGAGTTCCTCAATCATCACCACTTGTTTATGACGATTAAGAAACTCTGATATCATCTTCTCAGGAACAGGATGTGTCATTCCAAGCTTCAATGTTTCAGCATTAATATCTAAAATTGATAAGGCCTCAACCACGTAATTGTATGAAACTCCGCTAGTTATTATTCCTAGATCTCCACTGCCAGTTGTGAAGTTAAGCTCCGTTGATTCTGAGATTTCCATTGCAAGTTCAATCTGCTTCAAAAGCCAAGGATGGCGAATTCGAGCCACTGATGGTATTGGCACGAATCTGAATGGCTCTTTGACAAATTTGACCTTTTTTGGTCTTTCTCGAATCGGGCCGAATGTGACTGGTGATCTAGTATGATTGATTCGGGTGGTTGTACGAAAGAGAATAGGTAACTCGAGCTTCTCTGAGATTTCGTAGGCTTGGAGTAACATTGACTTCGCTTCAGAAGGATCGGATGGTTCTATCAGAGGCATATTACCCATGAGTGCATAGTAGCGAGAATCATTCTCGTTTTGAGAGCTCCACATACTTGGATCGTCAGCAACAACTATGACCATCCCACTTCGAACTCCAACATAAGCTAATGAGAAGAATGGATCGGCAGCTACATTCAGACCGGGTCCTTTGCATACCATCATGGATCGAACACCGGCTACAGCAGCAGCTCCAGCGACTTCCATTGCAACCTTTTCGTTAGTACTGAATTCGAAATAGAAATCGGGAATGTGTGGCGCCATGAAAGTGAGATTATTTCCTATCTCGCTACTTGGAGTACCAGGGTACAAAGCAACCAGACGCACTCCCGCTTCAAGCACTCCACGTGCTATTGATTCATTGGCAAGCAGAAGTATTTTTTTGCCAATATTGTCTTCTAGAAGTTGTTTTGGTTTGGTCAATGATTGGCCTCCGTGCATTCGTATGAATGGTGTCGGGCGAAGAAAGAATCGTGGGTATCAGTCTTGCGGTATTAGACCTTATACATAAAAATCACCGAATAGAAAATCACAAATATTGAAAAATAGATTTAAAAACTCCTAGAACACGTGTTCCAAATATCCGTGTCATATATTACCCAAATAGCTATCCACGTATTCGATTAATATGACATAACACCCCTTCATTTCCACTGGAGAATAGCTTGTGAGATGCATTGAGTGGTTATATATATAATATAATAAAATGGAGATGATCATTGAGTTCCAAATCTTATATAAATACTTTTCGGCATCTATTCTTATTGATACTTCTCTTAATTTCCAGTGGAAATATAGGGGTCGGAGAGATGTGCTGATCGAAACACAATTCAAAAGAACTTTAGAACACGTGTTCTAACGATTGTAATACGATAGATACAAAATCCGAAACAATTCTACATCACTTCTTCAAGTACTATGAAGATTCGGACCGTCAGAATGTCTTGGTATGAATGGAAGAGAGAATCGAATTCACCTCGATACTCCCTCGGTACAAAGATCGCAGAATTAGCAACAGCTTCTGCACCTACACACTTGTCAAGTAACCCTGGCTTTCGTCTTTGTTTAGTCCCTGTCTTTGTCTTCCAAGAATACAAGAATCCGTAAAGCTCCTTTGTGAAAGAAACCCTTCTGGCATTCCTCTGACGAGCATGTCTGCAGTCATAGAGATAAACAAAGCTTGACATTTTTTCAGCCAAAACTAGAACACATGTTCTGATTCTTTAGTCCAAGTATTACACGTACAAGAGGGAAGGCTTAAAGCGGAAATGCCTTTCTCAACAGCCGCCCCAGTCCTTGGGTCACATTCCCATCCCCAAGGAGGAAATATCGTGAACATCATTGGTCTGAGAAAAGAAGAGAAGATGTTCGAAACCAGAATTCCCATTGTTCCTGAGCATATCAAACTCTTGACCACCAAATACGGGATTCAGTTCGTTGTTGAACCGAGTAATCAACGAGCTTTTGGATCCAGCGAGTTTGAAGAAGTTGGCGCGGAGATCAAACTCCTAAAGGGAACAGATGTTCCTGTGATTCTGGGAGTGAAAGAGATGCCTAACAACTTCTACGAAAAAGGAAAGGTGTACATTTTCTTCAGTCATACAATCAAGGGCCAGAAGCACAATATGCCAATGTTGAAACAAATCATGGACGTAGGTGCAACTCTCATCGACTACGAACGCATTGTGAATGAGAAAGGGTTCAGATTGATTTTCTTTGGCAACTGGGCCGGCCTCGCAGGGATGTCCGAAACATTTCGTATTCTGGGCTTAAGGCTTGAGGTCGAGGGTATTAAACCGAATCCATTCTCTGGTATGAAACATACTACACAATACAAAAACCTTGATGAACTCAAGAAAGGAATCCAAACATTAGGCAAGCGCATCGAAGAACTGGGTCTACCTGATTCTTTGACACCTTTTATCGTGGGATTTGCAGGATACGGGAATGCATCACGGGGCGCACAGGAGATATTCGACATACTTCCACACGAAACAATAGAACCCAAAGACTTGGCTAGTATTACAGCAAAGCGGGACCTGCTCTACAAGTGTATCTTCAAGGAAGAGCATATGGTGCAGCCACTAGATTCTTCAGCAAAATTCGAACTTATGGACTACTACGAACATGGTGCTACGAAATACAAGGGCATATTCGAATCTTATGTTTCTCATCTGACGGTATTAATGAATTGCATTTACTGGACGAAGAAATCCCCACATCTTGTGACAAAGGACTTCATCCGAAAGCACTGGAGTGATCCTAATCGCCGACTACGAATTGTCGGAGATATCTCGTGTGATGTTAACGGCGCAATGGAATTCACTCTTCAGTGTACTGATGTTGGCGAGCCTGCATTCGTCTACCTCGTGGACGAAAACCGTGCGGTTTTAGGTGTGGAAGGCAATGGACCAGTTGTCATGGCAGTGGACAACCTTCCCACAGAGATTCCACGCGAATCATCCACTTCATTCAGTGAAACTCTGCTAGGTTTCATACCTGCTCTAGCAAAGGCAAATTTCACAGTTCCCTTTGGCCAGCTCAATCTCACCAGAGAGCTCAAGGATGCAACAATTGTATACAATGGAGAGCTGACTAAGAATTACGAATATCTCAAGCAATATCTACCAACCAAGGAGAATTAGCAATGCAGAAAGTACTCTGTCTTGGTGCGGGTCTCGTGGCCCGCCCGTACATTCAATACTTGTGCAAACACGGATTTCATGTTATTGTGGCTAGTCGGACAAAGAGCAAAGCCGAGCGATTGATTGAAGGATGTGAGAGCGCAAAGGCTATCACCCTGAACATCAAGGCTGATGATGAACTACTTGACAAGCTAGTTGCCGAAACTGACTTGACTTGTTCGCTGTTACCTTACACCTACCACGTGAAAGTTGCAAAACTAGCAATTAAATATCACAAGCCATTCTGCACAACTTCATACATTTCCGATGAAATGCAAGCGCTGAATAATGAGGCAAAGAAAGCAGGAATCTTGGCACTGAACGAGTGTGGAGTTGATCCTGGAATCGATCACATGAGTGCCATGAAGATAATCGATGACATTCACAGCAAAGGCGGCAAGGTCATAAGTTTCACATCTTTTACTGGAGGACTTCCGGCTCCTGATGCCAATAACAATCCATTTGGATACAAACTTTCTTGGAGTCCAAGAGGCGTTCTTCTTGCAGGCAGGAACGAAGCTCACTTCCTACGCGACGGCAAGGATGTAGTGATTCCGGGTCCCGAACTCTTTGATAATTATGAGATCATGGAGGTTCCAAGGATGGGAAAGTTTGAAGGATATCCCAACAGGGACAGTATATCCTATATTGACATCTACAATATATCAGAAACAAAGACAATGCTACGTGGAACTTTCAGAAACCCAGGTTGGTGTAACACACTCAAAAAAATTGCAGACTTGGGCCTATTAGAACTTGATGAACAGTCCTTTGAAAATATGACATACACAGACATGATGCGCAAACTAACAGATTCTAAGAATGGTGATTTACAGGGTGCAGTTGCAAAAGCGGCTGGTCTAGAGAAGAGTGACCCAATCATTTCCCGCTTGAAATGGCTTGGCCTCTTCAGTGATACAGAGATTCCTTCCGATATCACAACATGTCTTGATGTATTATGCCATCTCTTTGAAGAGAAGCTGCAGTACGCTTCTGGGGAACGTGACATGATAGTCATGCATCACGAGTTCATAGCAGAGTACAGAAACAAGAAAGAGAAGATAACATCAACACTGATTGACTATGGTATTCCAAATGGGGACAGCTCGATGTCAAGAACTGTCGCACTACCTGTAGCAGTGGCAAGCAGAATGATTCTTGAGGGTAGAATCACCCTAACCGGAGTTCACAGACCAATAATGTCTGAATTATACGAGCCGATTCTAAATGAACTTGAAAGCCTTGGAATCAAGCTTGAAGATTGCACTATGACACTATGAGCCAGCGCTCCCAACTCGGGGCCACTCACAAGGACACAAGCTCACACTTGCAAGAATAGAACAAGGTTCACAGCATAGTTGCTCTCAAAAACAACTTACTTACCAATTCGTATTTGAATCGCTGCCAGTATCTCTTCTGCTCTTTCAATATCACTTTGAACTTCTGTCAGCTCTGTCTTGAGACGGTATGTATAACCCGATCTGTTACCATGTCTCTCCAGATGGGCTTCGCCGTTGCTCCACATTCGTGCAAGGTACGTTGATGCAGTGCTTTTCGGCAGGTCCTCCTCAAACGTAGATTCATAGATTTCTGCTACATCTAATGATGAGAACTTTCCATGTTTGAACGAAGCATAGATTATCATCTGCATCTTCTCATAGTTGCTCATAGATTCATAGCTGATGTCTTCAAAATCAATATCTGCCAATTCTTCAACTGTTGGGGCAAATGTGCAGCCTGTACTAGTTTCCAAAAACACCTTAAACTTTCCAACCATTTCTTCAGGGTTCCCTTTTACTTGGAAGCTTGATTCTTCTCCAGTCGATTCATCAGAAACCAGAATCTTGAAGTCAAAAGGCGATTGAGTAAGTGAAAGAATCTTTTGAAACCGATTGAGAGCTTCATCTGGTCTGACGTACTTGCATTGAAAAATCTCGCGTAAACCAGGTCCAGAGCTGTAAGTGAACTCGTATACGTAATTGGTTCTTTCACCTTCTGCCATGATTCTAGCACACTCCAAATAGGGGACCCACACTATTGCTATTCACAATAGAATACACACATTTTGCAAATAAATGTGAGTATGTGAATTGCCAATACCTAGGTAAGCGCAAGATATTGCGTCTGTATACGTTCAAGAGCCCCTCATCACGATTCTCCTGTGGTAGCATGCTCTACACTCCGTAATGAACAAAATAGGACCTATCCGCCCCCTAATTAAAAAAATAAGCAATTACTCCACATCTTCAAGCATTCACTTGAATATGCGATTTGTGAATAGCCTATAAGGGATAAAGAACTCTTCTTACTCAGTTCCAGTGGAAACGGAGGGGTGTGTCCATTCACAAGGATGAACGGCATTATGAACTCCTTCTGCATACAATGAAGGCTTATAGTCCCCAATTTCTCTGAACGATTCACAATTATGGCGCCATTCACAACAGAATAGTGTGAACTACTGTTAATGTGGTGAATTTGATAATCAAAGGGGAATTAGGTAATCATCCCAGTTTTCTCCAAGCACTAACTGACTGAACTCTTCTCCAGACCTTCTATCTGCAACGGATTCAAGTCGCCCTTTGGCTTCCACATCCATTCCCTTTGAAACCTGCTCTGTGAAACGTCCTCGGTAGCTCACAAGTCTTCTTAGATTGCCAAATCTATTGCATTGAACTCCATACGCACACGGAGTAAAGATTGAATCATGATCATCAGTCACATGACACTTGACTATTAGCGTTCCTTCATTATGAATCTCAAAGTCCTCATACTCATATCCAATCTCATCCGGTGATTTGACCATCCGAATGAAGAACTCGTACCCGCCGAAAAGTCCCTGTAACACCTTTTTTGATTCGACCTTCCGCAAAACATCACACCATCGAGGATTCTCACCCCATCTGAATTTTACATGCTTATCCAGTAGCTCGTCCGCATACCAACCCAAATCTCCAATCGCATGAAACTGCTCCTTCAGAATGGAATATACCTTTCTAGCCGACTTTTCACCATAAATTACGAGGTCAATGTCAGATTCACTTGAGGCAAGCCCAACCAGTTGAGACCCTGTAAGCCCAATGGCTTCCCATTCAATCCCCGTTGCGTCAATCAATGTTTGGACCAAATCCAAGGACGCCTGCTGCAATGAGCTTGAATGTCGCTCCATATCTCTAAACTGACGCAGACAGTCAACTGGGTTAAGAGCAAATGCAATCCTATTCAAGGGAACAGCCTGCAAAAGCCGTCCACGGGTTTCATCAAACCAGAGGTATTCGCTATGCATTCTTTGTAGATAATCTTCACGTTTTTTCAACGAAGTGATTTTTCTATATCGAACCCCATTTGAAGAAATGCGATTTCCATCCTGGGTGGGCAAATATCTCAGGTACGCTACTAATCGATTCTTGGGATGAATATCGCCTTTAACCTCAAAGATGTGATCATCATCGGTAACAAGGAAAAACCCTTCAACAGCTTGGAGATTCAATACCAATCAGAAACACCAACCATAGCACGATGTTAAAAACGTGTAGCAAGCGATGTCAAACCATGCCAATCAATCCGGATGATGTGAAGAAGGAATTTGGCATCTATGACGACAATCCAGACCTTGCCTATTTCGATTCTGCAAGTACCACATTGGTTCCAAAGACTGCCATAGATGCGGTGACCACGTTTCTAATGTCAACAGTGGTGTCTTCACGACGTGGAGCCTACAAACTAGCAGTCAATGGAAGTGCCATCGTCGAAGACGTTCGTGCAAAGCTTGCCACATTCCTAAACACTGACAAGGTGCAGGTTTCCTTTCAAAAGTCAATTCCATCAGCAGTTGCTTCTCTTGTGTATGGCTATGATTGGAAAAGGGAACAACGAAACAAAATCATCGTTTCACAGAGTGAGGAACATTCAGTATTAGTTGCACTCTTGAGAGCAGCCCAAGTTCTCAATCTTCAGGTCGAAACAATCCCCGTAGACAAGAACGGTATTCTAAACATAGAAGCGCTCAAGGATACAGTCGACAAGAAGACGGGAGTTGTCGCAGTTGGTCATGTGACTGTTGGCATCGGTGTGTCCAACCCAGTTGAAGAAGTCGCAAAAATCGCCCACGAGAACGAATCCTTGCTCCTGACTGATATCTCGCGTTCTGTTGCTTTCCTTGATACACCACCTACCTCACTCAAGGCGGATATTCTGCTATTCTCAGGTAACATTGGATTAATGGGCCCTCCAGGTTTCTCAATACAATGGACCACAAAGACACTAGGCACCAAACACATCCCTGGAATCTTTGGGGGATCTTCAGTGGCAAACGTTGAGAAAGCATCATTCGAGTCCTCATTTCAACCTGACAAGTTCGAATCCGGAACAATCAATGTTCCTGCTATTGCTGGCCTGGGAGCAGCAATCGATTATCTATCCCATCTCCATCAAAATGGCTTTCATAGCCACATGAGGATAATCTCCCGTCATATGGCTGATCGACTGAATGACATGAAATGCTTGACTGTATATGGTACACCAAACGACAGAAACACCATCTTCGGTTTCAACCTACGAAGCGACGGCAGCATGAGCTGTCATGATGTCGCTCTCTTTCTGGATGAGTCCGATATAGCTGTAAGAAGTGGATTTGTCTGTGCCCATCCTCTAATCAAGTCTATATCTTCGGAAGGAGTTGTACAAGCCTCCTTACATGTCTACAATTCCATTGAAGAGGTCGATCGTCTGATGGACGGTCTCCGTTTGATATGCAAGCATTTTCTCTGATATGGATTAAACGCAATTCACTAACCGAGGCTGAAGACTGGAGGATACATGACGAAGTACTGAATTATAATTGCCAGAAGTATGCCGCTAAACACTAGTCCTTTACCTCTCTTCATATTGGCTTCTGTAAACCATAGTATCGCTCCGATGAGCACAATAACGCTCGCCGAAACTCGGCCAATAAAAATCAGAAAGTCCCATATTTCGTTAAAATACCCTGCAATGAGAATCGCGAAATCTGTAAGTGGGCTTAGCAACTCGAAGAACATTGGCTTCTCACAGTAGTCCACTCATCAATGAAGGATTTAAGGTCCTCAAAGTACAGTAACTGACTTGGCAAGGTTTCGAGGCTTGTCAGGATCGTGTCCACTTCTTGTCGCCATGTAGTAACTGAAGAGTTGCAAAGGAACTACATACACCATTGTTGAGAACTCCGGCTCAACTCCCGCAGGAACAGTGAATGTGTAGTCCGATAAGCTATCCAAGTCAATATCACCCTCCTCGATGACAGAAATAATAGATGCCCCTCTCGCCTTCATCTCCATAATATTTCCAATGACGCAACTTCTGGTTCCATCATTGGGCGCCACGAATATGACCGGATAGTCGCTCTGAATAAGGGCGATTGGCCCGTGTTTAGATTCGCCTGCAGAATATCCCTCCGCATGATTGTAAGCAATCTCCTTGAGCTTAAGGGCTCCTTCGTATGCTGTAGCCATAGAAACCCCTCGTCCTAAGAACAGAAGGCTTGGTTTGTCATAGAAAATACCAGCTAATCGCCTCGCCCGCTCTTCTTGTGTTGAGATGACAATTGAAACAATCTTGGCAATTCCTTGTAAAGATTGACGTTTTCTCTCTATCTCTTCGGAATCCATAAACTCCGTAAGCTCTCCTAGGGCAAGTGCAATCTGAGCAAGCGAAGTGAGCTGGACCATAAATGTTTTCGTAGCAGCCACGCCAATCTCAGGTCCTGCCTGTGTGATAACGGAATAATCAGCCATTCTCGTGATGGAACTACCCACCACATTTGTTATTGCAAGCACCTTGGCACCAAATTTTTGCGCATACTTGACAGCTGTAATCGTGTCAGTTGTTTCCCCAGACTGTGTGATTGCAACTATACAATCATCTTTGGATAAGGCACCATACACTGTGTCCGGGAAATCACTAGCCAGTTCAAAGGTCGGAAGGATTCCAGCAATTGATGCAAACATGTGACGTGATGCCATTGCGGCATGTCCAGATGTTCCCATTGCAAGCAGATAGACTCGTCGTGCATTGTGTATGAGCTTGGCAGCGTCCCTAATTACTCCTGATTTCAATCGAAGTGTATTCCTTATCGCATCAGGTTGTTCATGTATTTCTTTCAACATGAAATGCGGAAATCCACTCTTCTGCGCTTGATCTGCTGTCCAGCTTATCTTGATTGTTTCCCGATTCACAAGCGTGTCATCACTGAGTTTCCTAATTTCAACACCATCCACCGATAATGTAGCTATCTCGCCATCTAGCAGGAGAATCATGTTGCTAGTCATCGGCAAGAATGCCGGAATATCTGAGGAAACATACGATACACCATCTTCCCTTCCAATGACAAGCGGGTTTCCATTGCGTGTGCATACAATCTTCTTGGGTTCTTTTGTCGATATTGCTACCATGGCATAAGTACCCTCAATCTGCTTTGTGACCTCTTTGAGAGCAGTCGCAAGGTCCATCCCTTCTTTCATATGTTCCTCAATCAAATGTGGGATTATTTCTGTATCTGTTTCAGACTTGAACTTATGACCTCTTGAATGCAAGTCTTTTCTTAGTCGAAGAAAATTGTCTATCACTCCATTATGTATTACAGCTATTTCGTTATTACAGTCAAAGTGCGGATGCGAATTCATGAGCGACGGAATACCATGTGTTGCCCAGCGAGTGTGACCTATTCCAATAGATCCCGGAAGATCATCAAGGTTCAGACTCCTATGGACGTCATCAACCTTTCCTTTGTCTTTCTTTGTGTGTAGATGATTGTCAGCAATAGTGGTAATGCCTACGGAATCGTAACCCCTATACTCAAGACGTTTCAGGGCTTGATGAAGAAATGAGGCAACTTCGCCTCGCCCTTGAACGACACCGATTATTCCGCACATCTCAAAGATGCCTCAAGAAACTACTATGACCGACCTTACTTGCACTAACTTGAAAGAGCTTGTGAAGGAGATAAATGTTGACCAACTAGCCAGTTAGCTCAATCTCGATATATACCGAGTCTGGAATTCTTATACGCATTATCTGGCGTATTGCACGTTCATCCGCATCAATATCTATTAGACGTTTGTGAACTCTCATCTCCCATTTGTCCCACGATTCGGAGCCTTGACCACATGGAGTCTTGCGAGTTGGTACTACCATTCGTCGGGTTGGCAGCGGAATAGGACCCGCCATTCGGACGCCTGTCTTGCGTGTTATGCGCTTAATTTGATTGCAAACACCATCAAGGTCTTCTGTACTTGTACTTGATAGTCGAATTCTGGCTTTCTGAGTCATTTGGAATTACAGCTCCACATGGTAGGGCATCCAAAGCAACCGTCTTGCATCCTGATAAAAAGATTGTCTTGTGGGGCGCGTCATAAAGGTATGCAGCAGCAGCTCCTAGACGGATAGCGGTATAATAGCCAGCTCTATCTAAAATTCAATGTACGGCATATCCATAAGTACGCATTTCCTTTCCGAATCTAAGTGTTGCATTTGAAATCTCTTACACTTGTGAAACTGGGTGGTTCAGTAATAACTCAAAAAAAACTCTCTCCACCTACTGTCAACGAGATGGCAATTAATCGTATTGCCAAAGAGCTTCGAGCTCACAAAGGACCTCTAATTGTTGTTCTCGGAGGGGGTGCACATGGTCACCAAGCTGCACACGCTTATGGATTTGGAGATTCATCTACTTCACCAGAGAAACTTCTTGCAGGCATCCCATTAATACGGCACAATATGACACTACTATCACTTGAAGTTGAGCAAGCACTAAACGTCAATGGTATCCCATCTGTTGTAATTTCGCCATTTTCCTCAGTCAGCATGCACCATGGCGTGATATCGAGCTTTCCAACAGACATAATCAAAGGGGCCCTTGAGGCGCACTGTGCAGTCATCATCCACGGCGATGTGTGCCTTGACGATGTTCAAGGGGCCTCTATCCTAAGTGGCGATACTATTTCGGTCTACCTAGCAAAAGCATTAGATATCCAAAGAATATTCATCGGCACAGATGTAGATGGCATATTCGAAGAAGATCCCCGTGTCAACCCGAATGCCACTCTCATATCTGTGATTGATAGTTCCAACAAGGACTCCGTCCTCGCAGGTACAGGGGCTTCTACAGCCATAGATGTCACAGGAGGTATGGTACAGAAGACACAGGAGCTTTTTGAGATAGCCAATCAGACAACTCACGTTGCAATCTTCAACCTCACAGCTCCAGGGCGTCTAACCGCTCTTCTCAAAGGCAAATCAACTACTTGTACCAGAATGAACTTTTGAAACACTAGATCAGCATTTCTGCAATCGCGTCGTCCATCGTCTTCATGGTCAAATTCGCTGGAACTATCACACTATCATCAAGATACTCAGCCGCTGTTAGGAGACATATCACTTGAGTCGACCCACAAATCCGGCATGCTAAATCACTATGAAGATTAAGAAGTGTGTTAAGCTGTTGCTGTGTCGGAAATACAACATAGGATTTCTTACCAACGCAGAAATCGTAGTATTCATGGCCTTGAGAAACAGACCCATTCTGCTTTCCAATCTCTCCGATTAGTAGATTAACTGCTTTCTTCTTGAGATTTCCCAGTACTGATGAATTCACAATCCAGAGGCCTTTCTTAAATTCGGTATATCGCTTCTTGCCCCCAACACGCAATGCCACTAGCACTTCGTCAGCAAGGAGTTCTGTGAGAGCACGTTTACCTTCTTCAACACACATGGGGGCTGATCTCCCTTTAAGCGACTGCAATGCAGTAGTTTCAATGAATTCTAGAAGGGCATCCCATGCAACATGTCCATCCGACAGACCAACGAAGTCTTCGATTAGACCAAACCAGAGACGCATTTGGACTGCACGACTCGTAGCTGACCCGACGTCATGCACAGCTCCTCTCAAATCAATCTTTTCTGATTTGGAGAAGCTAACAACCACACCCGGCTGCTCTTTAACCATTTCGCTCCTGTGAGGCCTTCCATGGACAAGTTCATCCACCACCTTGTTTAGTGAGCTGGGAAAAGCTGAGATTACAGTCACATCATCAAATGCCTCTGACCGGTCAGTGAGTTCTCTTAGCTTGGCTGCGGCGATGCTTCCTCTCACCACTACCACCAATTTGTTGATGTCGTTGCCAAGCTCACTCATACATACTCCAATCTGTTCCAGAACCGACTCTATGGAAGATGCTTTCAGATGGTTTGGCAAGATGAGTATAGCATGATTACCCACAATCAACTGTGCCCCATTCGAATCCAACTTCTGATATTCAAAATGATGAACGGAGTCCAGACGTTGAATTATGTAGTCCATAATAACGTCCTTAACAGCTTCCAGTTCTCTGCCTGGAAGTGTAAACACAAAACCCCCAGGGACAAGTGAAAGTGCCTCACGTGCAATAGTTCCCAGAGATACAAAGTCCCGGATTATCTCAGCAATATCATTTTCAGCAAATTGCGAATCCAGAGCCATCAAAATGCTCTTTATCTCGATCTCAGTGGCCATATCTCTAGATGCAAGAAAGGCGACCACATGGTTCGCCAGCTCACCCAACCGATCAAACACTACACACTCTGGTTTAGTAATATTGCACGTTTCGTTCACGACTACATCAAATACAGCTTTTTCACACCTTTGAGTGACCGTTTCTCTAGCATCCTGTCCTGAGGTTTCAGATATGGGCACAAACAGATTCGTTGCAATTTCGAAAGTACTAGAATTCGGAACATGAATGAGGGCTCTGCCGCACTTCAATAACTTAAGGTACTCCTCTTGTTCAGCATTGAGGGCCATATACTTCGCCCCAATTGAACTGTCGTATGGCAGACGAAATGTAATCTTAGTTGCAGTATTGGCCAAAATGTTCGACGAAATGTTCGGCCTTGTTGATACAACAATGACTCCTTGTCCGGTTGCCCGTTGAAGCATAACCATTGACTCGCCAGTGGTGACATCTGCTGCAGAATGTCTTGTATAGCTCTCAGGCACCAAATTACTTGCCTCTTCAAGAACCACTACATGATGCAGTCCAAGCCTTATTCCGCGTTTCATAGCACTGTCGAATATTCTCTTAGCAACAAGATTGTAGAGAATCCGGACCGCATCCATCCCGCCTACCCGTGCAACGTGGCGCATGTCGAATATTACACGCTTGTTCAACAGAGTGGAAATCTTGAGTGTTTTCGGTCCTCCCTTCAGTATGGACCCGAGGGGTTCACGTGATAATATCTCAAGACGGTTTAGAAGCGCATCCCTAGTCATGTTTCCAAAACGATCATTGCCAGCCAGCTTTGAGATAATCTGGTTGAGGGCTTGGACTGACTTTGTCTTACGCCTTGATTTCGCTAACTCCATTACTGATTCTCGCAAGAGCTTCTCCATGGCAGGTGAAAGCTCAGATGACAGACCTCTCTCATTCATGAGCTCCCTTAGAATCGTAAATGTTGCATGTGCATCTACCTCACTTGAGTCCATTTCAGTGTCTAACAGATCCATCACGAAAGAGGCATCTTCTCCCGGACTGAGTATGAGAATGTTGGAGTCCCATCCTGCAAGGTCCACGTATTCAGATCCCTTGATATCAAACACCCACCAAGGAACGTCAGTCTTCAAGCTCAGTTCAAGCATCAATTTCTTCACAAGATTTGTCTTGCCCGTGCCAGTAGCACCGAGAACTGCAACATGTTCTCTCAGCCACTCCGATCTAATCCCGATATCACTAATGCGTCGTCCTCCGTAGATTGTCTTTCCAATAATTAGCTCATTCTCTATCAGCTCCCTCAGCGGAACTGGAAAGACTGGAGCCATGATTGCTGTAATTACAGGAAGCTGTTGTACAGGAGTGTTTACATAACCTACTAAGGAACTCACATGGATTTTTTGACGTTTGAGATGCCGTCTGGTGAGAAATCTACACGCAGTTCTACCTCGAATTCTCCGTTTCTTCAAGGAGATGTTTCCCTCTCCACCCCAAATCGAGGCGACAAGCCCGTTTACACCATTCGTTACCCTCTCAAGTTCAGTAGCATCTTTTGCTTTAGCAAGAACGTATACAGAGTTGTAAAACCAGCCAGAATCACCTTGAATTCTCTCATGTTGGTCTAGAAGTTTTCTCTTGGTGGCATGATCGGCCAAGGAATCTTCATTCCTCAGCTCCTTTGCGCGAATGTTTTTCCATTCTCCTTCCATTCTCCTTCTCTCTCTGCCTGCTTTTGCACTTGAGAATACACATGTAAGCGTGACAGAATATCTCTGTTTGATTGCAGTAGAGATGAATGTACCAACCTGTGATGCATCAATCGAAGGCGCCACTCGGGGGATTCCCGAAACAAATGTGAGTGACTGAAGCATCCTGTCATCATGAACCAATGCCGAAGGCTCTCTTAACGAGTCTATGTGATGTACTATTTCAGCCGCTCCTTTCAGCTTGTCTTCTCCTAGTTGGTGCACCTCAACCCCATTCAAAGAGGCTAGAAGAATTGCTTCCGTTCGTGTGGCTTCTCGCTTCAAAATCTCTTTCATCTCTGCTAGATTCCTTCCAGATGCTGTAATGAATAACCGCAGGAATGGTTCCCCTCTCTCCACTCCCATCTCGTATGCCATGGAAACTCTACTATCCAATCCTGCACGTAGTGCCAAAAGCATGGATGTGTTATACATAGGCTTCTTGCCCGGATCAACAACAATTGAGCTAGGCACAGAAGCAAGTCCCAGTACGCAAGTCACAACAACATGCCTATCCAGCTGAATAACGAGAAATTTCTCGTCGATAAAAACTGACAATTCATCATTGCGGATTTTTTCAATGGTCAATAACCCACCTGAAAGGACTGGCAGTGCGCAAACAATGATCTCGACAGTCAGTTTCAAAGGCACTGGCGGCTGTTGGATAAGACCAATAAGAGGTAACAAATACACGACTGTCATGTAGAGGCCACATACAATCGTTCCACCTATCCACATTACTCTGACTAAAATCCACAATCCTAGATACGTGCGACTGGATACCTGTATCACATTCTCATCTCTCTTCATCTTATTCTAAGCTGTGTGATAGAGCTAACTCATCCGTTGCGGATGACAATACCCAATTCCTTCAGCATAGATATGCGGTCAGTTCATGGTTTCAGACTTCTCCATAAGAACTCCCCCCAGTTATCCTGCAATCTGGCTCACTGAGAAAAAGCACAGTAACGGTAGGAGGTTAATAGCCCCAGTTCATGACCCACATCAGAGTGATCTACACCTGCTGCTTCGTACCAGAGTAAGAAAAGCACAGGCAAACGGAGATCAAAACACAAATCGAGGAGGAATCTATCTTGAGAAACAGTGCAGTTCCCTTGCTGATTGTTCTGGCTGCCATTCTTCTTCTCTTCTTATGCAGCGTGCCTACCGTTTCTGCTGAAGACGAAACTGTTGTTTCCAGAGGCGAAACCATAAACATTACTGCTCAGTTACTGCAAAATGGGACCTATGGCGACCCAGTTGTCCACCAGAGGATAGAATTCTTCGATCAGACCCACGATTCGTTTCTTGGTTCCAACATGACCGATTCAAATGGCTTTGCACACATCGATTGGCCTCTCCCCTCCGGATATCCACTGGGTTTCATGATGATTAATGCAACTTTTCGCGGCAATCAATCGCTTTCACTATCGCCTTCTTGTCAGTGGATGCCACTTACAGTTGTTTCGTCAACAACAATGGAGATTCAAGTCGAGGACAGTGACTTGGCGCCAGGCGACAATCTATCCCTCATAGTCCACCTGCTTGACGACATGAACGAACCACTTTCAAACGCCTGTCTTATGGTAGTCAGTGACTCTCTACTACTTGGTTCTGGCATCACCAATGACACTGGCTATGTTAGTATCTCTTTCCATTGTAACACTTCTTGGGCACAGCTGGGTGCGAATACTGTTACTGTTATCTACGAAGGGAACTTGGCAGCCTTTCAAGCAGGCGCAGAATCATCTTTTTCCGTGACATTAGAGCAGATTGCAACCTTCATCGAACACGATTATGCTCTATCTGATATTGTTACTTTGAACGATTCGATTACTCTTGCCATCACGCTTTGGGCTAACGAGGAAACATTGCCTAACTTCCTCATGATGGCGTCGCTTGATGGCGCAACACAGTCCTCGATAACGACCAACGGCTCAGGCGTAGCAACTCTTGATCTACAAGTCAATGAGGCAATCTCTCTGAATGATCATACACTGACAATTGAATACATGGGAACTGACCGATACTGCACTTCAATTCTTCAGATTCACTTTTTTGTCACAAGCCCTGCACTGATGGAAATACTCTTGCCAGAGTACATTATCACTGGGGCTGAAATTGAGATTTCAGTAAAGGTGCGGGACATTCTGGATCGACCGATTCCCAATGTATCCATTACAATCCTCGATACACTAACTGAAGAAGCAGTTACAAAACCCGTGATTGGTAACAACAACCCAACTCTGCTTCTTCTACCTATAACAGGACCCAGAGGAACTAGGGAATTCGTCGTTATTGTCAATGAGGCACCATACATCACGAATGGAACTCACCGATTTAGTGAAACAGTATGGTTTCGTCCTACATTGTCACTTAATCAGAGCAACATTATGGGATTTGCATCCCCTCGACAGGAGATATCACTTGTAGTCCATCTTATCAACGACAATACCAACTATTCCAACAAACTAGTGGAAGTCTACTCGATTGATAATACTCTCGTTACACAGTCGATGACCAATCAGGATGGCATTGCGACCATGGCTTTCTTGGCACCTTCCAGTGAAGGCCACTTTATTTTTCTAATTGCATGCAGCGGAAATGAATCAGCATACGAACTGTCAGTCATCTTGGAGTATAGTTTCACTGTAGCTAGATCGATACCTGTCATAATAATTTTCAATTGCCATGAGATAGTACCACAGCTCAAGGAGATACACGTTCAGCTTACTATTCAAGCGTTGAATGGGTCATTACTGAGAAGCATTCCAATAAGCTACGTATGGCTCTCAGCTCATATGGAAATAGATAGCAGTAACGGTGGTCTCATCAGTCTGCAGCTAGCAATTCCTTCCGCACCGGGTAGCTATCTTCTATCGTACGAATCGGAAGCGTCAGATTCCCTTCAGTCATACGCAGGGTCAGTTGTAATTGTGATTGAAGATGCTGATATTTCAGCAGCTCAAGGCGTCGGAATAATCGGCCTAGCTGTCGGTTTTTGCTTGTCAATTGGCCTAGTTAGCATACCATTAATCAGACGTCGACATATATTGGCTTGAGAGAAAGAGGTGGTGCTCCGGCCGGGATTCGAACCCGGGTCGGGGGATCGAGAGTCCCCCATGCTGGGCCGGACTACACTACCGGAGCCATCCTAATCGAGTCCGAAGCGCGAAACCTCTCCAACTACAAATAAGGCTTTCCCACGAACAGAAACATTTTCATTCCGAAATGCAATTATTGCTGTATATCTGATGCGGGCTGAAACAGGGCGTGTGGCTCCATGAGAACGCTGCAGTTACGCAAGTGGAATCTATGGGACCAGCCCAGTAAAATCACTCCAGCTACTCTCCAAAAGCTGAAGAAGGCTGGTGACTACATCTTGAGCCCAACCAGTGGCTTGCAGGATTACCGCGATTACGATAGAAACAGTCACTACCGCTATACCTAGTAGAAGGCTCTCTTCTACTAGTGGACCTGCATGATTATCATGAAGGAGGTCAGCATTATTAGCCATCATCAAGCACCTAATCACTAACCTCTTTCAATGCTATTTTAACTCCTTCAAGGAATCGCATCTACTAAAGGTATGCAACAGCTGCCAAGAATTGTACAAGTTTCGGGCAACGGTTGACCTACTCTAGATATATCTAAACCATATCGTGCTCACCGCACCACAATTCTTTGACCAGTGAAGTCACCGAGTCAATAGTAGCTTCCTCAAGTGCAAATCTAAGGCCTTCTGTCGCCTTCTTGAACACCTGAGCATAATCCTTACAACTGGCATTCTGTGCACGCAGTCTGAACGCCCCGTCCTTGGCCCATCTTCTATCTTCGACTCTTGGACGTCGCAAATCGAAGACCTTGTTAAGTCCCATAAAGACCACGCCGCGATAATCAATATCTCTTCTCACTTCGACAATTTCCTTCACGTGACGTCTAGACTGTCCCGGCACTGGCCTGTCAAGTGTAACTATGATGTCCATTAAGGCGATGCTAGATGAATCAACTTTGTGTCCTATGGTCCAACGAGATATGAGACTTGCCGCCGAGTCGCTGTGACATGTCTGAATTGTGCGAAGTCCTGCTGCGACCGCTTGAAACAACGCCTGGCTATGTTCAGCTGTCTGAATCTCACCTAGAATCAGATAGTCAGGGGACCGGTGCAAGCTCTTTACTATCTCAATGCTCTTGTCAGATTGTCTACTTTTCTCATCCACCGGATCGACTTTAATCCTGACCTGATGGTGTCCTCCAAACAACCTACTCTCAACAGCATCCTCGATGTAGATCTTTCTCCAAGTGATTGGTGTAATCATATCCAGTGCATTCAACAAAGTAGTCTTGCCAGAACCTGGCCCTCCAGTAATAGTGATGTTGAAACGTCCAGCTATGGCAACAAGTAGTGTTGCTGCTGCGTCAACTGTCAATGTACCAATACGTATCAAATCCAAGATGGTGAATGGACTTGACCGGGCTCTTCGAATTTCAAGATGCAGACCGTCTGGACTTAATGGTGGCACACATGCTGAAAAACGAAGAATCGTGCCGGCTATTCTCATGTCGGTTTTTAATGAAGGATTTGCTCGATCAAGATGTAGATTACTTTCTGCTCGCATCAGTGTAACAAGGCGTGACACCATCCTGTCAGTCAAAGTGAAATTTGAATGACATCGCCCAAACCTCTGATGATCAAAGTATAGCACTGCTCCTGGCCTGTCTAGAAAGACCTCTTCGACTTCATCATCCAACAATAATGAGAAGAACAATCCCACTACAGTCATTCTATGGGCAACAACATCCGAAATCCTCCTCTTGGTTGATTCATTTATCTCAGGAAGTGACTCAGCGATACTTGATGAAACTTGGGATGACGCGGCACTGATTCTCTCAGAAATACTAACTCTAAAATTCGAATTGCTATTTGTAATATCCCCAATCTTGCTAGATAATTCATGTAGAAGAGCAAGTTCAAGAGATGTTCTAACTAATGGATATGACCTATACATAATCTGATTCTTTCCTTGCAGATAGAATAAAGCTAGATATGGCCCAACTACGTAGGCGTCTACGACATTCTGAAGACCAGACTCTTTTTCGCCTATGTACACAGACTCCCAGCCTTCAGCATGCCAAGGGGGTTCCAAGGGGAGCCTTGCGTTGTGTCCTCCAAGATGAACAAGATTTTTTTCAGTTTCTAGAAGAATTGCCTTTACTTGCTGATTTGATGTACCATGTGGAGATTCAAGTTTAGCACATATTGGAGCCGAAAAGTAACGACAGCCGCTGCATCGCGTATTAGGACACTCTACAACGAGTATATCACGACTAGTCATTCAAAGATACATCCTACAACTCATCAGTCGAATAGTACTCTCTTTGATGGAGATTTAAGCACCTAGTCGAGATGATACGTCCCCCTGCTCAGTGCCACCAATCCATTCAATAGTATCACCGTATGCTGCTGAAAGCACGCTATTCACCAGCGTTGGTTCAAATCCATCCTGACATTTCTAGACTGCCGTTTCTACAGGTCGAATGAGTTTCTTCATCATGCCAAAGTGATCACGAATACTGTATTCAGCAACCTGTGTTGCTATGGATGCCAGCTTTTGAGTCAATACTGCCCGTTTACCATATTCATCGGCAATTAACCGATCGCCAGCGTAGGCTGCTGATACGGTAAAGATGAATGGATTCCGTCCCCCACGTTTCGACGCGGGAATCAACTCAAGAATTTCAAAGATTCTATCTCTAAGGGCACTCTCATAGGCCTTCGAATCCCATCCACGAAGCCTCACCTTACCTATGACTCTTTGATTATTCATCAACATTGACAGAACTCTAGGCACATAGTCCCTTGGCTTGCGAATCTCAGGAGCATACCCCATCATAGACTTGAGTCTAAGTGCTTCTCTTACAATTGATCTTACACTCACTCTGTGTCCGCATTTCTCGAAAACATTAGCAATCTCTTCAAGTGTTATCGGTGCGCCATCTTTGAATTCCCTCACTGCCATCAAGAGGCATACTGCCATGAGCAGAATGTTGTTGGTCACCCTTCCAGAAGATTCCGAAACCATTTTCTTGTATAGGTATGCAGTGCGATCGCGCACTTGTTCATTCAGCATCAATAGCTTTGACACATGATTCAGTGTTCTAAGAGCACGATACTTCGCCTCACTCGCTCCAATTCGCACTTGAGTACTGTATATACTCTTCAGACGCTTGAACCTCTTCTGGCTTGCTGCGGATAGTGAATGGCCGTGTGCATCACGAAAATACCAGTCCTTGTGAAACCCTATGTAACTGCCAAGCCCATCAACAATATGCACCCTATTACCGAGAGAAACATACATAGTTGCATCAGGAGCATCACTACGCCTTCGCTCACCCATCTGATAAGTGGGATCAACATACTTTCTCGAGATTGCAAGGCCGCATTCAGAACAGACTATGTATCCTTGACTGTGTAGCAATCGCCCGCGACAATCAGGACAAGACCAAGACGTCAAACTCGACGATTCATTCATTCCATCAGTCAATGACCACACCCGTATCGAGTTAGGCATCAACTCATAACTGAGTTTCAGAAGGGTTCAATACGTTCACAGACACTATTCATTTACTCGAATGGACTTGCATAAAGGCAGAGTAGTTACTGATGGCCTCCTCAGAATGAGAGATTGCCGAAACTATTCGGCACTGGCACTCCTACCTGCTAGGAATTCACTGACGAGTGGCTTGGAAATCCCATTTTGTCACCGTGCCAGATTGCTATAACAACATCAAATAGAATTTGTCAGCGGCAAACATCTTCTTCTTCGCTGGCGTTGGGTTGACAAGGGTAAGGACGACCCTCAGACCGCCTATTGCTCCTACCATCTCAAAGTCACCATTCTCTCCAATCTTGAAGATATCACCCTCTGCATAGAGCTTGCCTTTGTCTCTTCTCGCAATTGGTTTGGAATCGACAATCACCACGATGCCATCACGCACATTCATTTTATCACAAAGTGCTTCTGGAAGTTCCAATGTCAATTTGGCTCCTTCAGCCTTGGATACAATTCTCAGAAGCTTCAATCTCTTTGTTTCTGTGTCTTCAATCGCATCGATTGTAGCATTTTTCAACCTGACGACCATCGCTTACTGCACTCCACGTTCCTTCAGCGTCGCACTGATGCTGAGCGGTCTTGAATTAAACCTGTCGCTATATCAAGTGCTGTTTTTTAGGTGATATGACAACTGACGTTTGGTGTGCTGATTGAATCGAAACGCACTAGTCATCTTTGCAATCGCAGTATTCATCGCTTTTGGTCTGATTTCACCAGTTAGCGCCTTTTACTTCGAGTTTGACTACTTCGAAACTGATAAGCTAGCATACGAGGTTGGCGAAACCATTCACATGGTGGCCAAAGTCACTGCTGATTTCAGCGAGGATGGATGGTGTTACGTTTCTTTCGCAGTAGTCACTGATTTCGGGCCTGTCTTTGATGACGACTATTTCATACCACCATCACCCGAAACTAGGATTCTTACCTCCTCATACATAATCCGGCCTGAACATACATTCCCAGGGGTCAATGGGACTAGTGGTTTTGTCATCTTCAATATCGAAGCCTTCGATGGATATTCTCAAGGAGCCAGTGAAACCATAGGGATTAACATAACCAAGGGCCCACTAACAGCATATGCACTGGAGCCACTATCTGTCCCTTATGGCACAAACAAGAGCTTTGACCTTGGAATTGTGAGCGTGCACAACAGCAACATAACTCTCTCGAATAGCCCAGTTTCCATAGATATCTATAACTCGAATAACGAATTAGTGGTGCATTCAAACGACACGACAGACAATAATGGTGTAGTGACAGTGAACTGGAATTCATCCCTGGGACCACCTGGGGACTACAATCTCACTGTTTCGTGTAATGGCACCGATGCATTTCATCTACTTTCAGAATCTCTCACACTCACTGTTCAACCCCCGGAATCTAGCTTGATTGTGATTTCGCATTCCAACTCAGTACACTGTCAGTCACACGACGGGAGCCATACTGACTTGGCAGATTTGCTTGTGAAACATCTTAATCATCTCTCAGAGCCGATAAATGACAGTATAGCTACATGGAGTACTGAATTCGCAAACGGAAATATGGCCAGCCTAGGAAATGGTACATACAGTTCCACAATCGCTTTTGCAGTAAATCCTGGACTCTATTGGGTGAATGTAACTGCAACCAACCCTTCGTATCAAGTAGCTCTAACTTCTGTGCTGATTACCGCCATCCAACGAGATGTGATTGTCAATGTCGAGAGTGCGCAACCTGCCATATGTGGGCAGTCAATTATCATTGATGTTGTCGTAACTGATCAAACAGCCAACACTACAATCAACGCCATACCTCTATCTGTTAGTCTTTCAATCGGAAACAGCACGGAAATCATAGCCCAAGGGACGACTAACGAATCCGGCTGCTTCAGGCACTCCTTCCTGATTCCGGAAACAAGCTGGGGCATAGGAGTAATCTCTGTTCAAACAAATGAAACAACTCACTACGTCCAGACGCATTGTCAAGAACCACTCAATGTTTCATTCATCCCCAAGGTCACCCATGAAACATTGTTTCCTTCGGCTCTTGGCTATGAAACTGCGATATTGCTACATCTGACGGATCCACTGGATACTGATGTTGGAAGCATCTCTGTCGAACTTCTCAATTCTACGGGCTACATATTGGCTACCGGTACGAGCGATATGATTGGTCTGATTCTGCTGCAATGGTACACGACTCCGGGAACACAAGTGGGACTGGAGAACTACTCATTAATTATTCTTGATGAGCCCTCGAAACATGTCTGTGAAACAACACTTCTCCTTGAGTTTATGACATACTATCCTCTTACACTCTCTTCAGTCCATACAATATGGAACGTTGTACGTGGTCAAAATGCAACTATTTGTTTCTCGATAGAATCCGAATGGGCTTTCCAACAGACCATTGGGATAGATCTTCTAGATAGCGAACACCAGCTCTCCACAACTGAAATCATCGTAACTGACACGCTTGTGAATCTTACGTTTACAATTGCTCACAATGTGTTTCTCGGTATGCATACGATTACTGTAAGCATCAATAACACAAAATGCATCGCGATAGGACCATTTGATCTCGAACTGATTGTCTATGGGACTATGGATGCAAACATCGTGATTATGGAGGCATTCTATGGAGAAACCATCGCCATGAGTCTGGATGTCCATGACGACAATGGCAGCATCCCGAATTCAATCAATGTCAATGTCTTTGTGGACCATATTGGAGATCCATTCTTCGTATGGATGAATCTAAGTCCGAGCTTACTTGGCTCGATTCCGCTGCCTCTTTGGATTATTCCCGGAGTTCACAACATCACATTCGAAGTGAGCAATCCGTGGCTCGAAACCGCGAACAGGTCTCTAGCTGTACTTATCTGGATGCGAACGAATCTGATACTTAAAATCTCAGTGGACGAACGTGGACAGGACGGCCAATCGAGTGTAGAGCCATTTGGTATTCAGACTGAAGTCATCGCAGCATCTATTTCATCAGGCTCAATCATGAGTCCTCCCCCAATCTTGTTAAGAGATACTACACCGACGGATTCGCCAACTGCACGCGACACTTCTCCTGCCAATTGCCCCAAGTTGAGCTCCGGCACGAGTAATCGCTCCACAGTATGGGCAAACTCCTTAATTTCCTTGTCTGGAAATGGCCATAGAGTACGCAGTCTTAGAGATCTGATTGAGCTTGCGCTGGTGTCGGTGGCCATGACCTCATCAACTGACCTTGAAGTACAGCCAAATGAAACGATACCCCATTCAGCTTCAGAGGGGCCGGCAACAACAACATCAGCTAGGAGATCGCGATTCTCCTGAATCTTCGTTGCCAATCTGCGTACAAGTCTATCATGGACCCTAGGATCAGCAGTTTTCCTGAAGCCATGTTGATCATGAGTGGAACCAGTGACAAGTAGATTGTGGCCATCTCCAAACCTCGGCATCATTGATTTCCCCTCCTCGTCTACCGCTCCATACGGCAGCTCACCGACTCTTGCTAGTCTTCTCTTGATGGTAACGTTTTGGTTGGGGCTCACAACCACTCTCTCTCGGGAATGTGCCACTATCTCATCAGAGAGGAGTATCACAGGATGCCGGAGGTGTTCTGATAACTTGAATGCTCTTACTGTAAGCTCATAAGTTTCTTGAGCGGAGCTTGGTGCCAAGACAATGCTTTCATGGTCCCCGTGTGTCCCCCATCTGGCCTGCATGAAGTCGCCTTGGGCTGCTTTCGTAGCTTGTCCTGTACTTGGTCCAGCACGTTGCACGTTAACAATTACACAGGGAGTTTCAGTCATAATGGCATATCCTATGTTCTCCTGCATCAAACTGAAGCCAGGTCCCGAAGTGGCAGTCATTGTGAGCTTTCCACCCCACGAACTACCAATAACTGCTGAGATCGCTCCAATTTCGTCCTCCATCTGGAGATATACGCCTCCCACTTCTGGCAAACGGCGCGACATTATTTCTGCGATCTCCGAAGCAGGAGTTATCGGATAACCTGCAAAGAATTTGCACCCTGCAGCAATTGCAGCTTCCGCACAGGCGTGGTTTCCCTGCCAAAAATTCACAGACTGCTCTTGGGAAGACATATAATCAATCTCAGGAATCCCCACTCCATGAACCCAAGATAAGGATATTCTTGGGGCACTTCGAACACCACACGATTCCTTATGCCGATACCTTTTTTTTATCCTATGATACAAGGCAGACTGCCAAGCGGCCATGGTCTAGTTTGGTTAGGATGGAAGCTTCCCAAGCTTCTCGCCCGGGTTCAAATCCCGGTGGCCGCACACTTTTGTTCCAATATCCCAACCTAGGTGGCTCACCATTTGCACATACCATACCGTTCTCCTGCAGTCAAGTTTAAGGGCAATGCGATGAATCTATCCCTGGCGAGTGATGATTGCTATGACCCCGATGAGTCAAACATGACGATGATATGGATCTTGAGTGAGGAGCTCGCCACAATTACTTTCGGCAACCTCTGCCGTCAATGTGCATTTAATCGCACACCGCACGTAATGCTTTTATGCATCCATAAGTGAGAAAACAATGAGATGCCCCACGATTATGTTGAGGAAGAACTAGGTCGACACAGTGTGTTCAAGTCAGAGCAATTTCTGTCCATCGACTATGTCCCTGAAGTTCTTCCACATCGAGAACTAGAACTAAGGACCTTAGCACAGAGCTTCAAGACACTCATAACAACTCCAGGACGTACCAGTCAGCGATTCATAATCGAAGGCTCAGTCGGGACAGGCAAGACGGCGGTTGCGAAGCGATTCACAGAACAAATGGTTCAAGCTGCCGAGAGACGTGGAATTCGCCTGCATAAGCTTCACATCAACTGCAGGATTAACAAGAGCGAATACCTAGTATACTTACGAATGCTAAGAGAATTCAAACCGAAATTTCCCCGTAGAGGCCACTCGCCTGAAGAGCTTTTGCAGATGCTAGTCGAAGTGCTAGACATGGAGGACCGCTATCTGCTCCTGATTCTAGATGAACTTGACTATTTTATCAATCAGAGGGGGGCTAACATTCTATATGACCTTACACGCCTGATGGATGATCGATTGAACGCGCCACAACGACTTTCCATGATTGCGGTAGGACGAAGCATACCTCTCGACGGGGACATCCTCGATTCAAGCATTTTAAGCACACTGCAGCGGAATGTTATGCGATTCGAGAGATACAGTTCAGAAGCTCTCTATGCTATTCTAGAAGATAGAGTGAAAATTACTTTTGAGAATGACACAATAATGGATGAAACGCTCCAGGTAATTTCTGACATCGCATCAGAACATGGAGATGCCAGATACGCCATCGAACTACTGTGGCGAGCAGGAAAACAGGCTGATCGTAACCGAGTCAGAGTCGTAATTCCTGACTATGCTCGCCAAGCAAAGGTCGACACACATCCCGAGCTCCGGAAGGAGATTTTCGCCACACTTCCTATTCACAACAAGCTAGTCCTTCTGGCCGCAGCCAGACAACTCAAGGAAGTTAGGAGCGCTTACGTGACAATGGGGGAGGTTGAAGAGAGGTATCGAGCAGTCTGCGAGGAGTATGACGAAGAGCCACGGGCACACACACAAGTCTGGGAATGGGTTCAAAACCTTAATGCACATGGTGTAGTAGATACAAAGCGCTCTGGAGCGGGCCAAAGAGGACAGACCACACTCATTGGCCTTTCTGACGTGCCTGCTGAGATGCTAGAACGATTTCTTTTGGAACTGCTAGAATAGTCCACGATATGGTGACCCCTATGAATTTGCGGACACAGACCAAGATTCCTATTGAAGAGCTATTCTCTTCGAGGGGGCGAATCAAGATAATCAAAGAACTCGCAACATCAAGCGAGCTAAACATCACAGAACTATGCAAACGCGTTGGCCTTAATCATAGCTCAACAAAACAACACCTCACAATCCTTATGAAAACAGGCCTTATTGAAGAGAAGGTCTTTGGACGAATCAAAATCTACAGATATCGCATCGAGGACATGCGTGCCCGTTCTCTTAGGAATCTCATCGATTTGTGGGAATCATAATGGAGACCGGAGTCAATTGACCTCTTACATTGGACGACTCTTCTATCTCGGGGATGAATACCATGGATCCCAGTGGCAACCTGGTCTACGTACAGTTCAGGGCGAACTTATCGATGCCTTGGCCGCGTGGAGCGGAGAAACTCATTCACCTTCCACGGTTCAGCTTGCTGGCAGGACTGATAGAGGGGTGCACAGCATTGGTCAGATAGTGTTGGTTAAGACGGACAAGCGTTTCGACGTTGATGGTGTAAACAAGCACCTACCAAATGACATCAGACTGTGGGCACATGCTAAAGCTCCCGAAGATTTCAAACCTCGCTATAGTATACTCATGCGACATTACAGGTACTACCTTGACACCACTGAACTCAATCTTGACCTTTCCTTAATGAAACAAGCCGCACAACTCCTAACGGGGTCACACGATTTCTCACTGTTGTCAAAGCCTGATGGAAACCGTGGCACGTCCGCAACAATCCTGAATATGAGCTTGAGGGCAGCAAACGGGACCCTCTCGATTGATGTCTTTGGCATTAGTTTTCTCTGGAAACTCGTTCGAAAGATAGTTTCTCTATTGACTAGGATTGGGAATGGCGAACTTCAGCTGAACGCAGTACGCAAGCTCTTGGAACAGACAAATGTACTTCCCGGGGGAATCAACCCCTCTCCTCCAGAGAGTCTTGTTCTCTTGGATGTAATAGTGCCGATTCGTATGAACGTGAGCAAACACGGCAGACGAAAAATCCAAAAGGAACTCGCAAGACGACTTAGCTATCTTCACCGATCTACAATGACTTTTTCCGCTCTTACCGAGAGCTTCGACTCCGGTCGAAGACACCACCCTTGATTTCTAGCCAGCTGGCGAAGTTTCCTTTCAGCTTCGGTTCTCGTTCAAGTATTCTCTCAATTGCATCCTGATGAGTGCGAGCGCCTCTTCTAACTGAAACACCCGTGAATTTCGCCAGTTTCGTAAGAATTTGTGTCTTTTTCTCCCGCTTTCTATTTCCTTGCCAGACCAGCAATGGCCAATTGGGTTCAGCATAATCAACATGTCGAAATGGCGATTCTTGTCGACTTGTCGCTACTCCTGCAGAGAGGAAGTCATAGACGTAGGAGAGCAGTTTCCAATTCTGCTTTCGCATTATTCGTCCCAGAGTGAGGTCTCCGAGAGATAGCGCCTCAAATCCCAAGTCCAATTCTTTGGTACTCCTAAGATGGAGGTGTACATTCTGCTCAAGCCACAGCAGCAAACTCTCATAATCGACATCAGCCTCAGACACAACTCTCTGTGCTGCAACTGAGTCAGTGGTCATGAAGAGTCGACGAAGTGCCTCCTTCACATTGCGCTTGATGTCCCGCGAGGGAAGTTCTCCCTCTAGAGGAGGTCCTCCCTTCAGGATAGCTTCCAAGTCTGATATTGCAGCACGAAGGTCTCCAGCAGAACGATCTGCTATCTCCTCTAGAATCTTGTCTTTCACAAGTGCATCCTGGTTATCAGCTATCCGCCTTAACACACCCATAACATCACTGGGTTCTATAGGTTCAAAGACCAACACAAGAGAGTTTTTTCTAAGGTCTTTCAAACGGGGACTACTAGGATCATTCGCTGTCATCACAATTGGATGTACAGACTCTGCAATCACATTCAGTATTGCACCAACTCCTCCTCGATCACTTGTCCCCGAAAGTCCATCCACTTCGTCGAGCAGAATTATCCTCAGGCGTCCATCTAGAGTCTGTTGCGTGGCAGCTATCCAAACAGTTGTTCCTATACTCCCCTTGTTGCGCTTATCACTTGCATTGAATTCAACTAGTTCTATGTCTAGGTCGTGACTCAATGCACCAATGGATGCTGTCTTTCCTACTCCCGACGGACCGATAAGAAGTATTGCCTTTCTCTTAGGAATTCCTCTCCTCCAAGATGATATCCACTCCCTCAGCGTGTGAATTGTGTCCGTGTTTCCCACAAGCTGCCCTTGACTTCTTGGTCTGTATCTCTCTGGCCATGGGAGGTTGTCCCTGTTCACGTTTTGTCACAGCCCCATAAAGGCAAGTAATGCAGCCAGCTGAATTTCCCCATCTGCTCCTTCTGATATTCTAAACTCTGCCTCTGCAGTCCTTTCCAGCACATTCATTTTTCCTTGCTCAGGGAGTTCTGACGATAGTATTTCACGGTGAATTTGCCGAACCAAATCTACGGGTGAAACGCCTTGATGATACGTCAGGTCCTTCAAGATATCAAGGGCTTCGTGGTATCTCTTCTCCCGGGACGCACTTAGCATACTTCTGATTCTCGCAGGATCAGCTCGTCCAGAAATGGAGTAGATAACATCGTCGGTGACTTTCTCACCGGTAGATGACGATGCCTGCAACAAATTGATTGCAGCTCTCATATCACCCTTGGAAAGATAGAGAATTGCATCAATTCCCTTAGTGCCCAGCTTGACTCCTTCTGCCTTTGCGATATACTTCAGTCTCCCTAACATCGCTTCATCGCTAAGTCGAGCGAACTTGAAGATGACACATCTTGATTGAATCGGCGGAATTATCCGGCTTGAGTAGTTGCATAGCAGAATCATTCGGCAGGACGCCGCGTATGATTCCATGGTTCGTCTCAGAGCGTGTTGAGCATCTCCAGTCAGATGATCAGCCTCGTCCAAGGCAAGAATCCTGAATGGTGCATCACCAGCTGGCATGGCCCTTGCGAAATTCTTAATCTGATTCCTCACGACATCGATACCCCTCTCATCACTCGCATTCAGCTCCATAAAGTTACGATTAAAGGAATCGCCAAAGAGATCTCTTGCCATTGCCATGACTGCAGTTGTCTTACTGGTCCCCGGAGGACCTGCGAATAGACAATGAGGTACCGCCTTTGCTTTAACGAATCTGACCAACCTATCGACCACAGGCTCTTGCCCGATGATATCATTCAGTGTCCGAGGGCGATATTTTTCAGTCCATAGATCGATATCCATTCAAAATCCCATCCTGAATATGAAATTCCTGCCTTCCGTAGAGAGGAGTGATGGACACACTCTATAAAACCCTTAAAAGATTCACTGGAGAGTCTTGGCAACTCTATTACATTCCCTATGCTTATGAACTGCAACTAGTCTGACGTCTTCATACAAACAAGCTTCTCTTTGTTTTAATTCTTTCAGCCGTCTTACAGCAATGTCTTTATCACATTGGAATGCGAGTTGCGCGTAGTGCAACCATCATGAAGCTTCACAGCGAATCTACAGAAGTTATTGACCGCTTCAGAATGATGTTCATGAATGACTCTCGAACATGTACATTCAAGGAACAAGCCCCAGAGCTAATAATCGGAGGCCGAAAACTAGGCCCTTTTCAATCTGGTGAGCAGGCAAATCTACCGAATTGGGTTATAGAGCAACTCGTGACACATGGATTGGCTAACATAGCTCCTGAAGATGCTTACGAATCGTTGAGACGCCTTCTGAATCTTCATCGGGAGGAGGAGAAACAACCTCATAAGCTTCAGACATTTCATCCGTTTCTGTATGCTGCGCTCAACCGCAAGATGCTTCGACTCCAAAAGGACAGGACCTCAATAGATCCGCGCAGATACGAGGAGATTGAGAGGATGCAGCGCATGGTTCCATTCTTAGTAGAAACTCGACTTTCCAAAATAATCCGCGTGGCCAAATCGGGCGCATATCAGGAGAAGCGGAAGCAGATGACGAATGAAGAACGATGGTTGTGTGCGGAGGTCGCAGAGCTACTCTCTGTTTGGCGCACAAAAGTAATGGAATAGACTCCATGAAATACAGGAGCTTAAATACAACTCCAATGGACTTAACGATGAGGGCTGAGCAGGTGCTCGACCGAATCCCTCCTTCGTGCAATGACTTCGAGGCGCAGTCTGATGTCCGGGCTTAATGATGAAGGTCCACAAGAACGATTCGAAGAGTTCCTTCGCACTTACAAGGATGAGGAAGGTAAGCTTGCTTATTGGTCACGTTTACAACAAATGTCGATTAACGACGAGTCTTCAATTGTTGTAAACTTTCAAGATTTAGCTAGTTTTGACAGTATGTTCATAACGCTGGCCACAGAGGATCCTGCACAGTTCTTGAAGATGATTGATGGCGCCTTGGTTTCAGTTTTGAAAATTGAGGACCCAGAGTATGTTAGCTCAATCGACACAAATCTGCTGAAAGTTCGAATTATTGATTATCCTGAGCATATTCCGCTCAGAGCCATTCGTTCAAAACACATCGGACGACTATTGCACATTAGTGGCATCATGATGCGGGCGAGCATAGTCAAGCCGCTTCTGGTTGAAGCGATGTTTAGGTGTCGCATCTGTGGGGGGGATATCCCTCAGACTCAAGAGGACGGAAGATACACGGAACCGGCACTCTGTCCTGTTTGTGGAAAGAAGACAGCTATGAGGCTTATCCCAGGACAATCCCATTTCATCGATTGGCAAAAGGTGAGAATTCAGGAATCACCTGAGGAGCTACCTCCAGGTCAGATGCCGCGATCCGTTGATGTCATTCTTGAAGGTGACATCGTTGACATGTCAAGACCGGGCGATTTCGTGAAAGTAACAGGACTTCTTGAAACAACACCCGATTTCACCAGACGCGGCAGCAGACTGGCAACATTCAATGTGTTCATCGATGCAAACGGGTTAGAGATTACAGAGAAAGAATACGAGCAGTTGGAAATTTCTGAGGACGATGAGAAGAAGATACGGGAGCTGGCAGAAGATCAGTATGTCCACGAGCGGATATACGCTTCAATTGCGCCCTCCATTCATGGCCACGAACAAATAAAGGAGTCAATCGCGCTTCTTCTCTTTGGCGGAGTTGGGAAAAAGCTGCCAGACGGCACCCGACTTAGAGGTAAATCAAACATCCTGATGATTGGAGACCCTGGCACCGGGAAGAGTCAGATTCTCAAGTTCGTTTCTGGTTTGGCTGCACGAGCGTTGTACACTTCTGGCAAAGGTACTACTGCTGCAGGTCTTACTGCTGCAGTACTTCACGATACCGAAACAGGTGCCATGACTCTGGAAGCAGGGGCATTAGTATTGGCTGACCAAGGAATCGCATGTATCGACGAGTTTGACAAGATGGACCCGAATGATAGGAATGCAATTCATGAGGCCATGGAACAACACACGGTCAGTATCGCGAAAGCTGGAATCATAGCAACGTTGAACGCAAGAACATCAATACTGGCAGCAGCAAATCCAACACTTGGCAGATATGAGCCTTCGCTCTCTGTACAAGACAATATACGGCTCCCATTCACAATTCTCTCAAGGTTTGACCTGCTTTGGATTATGGTTGATACAGTAGAACCCACCAAAGACCGAGAGCTGGCACAGTTCATTCTTAATTTACATCAGAAGAAGATATCAACCAAGTCTGCAACGCCGCCACTCTCCCCTGAATTCCTGAAGAAATACATTGGCTATGCCAATCGATACGTTGTGCCGCAACTCACTTCTGAAGCCGCAGAAGTGATTGAGAACTTCTATGTTGACCTTCGAAAGACTGCTGAGGGTGGTGCAGCACCTGTTCCCATAACTGCACGTCAGCTGGAGTCCTTGGTTCGTCTTGCTGAGTCAAGAGCTCGGATGGCGCTGAGGTCTAAGGTGAACAAGGAAGATGCGCAAGCTGCAGTGCGACTAATGGAGGAGTCGCTGCGAATGGTTGCGCTCGATAGTATCACTGGCAAAATCGACATAGACCGTCTAGTATCAAAAATGAGCGCAGCTCAGCGTAGTTCTTCTGATATTATCCTCAAAGTGATGAAAGACTTGGAATCTGAAGGAACTTCCACTGTCGATGAAGAGGCGCTGCTTCAACGAGTGCAATCAATGGGTCTCCCCCGCGATAGAGCGGAACAAGTAATCAAAAAGCTAGTTGCAGAAGGCATTCTCTTTCATCCTAGGGAGGGCAAGGTTAGACGGGCCCAGAGTTGAACACAGAAGTCACAATAGGTGTCCCAATGACAAGGAAGAAGAAGACCCTGGAAAGCCTCCCAATCAATCAGAAGATTATCGATCTTCTTCACAGTTTCGGCATAAGCAAGCTCTTTCCCCCTCAAGAACATGCTTTTGAAACGGGTGTACTTGAAGGCAAAAACCTTGTGCTTGCAATCCCCACAAGCTCAGGAAAGACACTTGTTGCTGAGATATGCATGCTCAAGACCATTTTGGAGGGGAAAGGCAAGGCTCTCTATTTAGTCCCATTACGTTCTCTTGCTCATGAAAAGTATGTTGAGTTTAAGAAATACGAGCAGCTTGGAATCACGACAGCGATGTCAGTGGGAGATTATGACTCGCCAGGCACACGTTTGCGTGAAGCTGACATTGTCATACTAACAACAGAAAGGGCTGATTCACTCATTCGTCATGGCACAAAATGGTTGAGTGAAATCGGAATCATTACAGTTGACGAAGTTCATCTCGTGAATGACCCGTCAAGGGGCCCCACAGTTGAAATGGTACTGGCGAAGCTATTGCGAATAATCCCAGGGATTCAGATTGTAGCGTTGAGCGCCACAATATCAAATGCTGGAGAGATAGCTGACTGGCTGGATGCAGAACTTGTGAAAAGCGATTGGCGTCCTGTACCATTGCGCGAAGGAGTCCTACTCGATGGCACAATACTGTTCAATGAGGGATCAACGAGGGGAATTAAGCGAGCTCGCAGTGAGGAACTAATTGATCTTGTTTGTGACATCCTTGATGAGAAAGGCCAAGTCTTGGTGTTTGTATCAAGTCGAAGGTCTACAGTATCAGTCGCCAAGAAACTAGCGTCCAGTGTACGTCCATACATTGCCAAAGACACTCTTACAGAACTCTCCAGAGTAGCTCGTCGAATCGGGAGTGGCGAGTCAGTTCCTGAATCGTCCAAGACTCTTGCTCGAGTTATGAGTATGGGTGTAGCGTTTCACCATGCTGGTCTGGCGAATCGCGAGCGCACTCATGTTGAGGAATGCTTCAAGAAGGACCAGTTGAAGGTAATCGTTGCCACCCCCACACTCGCAGCTGGCGTAAACCTGCCTGCAAGACGAGTAATACTACGCGACTATCATCGTTTTGAAAAAAGTCGAGGACGCTATGCAATCCCCATACTTGAATACAAACAGATGGCGGGTCGTGCAGGACGACCTAAGTACGACAAGTATGGTGAGGCAATACTAATCGCGAAAACTGAGCAAGAACAGGAGTCTCTGATGGACCATTATGTACTCTCAGAACCCGAATCAATCACTTCCAAGTTGGCTTCTCCCTCTGCACTACGCTCTCATCTGCTGGCTTCAGTTGCTGCGGAGATGACCCATAACCGTGATGAGATAGATGATCTGATCAGTGGCACTTTCTTCTCATCTCAATTTGAAGGCTGGGAAATTGAAGATCATATCTCAGCTGCATTATCTTTCCTTGAGAATGGCGGCCTGCTTGCGTGTAGTGAGCACGGAACACTGGTAGCCACTCCTTTGGGCCAGAGAGCTTCTAAATTGTACATAGATCCATACACGGCCATCCTGTTTCGAGATGCTCTCTCCGAAGCACAGGCTCTCTCATCGATTGGAGTGCTTCACCTCATCTGTCACACTCCAGATCAGCCCACCACTTATGTAGCCCATTCTGAGATTGAGGATTATGAATACTACATCGAAGGTCACCTTGACGATTTCCTCATAGACCCACCAGACAGCTGGGAAGACAGAGACGCCTACTCTTCATTTCTAGCCCAAGTCAAAACTGCTCGTATGCTGCTAGATTGGCTTTCGGAGCGATCAGAGAGAGATATTACTGAGGACTATAGTGTCGGCGTAGGCGACGTTCGTCGCTACATCCAAACTGCTGGATGGCTGCTCTATTCGGCGTCAGAGATTGCCAGAGTCACAGGGGCAACTCATCACGTGTCGATTCTGCATACACTCCATTCGAGAATGAAATATGGAGTGCGCCAAGAGCTACTTGAACTTGTTACGCTCAGAGGAGTTGGGCGCATCAGAGGAAGAATGCTATACAACCATGGACTGCGTGCAATGGCTGATCTGTATCATACACCCCTTGAGAAGATTGCACGTGTGCCAACGATAGGCACAGGTGTGGCCACTTCAATCAAGAAACAGCTGGGCATTGAGGTTAACACAACGGGCCATTCTTCTCAGGCCCCCTCAGACGGTGAAGGCAATTTAGGTCCAATGCAGACTCTATTAGAAGACTTCGAATCCTCTGATGACTAGAGTTTCCATACTCCGCCCAGCATCCCATCCATGCCATCCAACAGGGCCTTGGTATACTCGGTGCAATTTTTGCTCTCCATATGACTATCTTCGAAGCGTGTAATCGGGGCTCCTGCAAGCTGTTCCACCAGATTCTGTGAGCCCCCTCCGACAATGTCAAGATTATATCCCCCCTCAAGAAAGAACGCAAGCCGTCCGCGTGAGTGTTTCCTTGCCATAGCATGAATCTTTGCATTCATCGTTGAGAGTCCTGATGTAGTCAAACCCAAAGAGGTGAGCGGGTCACTGAAGTGTCCATCAAAGCCCACTGAAACGAGGATGAATTCTGGATTGAATGAAGCGGCTATTGGCTCGACAACCCTTTGAAATGCCATCTCATAAGACCGGTCTCCAGCTCCAGGATACATTGCCAGATTCACATTGTATCCCTCGCCTTTTCCTGAGCCTATTTCATTGGGGAATCCAGATCCCGGGAACAAGGTTCTTCCGTCTTGGTGCAGTCCAATGTATAGTACACGATTGCTAGAATAGAAGGCGCTCTGTGTTCCATTCCCATGATGAGCGTCATAGTCCACTATTAGCACCCGCTCAAGGTTCTGTTTCTCTATGAGATGCTGAGCAGCTACTGCGATATTATTGATGAAACAGAACCCAAATGCTCTCGAATGCTCAGCATGATGTCCTGGAGGTCGACAGAGAACATACGCATTCTCAGATACACCGTCCTGAATCCTGTCTACTGCCAGTATGCCCCCACCTGCAGCTAGTAGAGCTGCATCATACGTGTATCTATTGGCAGACGTGTCCAGTGTGAAAGATCCCCCGCCTTTCTCTGACTTCGCATGCAGTTCTTGGATATAGTCATTACCGTGCAGAGCGAGCACTTCGCTCAGGGCCGCCTTTTCCGGATTCACAATGGTGACCTTTGAACTCTCAACAAGTCCCGTGCTGCCAATGCATTCCAATGCAACTTTCAGCCTCTTAGGACTTTCAGGATGTCCAGGGGAGAGGATATGTTTCATGAACGTTTCATGATAAATTAGGTCAGTAGTCATTTGCACTTACCCTGTCTTCATCTATCAACTTAGGTATTTCTATTCTTTGTGAAACCCAGCTGACCCAGAACAATCC
>DAOVDG010000013.1 GCA_030669595.1 Candidatus Thorarchaeota archaeon
TAGACCTTTTCGGATGATTCGAAAGTGTTTTGAGTTCAACCACAGTCTAAGGAGAGAGCGTGACCCCCATGGCGAAATCCGAATTTTGCGGCATGATAATGAGTGGCAACGAAGCCATTGCCAGGGGCGCCCTAGAGGCGGGGATAGGATTCTGCTCTTCGTATCCGGGAACTCCTTCCACCGGGATAACTTCAACACTGATGAAGGATGCCACTGAACATGACATCTATGTTGAGTGGAGCGTTAATGAGAAGGTTGCACTTGAAGCTGCAGCCGGTGCCAGTTGGGCAGGCATTCCTGCAATCTGCCCAATGAAATCACTGGGCCTCAATGTGGCCGCAGATTTCTTGCTCAACCTAAACCTCTCAGGGACTGGCAAGGGGGGCCTTGTCGTGGTCGTGTGCGATGACCCTAAAGGACACAGCTCAAGCAATGAGCAGGACTCACGATTCTACGCGAAAGCTGCCTACTTGCCCCTGCTGGAGCCTTCCACCTGTCAACAGGCGAAGGACATTATTCCCTACGCATTTGAATTATCAACAAGATTCGAGATTCCGGTCATCGTGAGAAGTACTACTCGGCTATGTCATTCGAGAGCGATTGTCAAGCTGGGAGATATTCCCAAGAGGAAATGGAGAGTCACGGACAATCTGCCAGAGAGGCTGTACAACGTACCAAACCCGCACTTGCGACATCGCGACCTTCTGGAGAAGTTGGAGCTTGTTTCAAAGGAGTTCGAGAATTGCGAATGGAACAACTTGGACAGCCGCGACAGCACTGAGCTCCTGACCATATCGACAGGGGTGTGCCACAGCTATGTAGAGGAAGCTGTGGCCCTTTTAGATGATAACGCAGTAGGACGCTTGAGACTTGTCACAACTCACCCTCTACCAAAGCAGTTTCTGCTGAATGCGATGAAGGGTATTGAGAGAGTTCTGTTTGTTGAGGAGATTGATCCGTTTGTTGAGGATGAAGTTCGATCGCTGGTTGTTAATCATCCCTCCGGGGAGATGCCACAGTTTTACGGGAAGCGAACAGGAAACGTCCCAGCATTTGGGGAGATGAATACTGACATCTTGTTGGAATCGATCGCAAGAATATTGGGTGTTGTCTATGAGCCACTTGACGCTGAAACCCTCGTGGCCGTTGAAAATGCTCGTAAGCTGCTTTTTTCGAGATCGCTTACTTTCTGTGCAGGATGTACACATCGCAACGTCTACTGGGCACTCCGCAAAGTCCGCCAGAGACTAAAAGGCAAGCTAGTGGTCGCGGGTGATATCGGCTGCTACTCGCTTGGAGTATTCTATGATGAATCTATGAACACCATGCAAGCAATGGGTTCCGGAATAGGAACTGCATGCGGCCTAGGCCAGCTCGGCAGATTCGGGTTCGATTCTAAGGTCCTTGCCGTGGCTGGTGACTCGACATTCTTTCATGCGTGCATCCCGGCTCTTGTCAATGCCAAACACAAGAACGCAGACATCACATTCCTGATACTGGATAATGCCACGACAGCCATGACGGGTTTCCAATCACACCCAGGTTCACGAGAACAGGCAAAGAACAGGAGTCACGTCAGTATCGAGAAGGTTGTCAACGCAATTGGAGCGGACTCTGTCATCACAGGTGACGCTTTCGATATTACATCCATGGTGGAATTATTACACAGGACTGTCCTGAAGAAAGGGTTGCATGTAATCATACTGGCAAGCGTTTGCAGACTGGAGGAGCAGAAACGCATAGGAAGCTACGATACCGAACCGGAGGTCTACATTGACCTTGAGGAGTGTTCTGGCGAGAAATGTAGAATTTGTGTGGATGATTTCGGCTGCACCGCAATAAGCTGGGACTGTGAAGCTGGGCATCCAGTCATACTGGAACACCTTTGTGTCCGATGTGGCGCTTGCATCGTAGTATGTCCTCATGGAGCCATCAGGCATAGGTGATACGATTGAGCAAGGCATACAATATTCTAGTCGCAGGTGTTGGAGGACAGGGAAATCTCGTATGTGGGCGAGCCTTGGCGGATGCGTCATGTGCTCAAGGAATGCTACCCGTGGTTGGGCAGATCTTTGGGGCCTCGCAAAGAGGCGGAAGTGTATACACGCATGTTAGAATTGCAGACCACGACACTGGCCCGCTGATCCCGCGTGGACGGGTTGACACGCTGCTAGGTCTTGAACCCTTGGAGACCCTGCGTGCTGCTGTGGACTATGCAGGACCGCAAACAACCGTTGTTCTCAGCACGATGGGGGTCCGTACAACGGCGACGCACTGTGAAGAAGATGGGCACCCTAGTAGTGACGAAGTTGTCGATGCGCTTGCGACCATCTGTGTTAAGGTGTATCCGGTAGATGCAGGTGCTGCCCTGAGAGTAATCGGTACCGCACGAGCGTTGAACGCCTACATGCTAGGAGCTCTGGCTGCTCTGGGCAACACGCCCCTTCATGCGGACAATATCAAGGCCAGCTTAGCAGAGATTATACCACTCACCGGCATGAACTTGGCTGCGTTTGGAGCTGGAGCACAGGACATTATGGATGTGACACCGGTCGGACGAAACGCTTAGAACTGCGTCTGGTTATTGTTGGACTGCGCCCGGGTTTCTCGCCACATAAGCTCAGCAATAACAATGAACATGTCTGATACCCCCACACCCGTTTTCGCGCTGCTTTCCATGTAAACGAAACCCTGATCCTCAGCCCACTTCTTGGCCTCATCTGATGGTATCGCACGGTCTGGAAGGTCAATCTTGTTGCCGATGCAGATTATCGGCACTCTCTGACCAATCGATTCATCCGCTTCCTCCACCCATTTTTGGAGCTCTACGAAGGACCTTCTTCTAGTCACGTCGAACACCAATACCAGCCCCGCTGCTCCGCTGTAGTACATCTTCCGCACTGCCTTGAAGCGAGCCTGACCTGCAACGTCCCAAGCTTGAATCTTGATCCCAACCGCGAACTCGGATTCTGGAGGTGAGATGTGTGCGAGCTTGACAGCAAACTGACTCCCAATCGTGGTCTTGTAGTCTTTCTGGAACTGACCGGTGGTGTATCTTGTAACAAGCGCCGTCTTACCGACTGCTCCCTCGCCGGTTACCATTACCTTGAACAAGTAGCTATACGCATCCGAAGCCGCACCGGGTCTTGGAGGCTTATGCTCTCTGGCTCGGATTTCCATCACCATGTCGCTCTCAACAGCAAAGGCCGTGACTGGTGCAGTAGGTTCTATTGTAACCTGCTCCGCCTCTTCCATTAGCTTTGATACGTCGTCCAACTCTGATAATCCTGAGTCCTCTCCGAATAGTTTGTCCAAGAGGTCTTCCGCCGCTTTCAACTGAGCCTGGTCGCCAGCGGTTATTTCCGATTCAATGGCAGCTTCGACGGGAGCGGTTTCGGAAACCGTGACCTCACCGAACCCTGTACCCGAGGGAGGTGTGAATGGGGATGGCTCCTCATATATCGTAGGCGCCTCCACCGTGGTGGCGGGCATTGAAACGGGAGCAACTTCAGCAGGAGCTGCGGCAACCTGGTCTTTCTCCACAAGAATCGCGGTTTCCGGTGTGGTGACCTGACGCACCTGACCCGCGTTGTCTGTCCACATGAGCACAATCGGACGAACAATGATTGTTCCTTCTGTTTTTGGCATTAGTTCGACATCTATGGCCTTCGTTTCGCCCGGTCCTAGGTCGAACTTGAGTTGCTGTGGATTGACCTCCATGTTGTCCTTCGGGAAGTGGTATATCTTCCCGGTGATCCCCATCACTGGGTGGTCCGTGATGTTTGCAACAGTAACCTTGCCGCGCAGTCGAGTACTGTCCTCGGAATCCTGAGCTACCTCGAAATGCGGGATTATTTGGTATAGACCTTCAATGACCTTGAGAGGACCATCAGAAACCCCTACCAACACTTCTCGTCTATCATCACCGCCGGCGTCACCAACACTGATAGAGAGAATCTTGGCGCCAATATCGACAGCGGCGAGCTGTTTGAGCTCAGCCATGTAAAGACTGTAGAATAGAATCTTGAAGTCAGAGGTGGCAATTACAACCTCGTCCATATGGTCAGCGTTCAACTCAGCTATTCGGACTGATAGAGCATTGATGTTCTCCAACTTCGTGAAGAGCTCAAGCTTGCTCTCCTCATTGCGGTAAATCCTGATAGAGCCGTCGTGAGTAACTACCCCGAGCTCCATTTTCCTATCGCCAAGAATATCACCTGCCGCGACTGAAATGACTGGACTAGGCAGTTCTAGGACTTCTATCTCTTCTAGTGTACCATCCCTAACCTTGAACATACGCAGTGTCTTGTCACGGTTACCGGTAACTATCTCCTCGATTTCATCGCCAATAACATCGCAAGTACCGATGGCAATGGGCATGTCATCTAGTTGATGACGAATATACTCCGTCAAGTTATTCTGAGTATCCATTTTGAGGACTCGAAGTGTGGAGTCGCTGCCTCCAACCATGATTTCATTCTTGTTGTTCCCAGTGACATCGGTGACATTGATCGTTGTGACGAAACTTCCCACCGGATGCTCTGCAAGGAGTTCTAGCTGGCCACTTGGAACGTACCTAAACACCTGAAGCGTACCGGTTTCACCCGGCACCTCACCGGCACTCACACTGCGTCCGACAATGACTTCCATCAGACCGTCATTATTAGCATCAGCAATGCGAATCGAGAGAATGCTGCCATGTAGGTCCTGCTGCGCCAGGAACTGTACTTCGGTCTTATTGCTGGCACTATACAGCTTTAGAACCCCGTCACGGCCACCCGTACAGAGTTCTGAAAGTCCTGAATTGTCCACATCGCCTACGGCAATGGCACTAGTACTCAGCTCATCGGGAATCTCAAAGAGTATGCGAGGGGCCGTCAAGATTAGTCACCATTTATCTGAAGACTTGGTGCTCAGCTACCAAGTCGGTCTACCGACTGCAGTTGACTTGGCATCTAAGTCAGTATGTCGAGTGAATATTGCCTTTTTTTACTTTATTGGGTGTAGTCCCTCAACTATGGCCATCCAGATGGCACACTATTTAACCAGAAATGTGGCCCAGAAGGCCGGTGAAACCATAGTGCCCAAGCTCTCCGTGCGTCACATATCAAAATCCTTTGACAACGGAGAACAAGATTCAACCTTAGTTCTGGACGACATCTCATTTGAGGTCAAGGACGGAGAATTTCTAGGCATACTAGGACCGTCCGGCTGCGGCAAGACGACACTTCTCAAGATAATTGCAGGCCTTCTTGAACCCGATGCTGGTGAAATACTCATAGATGATGTTGAAGTAAAGATGGGCCACAGTCGTGTGGGGTGCATCTTCCAGCAGGAGTCACTACTTCCTTGGCGTACAGTTCGTAAGAACATAGAGTTGGGGCTTGAGGTAAAGGGTGTATCAGAAGAGGAGATGAGAAGCCGTTCCGATGCGGTTATTGCACTGGTCGGAATGAAGGGCTATGAGGAACATCTGCCCCATGAGATCTCCGGCGGCCAAGCACGCAAGACTGAGATGGCCAGAAGCTTAGTCACATCGCCAGATATACTGGTCGCAGATGAGGGGTTCTCAAATCTTGACGCTCAGACCCGGAATCACCTGCAGGAGGAGTTTCTAAGAGTCTGGCAAGAAACTAATTCAACCATCGTATTTGTGTCGCACAATGTGGATGAAGCAGTATTCATGTCCGACCGAATTCTGGTCATGAGTAACATCCCGGCGAAGGTCCTAGTCGAATACGATATCAGCATTTCCAGACCTCGCAACCGAGCAACTCCCGAGTGCCTTGCATATCGGGCTCGGATTCTAGACATCCTTAAGGTAGAGCAAGAGAAAGCTATGCTAATGCAGAGGTCCTAAACGGAAACCTCTCTTCTCCATCTGAGTAGACGCTTTTCCATGATCAAGAAGAAGTAACTGATTAGGAACCCAATGAGCCCTATCAACAACATACACGCAATCATAGCACCTGTCTGACCGGACTGCTGCATGATTAGCACGAGATATCCAAGTCCCGCATTGACATTCACCATCTCCGCAGCAATCAAGCACATCCAACCGATGCCAAAACCAATGCGGAAGCCTGCGAACATCTCTGGCGCAGCTGAGGGAATAATTATCTTGGTCAACACCTCAGGTTCTGTCGCACCAAAGGTCTCAGCCACATCCAAATGAACTGGGTTTGTGCGATTGACACCAGCTGTCGTGTTGATGAGAATCGGGAAGAAAGCACCAATCCAGATTATGAAAATTCGAGCGAATAGTATGTTACGGAATAGAAGAAGCGCTATAGGAATCCAAGCAATCGGAGGAATGGGACGCATTGCTTCAACTACTGGCCCGAAGACGGAGTTGACAATCTTGTACCGACCAATCATGATTCCCAGCGGAATCGCTGTCAGTGCGGCGACTAGGAATCCAAGAGTAACGTGACCAAGACTGGTGAAGACATGCTCTGTAAGGAGTTTCCCCTGACTGTCGCCCTCGAACGCGAGCTTCAGGGATGCTTCCACAATTCCTGACAGGGATGTCACTGAAAGCTGTGCAATGACTTCCCAGAGGATAATCAAGATGATGATCGGAATCACGATCCTTAGGACCACATCTCTTGGGTCGAGCTTTGCCATCCAGCTCTTCGGTTGGACGGATTGTGAATCAGCTTGCCTGCGACGTTCCTTCAGTGCTACAGTCATCTTGCTCTTGAAGATGACCCATGGTGTTTCTTTTGTGTCTGCCGTTTATGACTCGACGAACGTCGTATTAACAAAGCCGTTCATGAAGCTGGCAACTTCGCTCAATTGAAGGCCCACAAGATCCTGGTCAATGAGGAACTCGAGATACATCGTCAGACCGGTCATGTTCAAATCATAGTCGAAAATGATTCGGTTGAATGCGTTCTCAACAGGACTCTGGTCCATCTCAAGCCAGTCAACCGCAATGGCAATAGCATCTAATGGATGATCGACAATCCATTGCTCAGCCCGCTTGTGCACATCGATGACCTTCTGAACGACATCCGGATGAACCTCCAAGAAGCTGTTGGCAGAAGCCACAACACAACAGGGATGATGAGGCCAGATTTCACCTGAATTCATTAGAAGTACTGCTGCATCGTTGTATTCAGCCTTGGCACAGAAGGGCTCCCATGCTATGAATGCAGGAGCCTCAGCTGTAAGGGCACTCTCCATGTATGGAGGTGGAGTGTATACGGGATCGATATCTTCGTAAGTCATCCCCGCATTCTCCAAGGCAAGACGGAGGAGGAAGTTCTGAACTGTTGATGGCCCGGGATGGTGTACACCTTTACCCGTTAGATTCGCAATGCTGGTCACGGCACCCGAGTCGTACTCCGACTTCTTTACCATGATGGCGGAACCTTCTAGGTTGACCGAAGCGAACACTGTAATCAGGATATCCTGGTTGAGCCGCTTCGTCAATGCAGGTGCGGCGCCGAGATACCCCATGTCTATCTGGTCTGCAAGAAAACCGTCCATCTCATAAGCACCATTACCAAACTCGACAACGTCGACCGTTATATTCACATCATCAAAGTAACCATTCACCAAGGCAACTCGCAAGGCGAGTTGATGTAAGTCCTGATTCAGATACCCAATCCGGACATCAGCTCTCGGAGTTGTCAAATACCAGAAGCCATAAACAGCGAATGCTGAGATTACTACCACAGCCACAACGATAGCAAGGGTCTTGGTTCGTACCACCGATGAATCCTCCAAGAAATTAACGCTCACTGAGCATAAGAGCATTGAGTTCGTGGCTAGTGAAGTCGCTCAAGTTATTAGCCCGGCTACATTCAGTCATAATCATGTCTCTTCGTGACCGAATCCCTGAGCAGCTCAATCTGAGAGATGAGGTTGTTTCAATCGCGATGGAAGAAGATGTCGCAGTTTTTCCGACTAGCGAATACGTGCTGCTTGAAATTTCACCCAAGGTTGGCAAGATAGACGTACGCAAGATAGCGGCCACCATACAAGGCCTTGTAAGATCCGATAAACGGATGGTGGCGATAAGAGGATACGGCTTCAAAGGAATCGGACTCTCCGTCCGTGTGGCGCATGAGTTGAAGATGAGGGAACGCCGCTTCTTGTATCAAATGACATTCGACACCTTTGACGCTTCCGAGCCTAATGACAACAGACCCTTGACAAGTGTTCAGATCATCGTGATGCCCCCTGAATGAGGCAAGTGGGAAGGATGAGCGAAGATACTGAGAGAAATCAAGAACTTGCTAATCTAACACTCGTGAGAGCGAAGATATCCAAAGTGGAATTCCCGGAGAGGTGTCCTGTCTGTCTTGATGAGCCCGAGGACTTGGTGTCCGTCGCAATCACAGAGAGGTCTTCGGCAGTACGAGGGGATGAAAGCGCCGCAAGTATGTGGGCCAATGGCAAAGACAAGGCGGACCTCATCTTGGCCTCTGCGAGAGGCGCAGTGACATTCTGGGTGCCAACCTGCACGCTCCATGGGAGCAGCAATCTCAGAACTGGCCGAGCACGGTTCACTGCTTGGGCCGCGGTATTCGTCCTATTCTATCCGGCTCTATTCTTCCTCTTGAGAATCAATGCGGCGATGTGGAGTTCCCGACCATTGCTTGAACCTGTCGCAGGTTTGGCCCTGATACTCTTGTTGTTCTTTGTTCTATTAGTCTACGGCTACTATCCAAGAGCCCTGGAGAGGTCACTGAAGTTCGTAGACATTGATAGAGCAAGGAACACAGTCTACATCGACATTATGAATGATGAATACAGGAAGTTGTTCATGGACCTCAATGCCATGCACGCGGATGTGATTCATTCCATAGGAGATGAACCCTCAGAGTGAATTGTTCGAAAGATACATTAGCACAAAATGCCAATATCCTGACCAGTCCAACGGGGAGACTTGGAGGAAAACGTCTTGGGTAGGAGTGTAGCAGTTTTTGTTCTAATGCTGAGTATGCTTATTGCCATCTCGTCTGTGCCGCTTTTCGGAGTATTTCGGCAGTCTGGTGGCCACAATGTAGTCATTGGAACTCAGGTGGAAAGCATCCTTGCAGATTATGTGCTGGCAGCGCCTATTCTAGTCACAGCAGATGATGAGTTCAACACAACTGTCTGGTCGGGAAGTGGCACTGAGGTAGATCCGTACGTGGTTGAGAACTTAAACATAACAACGGATGCCGACTGTGCAAAGGTTACAAATACAACAAAGCACTTCGAGATAAGAAATTGCTTCTTCGCGTCTGTTAGCACTCCTGCTATGTATGGAGTCCAGCTCCGCAATGTCACCAACGGAGCTATAAAAAACTGTATCATCAGACAAAAAAGCTCGGGAATTGTGTGCGAAGAGCTCAACGACAGCATCATCTCTGAAAACACTGTCTTCAATTGTAGTACTGGAATAGGGACTGGATTGATAAGCAACGTCACCATCTCTAGAAACACTGCATACAACAATTGGAACGGCATGCAGTTTTACCTAGCAATCAATAGTGACGTGGTCTACAACACAGTGTTCAACTGCACGTTTTCTGGTGTGCAGCTGGGTTATGGTCTTAGCAACTCAAGATTCGCCCACAACACAATCCACTCCATTAAGGGTATCCATAGTATTGAGAGTGGCATCCAGATGTGGTTTTCATCGGGTTGGATAGTGGAAGAGAACATACTCTACGACAACCACTGCTCAATCGATATGGTGATTGTCGAAAACTGTCTAATAAGAAACAATGATATCTCAAATAGCTCAAATGGTATTGTTGCGCTGACTATCAATAGTAATGTGTTCGATGGAAATGCCTTCTCTGACTGTGGGTCAACAATGAGCTTCTTCGAGTGCAATGATTGCGTGTTATCGGAAAATGCCTTATCTGACTGTAGGTCAGCAATGTACTTCCGCGATTGCAATGATTGCGTGTTGTCCGAGAATGCGTTGTCCGATATTGATTACCGAGGTATGGAGATCCTCGACTCCACCGAGTTCAATGTGACAGGGAACTCACTCGATAGATGCGGGATTACCATAGATGGCTTGACTGTGTTGAATTGGAAACATGTGGTTATCGACAATACAGTGAACGGCAAGGAACTCGGCTATTTCGTTGACGAATCGGACATGGTCGTTGACGGCACAATGTACGGTGCGGTATACCTAGTCAACTGCGACGGGGTCACTGTCCAAAATGGCGAGTTCCACAATGGCTCACTGGGCGTCTGTATCGCTTTCTCAGACCATTGCGAAGTAGTTGATTGTGAAGTTCAGGGCCAGCTATACGGGGGAATCAGGCTGTTCTACTCCGAAGACTGCGTCTTGGAGCGTAACATCATTTACAACAACTCACGTTTCTGGAGAGAATATGGCGGGATTGATCTTGGATTCGTGGCTAACTGCAAGATAACTGGAAACAGAATCTACTGGAACCAGCAATCCGGCATCAGCGATCACCCCGGAATGACCGCAATCAATTGCACAATCGCAAACAACGCGATCTACAATAACTCGGGCTATGGAATTAGCATCAGGGGGTATGACAACACCATCTACGGAAATGCCATTGGTTGGAATGAAGAAGGTAACGCCATTGATTCCGGGTCTGACAACACTTGGGACAATGGGATAGACACAGGCAACTGGTGGAGCGACTACAATGGAACGGGGGAGTACGCGATTGACGGCGATGCTCACAGTGTAGACAGATATCCCAACGTCCTACCAAACGGAACACCCAGTTTCCCACTAGACCCTGTTGGTGGTTTCAGTGTGGAGTTCCTCATCCTTGCAGGCGGGGGTGTTATCATTACTGCAATTGCTCTATTCATACTCTTCAAGAGGCGACGAATACCATAAGGCATCACGTCGAACCACAGTCAGCGTACGGAGGATTCCCATGTGATAAACAGGCGTAGAGCGGTATTGTGTGGACTGATTTTCGTCCTAACCATGACAGGCTTACAGTGGAGCCAAGGTCATCAAGTCATGGCGTCCACCAGCTTAGCACAGGCTCCCACTCCGTCTGTAGAAGCCTATGAGGCGCACTTCCCAATCGTAATTGACAGTAATGATGGCTTCACCTCCTGGGGTTTCTCTGGCAGTGGTTCCAAGGCGGACCCATACATCATTGAGGGGTTGAATATCACAGCCGATGGTTTTTGTATTTCAATATCCGCAACTTCGGTGTTCTTTGTTATCAGGGATTGCTACCTCGAATCAGGGCAGTATTCGTCAGCCATTCAGCTCAACCAAGTTGCTTTTGGCAGTGTGGAGAGGTGCAAGATAGTTCATTCAGACGATGGGCTGCGGCTCGCCCAGTCGAGCGACTGTACCATTGACAATATCACTGCCTACGGTTGCGAGAAAGGTGTTTACCTTGACCGGTCGCATCGCATCTCGATATCCAACAGCAAGATCTTCCGCAACAGCTATGGAATCGACGTTGAGTGGTCTGTCGATTGCTCTGTTGTCGGCAACAAGATCTATCGCAATGGGTTGAGGGGGGTTTCTCTGGATGCGGGCACGGCCAACTGCTCAATCTATGCGAATAGCGTAGGTTGGAACGGAGAGCTGTACCCGGGCACTCAAGAAAAGAATGCTGAGGATTTCGGTCAAGACAACCTATGGGATGATAACGCAAGGACAGGGAACTACTGGACCGATTATGACGGCAACGGACCCTACGAGATTGGGCCAGACTACGGGACCTCTACTGATAGATACCCCCATCTATTAAGCGACACAACTCCGCCAGCAATTGATAGCCCCGAGGATGTGATGTTTGAGGAGGGCTCATCAAGCGCGACCGTGAACTGGGCTCCAAGAGATGAATTCCCGTATGAGTATGCCCTCCTCGGAGATGACCTCTTATTCATAATGCTAGTCTGGGATGGTGAGGACATAGAGATTCACATAACAGGTGCACAGCCGGGTCTGCACAACTTCACCCTCTTTGTCTATGATGCTTTTGGAAACGTTGTCAATGACACAGTAACTGCAAACATAATGGTGAATGTCTTTGGAGGGGCAGGAACCGAGCTGGTGGCCGCTGCATCGTTAGTCAGTGTCGTGTTGGTCGCCATTGTGCTTCTGGCTGTGAAAAGGATGCGTTGACAGTTAATCTATTAATGTCAAATCCTATTGATAGGAGATGACGTGAATTACAGTACAAGTTCTAAAGCGTACGTAATAAACGCCCGGAGCGACCAGATCTATGATGAAGATGCAGCGTAGCTCATCGCGTTCTAGTTCTCCTCTTCTGACCTTGGTGCTCACGACCAATGTCCTGGCCGCTCTCGGGCAACTTCCTGATTCTGGCGCAAAAGACACCTGACAATAGTTCTGCAAGAATATTGTTGACCTGCTTCAAAGCTTAGAAGACTATGCCACAATACATAAGTGCATTTCCACTGGTGCCTGCGCCATCACCTAGGTGAGAATACAATGGCGCTTGACTTTGCAAAAGGTATTACAGAATTCCGTTGGCACGGGCGCGGTGGTCAGGGAGTGATCACCAGCAACCAGATGCTAGGAAAAGCTGCCCTTGCGGAAGGTAACTACATACAGGCGTTCCCAGAGTTCGGCCCTGAACGTACGGGAGCACCTGTTAGAGCATTCCTGAGGATAAGCAAGAAACCGATTCAGGTATACGCTCAGGTCTACAAGCCAGACGTCGTGGTCTGCATTGACCCCACTCTGCTTGATGTAGTGAACCCTACCGAGGGGCTGAAAGAGGATGGCATTCTCGTACTCAATATAGACAAGAGTCCTGAGGAGATGCGTAAGAAGTTCAATTTCAAGGGCGGAAAGGTCGTTACCGTCAACGCTAGTACCATTGCCATGGATATCATGGGACGTCCGTTCTACAATATGCCCACCATGGCCGCGGCAGTGAAGGCTACCGGGACTGTCAAGGTCGAAACGGTCATCAATGAGGTTCTCGAACGATATCCCGGAAAGGTTGGCCAATTGAACAAGGCTGCAATGGAGAGAGCTATAAAGGAGGCTCAGACAGGATGAGCGAGAAATACAACGAGATACCAATGGCTGGCAATATCATCGAGCCAGGCAACGCAACGAAGTACAAGACCGGCGGCTGGCGTGCACAACATCCAATCCACACGGACGAGACCTGTCTCTGGGTCAAGAATGGAACCTGTGGCCTCTGCTGGATATACTGCCCGGACAATGCAATCAAACTCATCGAGAAAGATGGGAAGTACATCTACGAGTACGATATGGAGTACTGCAAGGGCTGCGGAATTTGCGCTAACCAATGCCCTACAAATAGCATAAGGATGGAGAATGAATAGGATGACAGCAGTCAAGAGAGTACCCAAGGACCAAATAGCAATCGAAGGTCTCACCGGTGACGCTGCTATCGCTCACGCGTTGAAGCAGTGTGACCTTGACGTTCTTGCGGCGTACCCTGTAACGCCACAGGGATGAGTTCGCGGTAACTCGCGCAAGTGTGCCGACTATAACCTACGCCTTGGCTGCGAATGAAGAATCTCGAGAAGTTTCGCTAGAGTCTGCCATAATCTGAGCAATGAGGTCCAGATATTGCTTGAGTTCCCCCATGTTTCCAGCCAGGCGTTCAGCTCTGCGCAGCTTCGATTCAATTCGAGTGATATTGGAGAAGCTGTCGGTATTTGAGGAAATGGCTTCTTGAAACGATGAGAGGCCATTAAACACCCCAGGGCAAACGTCTGCCAGTCTGTCGATTCCGACTACAGCCTTTACCAGAGAGCTGTCAGCAGGGTTTAGTGATATCTTTTCAGCAATTGACAATGCACCAGGAAATCTTCGTTCTAGACCCTCTTTCAGCCATCTCACGGAAGTGGTTTCATGTACGTCTAGAGGCACATCCAGATTCATCCATCCCGACGCTCTCGCAATCCTGAAATGAAATTCTCCGGGTTGAAGCACCTCGAGACGAGTCCCTGAAGCACCTCGGTACAGGTCGAGCATGTATAGCACGGAGTAATCCTTGGGATGTTTTTCACTTTTCATGGCTTCCCGAACCAGAGATTCAGCCTTTTGTTGGGTCCGCGCCTGCTTAACTCTCCATTGCACGAATAGTGCTCTTCGTGACCCTTCTACGACTTTACCATCAGCCTTCTCTACCCAGACGAGAATTCTCGCGTCTTCAGCGGTTCCCAAACACTGGTCTTTCTTCAGCGTGTTGTGTTGAACACTTGCAATGAGGTAACGAATCTTCTGACCCGCGCCTGAATCCACTTCAATGTGTAGATTAGATGCCAGGTTTTCTTCAAGGAATGACTCAGATAGTCCTGAGAAGAGCTGACCCAAATATCCTAGGGAGTGTTCATATGAGAATGGGATAAAAGCTGTATTGGCAGTAGCAGCTACTCCTGTTTTGGCAACGTTACTCCCCCAAATAGTGAGAGGCGCCTCCTTGGCCAAGAGCTGGTAGAAAAGGAACAGTCGAGCGAATCTCTCAGGGCGCCCTTGTTGAAAGGCAACAACCTCCCAACCGGGCTGGTCCCCGTAATGCTGAGATACAGCTGATAAGATCTTCATCGCAAGACGTTCCCACTGCTCGGCTGCACGCAATTTCGCAATCTCTTGGACATCTGATGATGGGAGTCCAAGAGTTTCAACATCCCACCATAGATCGGGGTTAGGAATAACTACGTTCCTCTTTCTGCTTCCGAGATACACCTCAATAGCAAGTGGGTACCTAAAAGGGGCATCCAGACCCCTCATTTTGATAGTAATGGGAGTGAATGGGCAACCTGCACTCCCGCGTGTGTCTGATAGAGTTTCGTACAAACTACATTCTACCTCTTCCTCATCCAATACGACTGTGCATGACCGTCGAGTTCCCACAAACTCATGACCAGCAGCAATCTTCTCTCCCCCGAGACCTTTCTTAGTTCCCTTTGCGGCCTTGACGTTTTCTACAAACCCCAAATCCTCAAGTCGATCTTTGAGTTCGAGGAATAAACCCACCATGTTATCGAGTTTGCTTTTAGGTGAGAGATTTCTCAGCCCAGAACTTGGCAGCACTTCAGCTATTCGCTCGTGAAGGTTCCAGGTTGGCACCTCAGCTGCCAGTCTTGATGCAATATGTGCTATTTCAAACATCCAACAGCAGATAATGGAGTGAATCATGCGACCTTTGACATCATTTGGAACAGTGTCTAAGTTGATGAAACCACAATACTCAGTGTACGGCTTTTGCCAACCCAGTTTGCTGATATTGCAGTCGCTTGAAACCCGATATGGAGCTAATGGCACTCCAGTAATTCTATCGATGCCATCAGCAACCTTCTCAAGAGTCCATGAAACCATTGATTCGTTTCTTGAAATGTTCCCCAATACAATCCAAGCCCCAAGCAGACCACGCCAAAGTGTACTGAAGTCCCACTTGTTGCCCCAATGAATAAAGTCACAGAACATGGGCGAATCTATGTGTTCCCAGTACACTCGTCCTTGGTCCGTATCCAACGAATACTCAGACTCTGTGAGGGCTTGCCAACCATATCCCCCCTTAACAAGTCTTTGCTGAATTCTGCTGTTGATTCTTCCGTCATGTGTGATTAAGGCCCTGATAGAAGGGGTTAGAGAAGGTAGTCTGCCTTGCTTGATTTTTTTTGCTCGCATCCTAACTCCAGGTTCGAGCCATAGGGCCATTCTTTGTGCCATAGCTAGATGTTTGCCATTAAGTTCCTTGTCCTTATGGAGAGGAAACCTACAGTGGATCTGTCTTGCCGTGGAATCGGCACCCCAATACCTAGCTAGTAGATAGTGCCATGCGTTCTGAGCAGATAAGGGTGCAGTGGTTTCACCCATTCTTCCATGTGATCTAGTAACAGTCCACTTGAACTGGTCCCATTGTTCAGAATGCATCCATCTGCAATTAGTCAGCTGACCATGACCTTCCTTATACCTAATCTCCAGAAGAAGCGGACGATTCAACACTTTCGCATCAGCATAGGGGCGATACGCACCCCGGTTTTTCCCAGCGCCTGGTTCGTTGGATATCACGTCAGTTACTCCAGTGGAGTTAGCAACCCAAATACCCGGATGTGCGCCTAGTGCTATCAGGATGAACCAAGTGCAGGTGTTGTCGCCAGATACTGCTAGGGCGCGATCTAACAAGGGACATACATCAGCAACCCACCGTTCTTTCATCTCCTTAAGGTCTGATTCGTTGAGGTTTGGTCCAGTTTCGCTTATGATAACACGGGGGTCGAAAGAAATCCAAGAAGGGTTAGGTTCCTGCAAACCCTGTGTGAGGAGATTATCACCTAGATGTCTGGAGAATTTGATTGCCAAGTCAGCAACATCTTCCAATGAAGTGTCAGCGTGAAGGGGAGAAAAGGCACCCTTCTTCATACTGGTAATCTTACCCAGACTCATGTCAGTCCTGACAGCTTGAATGGCACTGCTTAATTCTCGGAACTGATGTTGTTCCAGATTCTCGGTAGCCTTTTCGTGTCCCCCAGCCAAATAGGCATCTCGGACGGAATGAAGGCCATGCCGTACCGATTTGCATCTGCAATCAGTCATAGCATTATACATGCTCCCCGCAGTTCTGAGAAGGAAACTTGCCGCCAAATAGCGCATGTTCCTAGCAGGAAGCCAAGACTGAATCTCTGATTTTATACTCGCTTCTTCGGCATAATTGATGATTCTGTCCAAGTATGCTTGAATCGCTCCGTCGAGCATCTGCATAACGTAGTCAAGGTATGACGAATAGGAGGCCTGGGTTCGTTCAAGATACGCGAATAAATCTCTCTGCCAACTATCTACAATAGATGATATTTGAATAAGAAAACTGGTGTCTACGCGTCCTTCAGTAATGATTTTCATCCAGAAGATGCTTGCCTTTGCCGCACGCATCTTTTCTGACAAGGATTGCACTTCCCGTCGACCTATAGTCTTCTCTAGGCCGGTGAGGAGTTGCATCTGTTTGACGAATGACATATCGTCTAGAAGGCGCATCGCCTCAGGATGTCGCCATCGAGCCTCATTCATTGCTTCCTCTGTGCGAACCCGAAGGAGAGTTGCTGCATGTTGCACCGATTCCTTTCGTTTCAATCGCAACTCCTGTCGTTTCCCAGTCAATAAGTCAACTAGCCGTGGACGACTCTCTTCCCTGAGCCAACGGACTGCTTTGTCCACCGTGAGATTGAGCCCCTTAGCCAGCTCTTTGACTTCATCGACCTTGAATCGTTCCTTCCCTTGAATGATGAGCGTGGCAATCTTGCCCTTTCGCTTTGCTGCCATGACCTCAGTCCATATTTTAACCTCATCATGGTGCCATTTGAAGCGACGCTTCCTCTTCAGCTCTGGAAATCGCTTCAGAATTTCATTGACCTCACTCATGTCATATGGCATGTCACGATTTGCGATAGCTCGGAGCACATTTCCCCACCGTCGTTCTATCTCTTGGTGCCAGACCTGTTGGATGAGCTTTGGAAATGAGTAGTAATCATCATTCAACCACTTCTCGGCAGTTTCTTGGTCTAGGTCCGGTTCGAGAGCGAGTTCCTCTATAGTAGTTTCATCGAGAGTTCCAAGAAGCTCGAGTTCCCGAATCTTCTGCCTAAACTTCACGTACTTGACGGCGTCCTCATACTTCTCCTCAAACTCCTCCTGATCCCCAAGCTCAGGAAACGTTTCGAGAAGCTTCTCAAGCCCTTCCTCTGATTCCAATATGGCCTTTACATGCTCGCGGTAGAGCTGCTTCATCTCTTCAGGAAGCTCATTGTACAGCTCTACCAACCTGCGCCTCCATCTCTGCTCCTCGGTTTCTGCAAAGAACCCAGTTTCGTCGGCATAGACGTTTGGATAAGGTGAATCAAGCATTCTCGTTGGCCGCTCGTCGTCAGATACCATCCGCTCGTCCACTTCTTCGTCCTCATCAAGCTCTTCTGCGTCAGGTGAGATATTCTCCTCCAAAACTTCTTGACAGGATTCCAAGGTGCTTTGTGTTGAGTCTGGTTCCTCGAGATGTTCAGAGTCCGCTAATTCCTCTCTCTCGCCATCTTCGGTCCATTCTTGCATACTCTCGGAGCCAGAGTCCTGTATTATCTCGCCTTCTTCTTCATCAGACTCGTTGAGATGACCTTCAGTCTGAGTATTCTCAACCTCTTCTTCAGCCAGTTCTTCGCATTCCGCTCGCGCGATGTGCGATTCCATGCTTTCAGCTTGCGCTTCTTTCCGTTCTGCGGCTTCTGCCTTCTCTTCGGATGACTCCGAAACCATTTCCGATGTCTGCTGCCTTGCTCGCACGTCCTCGCTCGTTTCTGGAATGCTCTCTTTCGAGTTGCGTTTCGATTCATGTGGGGCGCTGTTTTCAGATTCAGTTTCACGCACGATCTGCTTCTCTGGCTGTTCATCAGCCTTGGGGGATTCCATGTCTTCCTTCTGCTTACTCGCCTCGACTGCGCGATTCGTTTCGCTTTCTACACTCGAATCGGATTCGGACTGAGGCTCCATCTCTGCCTTGTGTTCCTCAGATGCGTCTACGGATTCCGTGGCCTCTGAATTGCCTTCAGTCTTCAATACCTGTACTGTGCCATCACCAGACTCCGAATACGAGCAAGACTCGGTGGTCTTATTCATCTCTGAGTCGGCAGCATCATCAGACGTGTTCGTGGATTCATCTGGTTCATCGGATGCAGAATCCTTCTCAAGCTCTTCCTCCACATCTTCTACGAACCTCTCACGCCAGCGTTCCCTTACTTCATCGCCATCAATGCCGTACTTCTCAAAGCTCTCCAGGATGTCCTCTTCGAACGCATCAAGTCTGTCTTCGGCACTGTCTGCAAGCTCTTCATCGCCTTCAAGCTTTCTTTCGACCTCATCAATCAACTCTCGCATCTGCTCTCGGAATTCAGCGGAGTCCTCAGACTCTTCCTTCTCAATGACCTCTTTGACCTCAGCGATTAGCTCATGCATCTCTTTCCGGAATTCGCCATCGCCTCTGGACTCTTCATCTATGTCAATCGATTCTCTTTTAGACTCCGCTTCCCTCTCCTCATTCGCGTCGCTCGACTCCACGCCGACTTCTTCTCTGTTGACCTGTTCTTTGACCTCTTCTATCAGCTCTCGCATCTGTTGTCGAAACTCTTCAGCATCAACGTGCTCTTTGCATTCCTTTCTCCTCTCAGTGCCCTCACTTCCCTCCGATGTCATTTGCCCCATTCCTCGGCAATGGCTTTTGCTGCCTTCACAAACACAGACCTGTTCTCGTCAGTCACGTTGTATTTTGCCGCCAGCTCAAGGACGTAGAGATCAGACACATAGCTGCCATCCCCATATTTCTTGGAAATGGTCCGAAAGAGAGCCACAAGAGCTCTGATGTTCTCCTTCTTCAGATTCTCCCTGCAGAAGCTCTCGAACTCAGGACTCTGTACGACCTTCGAGATAGGCTCCTTGTACTCATGTGCCACGAGTTCTGACGGCATTCTCTTTTTCTTGGTCTTCTTTGCTGTGAATCGTTCCATAATATCATCTGGCAGCGGCTTAGACGCTCGAAGTTCTGGACTCACCTTGAAGAGCCGATTCATGTGACTCCTCACAATGTCCTCATCGATCGGTCGCTCTGGAAGCTTGTCGTGAATGAACTTCTCCAACGGAAAGACCCTCACGTTCTTTGGTTCTCCCTCATGCTGCAAGTAGACTACGGCCTCCCCGACTTGCATTCCTCCAATATGCTCTATCTGTGACTCTGTACATCTGGAGTGTTTTCCTACGATCCTCCTATCATCCTCATCTGAGAGAGCGTGAATCAGTAAGTTCACAATTATCTTGATAACTCGACGTACAAGCGTACCTGGCGATTGGTCGATCAGAACTGTGCCTAAGCCAGTCCCGCCTAAGACTGATAGCATCTCGATGAATGCGCCTACGGCTTGTAGTTTTATATTGGAGTTTGCCTCGCCACTGATAGCAGTCCTGCTCAGAAGGTAGTGAGCCTCCTCCAGCACGAGCAGGTTGGTGACCTTTTTCGATGGGTTTGCCAACTTGTATTCGCTTACTCCTGCTGCGAGGACACCCATGAGCATGATCTTGTCATTCTCTGAGAGAGCGTCCATCTCTATGATGGTAGGATGAGCCAGTAGTTCAGAAACTGTGATTCCAGCGGCGGTGTTGTACATATTTACCAGTGAGGGTTTTCTCAGGATGCTCTTCACTCTGGCAACCAGCGCCCCGAATAGGTTACTGTTGACCTCATCACCATAGTCCAAACCCTTACCGAATTCTCTCACAGCGTCAACAAGGTCTTCAAGCAAGATAGGCCTGCCTTTCGTGTTAGTATTCAAGTCCCAACCACAGTTCCTGTAGACTGAATAGATGACATCTTGGAGGTGCATGGCTACGACATCATTATTGGGCAGCCAAAGAGTGAATACCTGCACGACCCGATCAATCCATTTCGAAACCCGAACTCTTGATGGTGGGTCCCAGATATTCATGACAAATGGGGACACATCACTCCTACCGGGCGTGAATACTCGGAGATCTGGAAAGACGTCTAGCAACATTCGCCATTCATAACCCTTTGAAGGCACAAGCACGAGGGGATTCACTCCCAGCGTGATAGCCTGACCGATGAAACTCATGACAGAAGTTGACTTGCCAGAGCGTGTGTTTCCGAACACGCCTAGATGCATGTTAAGATGGCGAATGTCAGTTGTCATATGCGCATTTGGCAGCAACTTACCTGCTTCATCTACTGCATTGCCTAGGTGCAGGTGAGGTGAGCGTTTCAGCCACTTAACATTCGAGGGGGCCATCGATGTGATAAGATGCGACTCGCTCTCGTTGGAATCAGCTTTCTCGGATGTATCTCTAGTCCCTGACGAGAACCTCTCTCGTTTCGTGACCCTGATGCCTACGTCCCTTCTGGAAAGAATGAGGTACGCCGCAGCCTCACCAGCAGTGAGGACAGTGGAATCACCCACTGGAAGCCCCTTCAGAAGTCTGGTGATGTCTTTGTGCTTCCTCTTGTACTCGATATGAAACTCTTCCTCTTTGCTGTCAGATCTAAGGGCGCCCACGAGAGCACCCGCGATGCGACGTGCATCCAGGTCAGCCGTTGTGATGGTATTCCCCCACGAGAGAACAGCGACTGTGGTCTTGCACAAGTGACGGGTAGATAGTCGCTTGAATTGTCGTTCTAGCTTCTCAGCATGCTGTTTCGCCTCGAGGTTGACAATGGTCTTGGACTCCTGTTGCGTCCCGAGTAGCCAACTGGACTTCTCCCTTGAGATGGTGGTCATTGACCTCTCGGATTCCTGCTTGTAGCTGGACTTCAGTGACCTGAGCTTCGACTTGCTCATCTTTGTTGGTTCTATGAAGACCTGAAAGACGCCGTTCTCAAGGTCTTGCAGAACTCCTGTCATGGCCTCAAGGGTGTCCTTTCTCTGCATTTCGTCTTCGATTGACAATGGCACACCGTTGATGATTGCGGCAGAGCCTTTGTCCTTCGCTCCAAGAGGGATTCCCGTGAATGAGTCCAGGGGCTTGAACTTGAAGCCAGGCAGGTTGTTGCTAAGAGCATCGTGCAACATTGTGCTCTGATGCTCCAGTAGAGCTTCATCCTTTGACCATGTGAGGAATAGGACCCGGGTGTTCCATCGTACGCGCTGAATACGCAGGGCGAATGGAATGGAAGATAGGCTCCGGATAATGCTATGAAATCGTTCAACCATCTCAGAGAGGCGATATCTTCCATCTTCAGCGAAGGCATAGTCGTGAGGTATCTCTTTGAGCTCCACAGCCAGAACCATCTCTGACTTGCGCTGGAGGATTTGCATTCCCAAGGACTGCTTATGGGCTCCTACGGATTTGGAGGACGTTGTGATCAGTCCGAGTTGAGTAGTTTTCTTCTTCGTGGGCCAGAACCAACCTATGGCGAATGATATCACCAACACTGCTGCACATACAGCATACATTGCATTGCCAAGGAAGGGAAACGGTATCTGTGAAAGCAGCGCAATTGTTGCTAGAACCAGGCAACTGCATCCTATCATGAAGCCAATGACGAGCGCGTAGAACCACATACGCAGCGATTTATTGGTTATGAGAATGCCCGCCCCCACAAGAAAGACGATTCCCGAGAATAGGAGGGTAGGACCTATCCATGTAGAGGGCACCCATGGAACTAATAGAAGCAGAAAGAGAGTCCCTTGGATCGGAATAGCAGTCAATACCATGACCAGCATCAGCTTCATCATCCAAGGAACCCATGATTTTGACCCATCATCTGTCATCTGGTCAACCAGCCCCATGGATTTGTCAAGCTCTTCACTGTTTCAGAAGACATAGTTACAGGAATCATGAGGATTGGTTCTATCACCAACTCTGATTCAACCTCCTTGATGGTCTAATGTGTAATAGAACTAAGACGCAGATTGAATATTGAATATGCCGAGAATAGCAACTACGGATTAATAGGGCGCAAAATGCTTGAAGGAGGTCTATGGGCGCTTTAGAACTGTTAATCTCGTGTCATGGCATAGCAGTAGGCGGATACCAAGCCCATCAGGCCACATAGCCTGCCAAAATACGTCAGAGTACACGGTTGGAGCTGTGAAATATGCGATTTCTAGGCACCCATCACTCCCGTTTGGAAGAGCAAAAAGGAGGAAGCCTGAGTCGAGGATCGGAGCAACACTGCCTTTGGAGCACTCAGTGGAGCTGTGGGAGGACTAGGAGTCCGCCGCGTTTGACCAAGGAACCTATTTATCCGATGAGATGGAAAGCTGGCACATCCAGAGAACATCCAACATTTTCGAGAGATTTAAGGGTCTGTTGAAAATGGAGATGTTGCATGTCTTTCTTTCTGCTGATAGCTTCGTGACTCTCATCGCAGCAATCGCTGAGGGTTTCAAGAATGAGGTCGGTGGTATCGCATTCGGTGATGAGTTTCGCAGTACAAAGAAGATGTATGTCAAGCAAGTGATACCCCTCCAGACCGCTAAGCGAAAGTACTCCTCAGTGAAGTACCATCCTGAACGCACAGAGAGAGTGCTAGACCTATAGGATAACCTCACAACACACTGGCCTTTAGGATGGTTTCATAGTCATCCCGCATACGGTAACATATCCTACGGTCCTGAACTAAGCGATGGCGATATCTACTTCATGGACCCTTCGGAGATACAATTGATTGTAGCCATCAAGGAAGCCAAACGGTGTACCAAGCTCGGCTATTGCAGGGAAGGGAAACGGGTCTCGGGAGCGGTCGGTAAGTACCATATTGAGATTGCAAGATGGTATATGGATGATGATAAAGTCGGTGAGGTTGATGTATGGTGTCCCTATATCGAGATCATCAATCTTGGACACGAAGCAGGAATAGTATCTCGGCTTGGTGAACTCTTTAGATATGATGCACATGTGAATACCAGAGACCTTAGAAAACTAAGGAGGTTAAGCCAGAAGTATGAAAGATACCTGTTCAGGAATATGGACGAATGGGGGTCAGGTCCAATCCGCAAAAACATAATGAGAGTTTTGAGAAAAATCGACAGAACGAATAAATAGGACTCAGTGACTTGTAGCGGGGAGAAGGCCATGGAGGCCTTCACAACACAAGAGTGATCATCTGGCCATATCCCAGATAGCGATATCTGGGTCCAGCTTCCATTGGGCTATGAGGGCCTCTCCTCAGGTATGCTGCAGAACTGATATGCGAAGGTCAAATCCTGTGACAAGAAAGACAAATGAATGGAGAAAGGAATCTCTCACCGCAACTAGTCTTCCCAAGTATCTTTCCGACTACATGGCTCGGTTCATGCCAATCGCACTAGAGTTCTCTATCTCTATCATTCTCACAGGCTCGTCTGCTCGGGGTACATCTTCATCAGAAAGTGACGTAGATATCTTGGTCGTCGTACAAGGGGAAAAGTCACGGAAGCGTCTTCGACGAGCTCTGAATAAGGAGCAGCTTGGTCAGGTGTATCAGAAACGGGTCGCTGATGTCAAGATACTCACAAAATCAGAACTGATGGAACAAGCAGAGGGGACGCACAACTTCATTGCGTGGTCATTGCTAGACGGGAGCCTCTTACTGTATGGTGAAGACCTCAGGGAAAGCGTGAAGCTGGAACCTGTGCAGCTGGGGCGACTGACAGCAGGAATGCTTGACAGATTGAATGAAACACATCAAATGCTGGAGTGTGGTACAGGCTTCCAAGGAGCGTGTATGACTGTTGTGGATATACTGAACACGCTCTACTTCATTCAGAAGAAGATAGTCCTGAAATCTGACACAGCGAAGAGCAGGCACAGGTTTCTTCAGGATGCTCTTGGACCTATGGTTGACATACTTCTACAAGTGTACCGGTCTTCACAGGAGCGACTCCCCAGCTTCTCCGGCCTTGGCCCTGTTGCGCGTTTCCGACGGAGCCACGATCGCAGATACACGACGGAGCAGTACAAAGAGCTGCTTGGGTGTGTCCAGACTGTAGAGAGAATGACACGAACAATCTATGCAATGGTTCGAGATTGGCTGGATGCTGCTTAGTTGTTCCCTCGTCTGAAGTTCCGAAATGTTCATGCGCACACAAGAAGAAGGATTGATTTGAGCTAGGCCCGATTCTGCATAGGGCATAGCCCCACAGGGTGGAGATTCATGAAGGAGCTGAGTGCAGCGCGACACGACGACCGCTTTTGTTTAGGATACAGAGAAATAGCAAAGAGGAGTGGGAAAGGAAAAGCCATAATTGCAGTAGCCAGAGAAATGACAGTGGCAATGTACTACATGCTCATTAGGAAGAAGGGGAATTGATACAAGAGAGAGGAGTTGGTGCGAGCAAGACATAAAGAGATGGAGCGAGTAGCAGGACTTGCCAGGACTTCATGTAGAATATAGTCCATGCATATGTCCTTTCTCTGCCTTCTAGGTTTATATAAAAAAGTCAAAGAAATGATAATGGTTATATATAGGAAGACACTAGTCATATGGTGGAGGGTTTTTATGAAGAACAAGAGATGTGAATCCGTTCTTTTAATAGTATTATTATTAGTGGTGTTGATAGGTAATTTATCATTAGCTACAGCGCCTGTATCATATGCAGAACCAAGATTGATTGGAGGGAAGATACCTGCAGCGTTTCTTGGAACTCTCGATTCAGAGCCCAGAGTAGTACGCGTGATATGTCAGCATGAGATTGACTCTGGAATCATAGGTGAGATTGAGAAAGAAACCGGGAATCTTGGGTTCCAGTTCTATCGTGGAAGGAACTATGAGTTCACCGCTAGGGTAACGCAGAAGCAAGCATTGAGGCTAGTGCGATTTCCCTTTGTTGATTTTATAACTAGTATTGCTGTGCCAACAACACCGACAGAATGGGCAAGAGAACACACCAGAGTGGACGAGCTAGTGAGTCAGTATCCTGAATTGGATGGTGAAGGAATCACCATTGCAGTCATTGGAACGGGTGCGAACAACGCAAATCCGCGTCTTGATGGGGATAAAGTAAAAGCATTTGCAGATGCCAGCTACAATCCCATCTATGTGGATGATACAGTGCCAGTTGTCAGTTGGGATTGCGCTGATTATCCCGGACACGACACAGGAATGTGTCAAATAATAGCAGGATGGGACCGACCCGGCTACATACACGAGGGCATTGCACCAGAAGCCAGATTGGTCGTTGTGAATGTGATAGCTAATGACTCTGGGGACGCGTGGAATACCTGGGAGCGCGGTGTAACGTGGGTAAAGGATAATGCAGCCCAATACAGCATAGATATCGTTGTATTCTATCTGGAGTGGCTACATTTCGCACAATGCCGTTATTCGCAAGATGATGCAGCACTGCTTGCTGATTCTCTCTGGACTGACGAAGGACTTGTCCTAATTGCGCCTGCAGGTAACGATAACGATACTTATCCGGTTGTTAGTCCTAGTGCCGCCAAGCATGTTATCTCTGTTGGTGCAGTCATTGATCCAGCGCGATGGGGTGGCAATTGGCAACGCGCCTTCTTTAGTAGTTATAAGGAGCTATATACAGATTGGAATGGAGAGAAGCCCCAAGTAATGGCCCCTGGACAGGATATCTGGATGGCATCTTCGTCGTGGCCGTACTTGTTTCTCCCCCGTTCTGGCACTTGTCCAGCTGCAGCATTCATCACAGGAATGTGTGCCCTCTTGATTCAAGATGATTCCACTTTGCAAGATGATAACGACAATGATGGCATTCCAGATGTTGCAGATTTGCTCATGGCAAGTGCACTACCAGTGACTGGAGAATACGATGGTGCAGGACTTGACGAGAAGGTAGGAGCCGGACGCTTTGACGCGATCAACTCTCATGAGATGCTGCACACAGATATTTCTTCGACTAAGAGTGGTGCATATCATCTGGGTGACTATGGACAGTTGTACAATGAGCCACTTTGGGGGAAAGATAATGAGGACTGGTACAAGAGATACCTTTACGCAGGATGGACTCTTATTATGACAATCGATTGTGACCCAGACCTTTCAATGTGGGTCACAGTCTACAGGTATTCAACACAGGTGACTTCCAGATACATTCTTTACGGCCAGTCGGATACGATCCAAATCACAGCATCCAGCAATGGGTGGTACTATTGGAAAATGTCGCTAAGACACTACTACTATGAATCTGGAGATTACTATGACATAGATTGGTACGTTAGTTCCTGACCAATGTGTTCATGTCATATGATGGAGAAGGAAATACAATATGGATGTGGGAGCTGTTTCTCATCTGTGCCGTTCTCAATAACATATTTGATATCTTGATCACGTGGAAAAAGAAACCATGATTGTGTCTGGTTCATTGAAAACAGACCTCGAGCAGCAAGTGACCAGCATGCGTCCGGGTGGTTGTAGTTGCTGCGAAACACTTAGCCTGCCGATTGAGAGTCACTTCTGTTGCCTGCAAGAGCCGCGAGAACTAGGGTGATGCGTTCTTGCGCCAGTCATATGCTAGAAAGACAAGCAACAAAATGGACTGAAGGGGGATTGGAATGGAGTATGTCAAAGTCATATGAGTTGGGCCACTCGCTTGGAACAGAGGAGCTATAAGTGCAGAGGTCAATTGAACCGCCAGAGCTATCATACCTAGGACCCATGCATGCTTCGTTGATGACTGTGGAAACTTGTCAAAGAGTAATGCAAGTGAGATTATCAATCCAATACTGACCCAGAGTAGTGACATAAACCTGTAAGCTGATACGTAGAAGAAATCAAGAAAATGAAACCGCTGATTGGAATAATCATAGATACCATAGACAAAAACCCAGTAAACATTCATCACGCTTTGTAGTCCATCCTCGAACCATACAAGCCTCTCAATGCCAACAATGGTCATGGGAGCTAGCAAAGATAACATGACCAGAGATCCAACCAAGACAGAAACTCTCATTCTAGGGCCCTCTGTATCGAACATCTGAGGAAAGCATTGTCTACTTACCAATTCTTCAATATAACTATGCCTATCAGTAGGGCTCTGTTGCAGAACTCATGAGTTGGCTCATGAGAAGTAGTTTGCTCGCTCCGCGTTATACATCACCACCTTGAACAGGGTTTCCACCGCCATTCTGTTCTCAAGTCTTGACCTCAGTATTCCTCCGAACTTCACCATTCCATGTCCTATTGCTCTTGTTACTCTCATTTGCGTGTTTTCATGTTGCGCGGGAACGATAGAACGAGGGACCTACGAGTACCCATTCCGAGCGGGGTAAGCGAGTGTAGATGTAGTAGGCTCATGTTGCGTGGTTGTAGGAGGCTGCTCACAGACCCCATCTTGGGGGCACTTCGTTGTCTAAGTGTAGCAGGCAGTAACGAGCAATATCCATTAGACAAGATACTTAAACCTCTCACTTCAGCCGATGCAACATCGATTAACACTATCATCAATGGTTGAGAGAGTAATGGTCGAGAAGATTGCTAAAGACAGAATAACTATCGAAGGATTGACAGGCGATGCCGCTATCGCCCAAGCCCTTAAGCAATGTGACCTTGACGTTCTTGCTGCTTACCCGATTACGCCTCAAATGCAGTGACGCTCATGTCATTGCGGAGGACACGATAATCGTCGAGGACTATCAGAAGTTCGCGGCAGACGGGGAGGTACACTGTAGGGTCATTCCAGTGGAGTCTGAGCACAGCGCAATGTCAGCCTGCATCGGTTCCTCCGCAGTTGGTGCCAGAGTGGCCACTGCGTCCGCATCTGCAGGACTTGCGCTTATGTGGGAGATTCTGTATTGTGCAGCTTCAATGAGGATGCCTATTATCTTCACTGTGGCAAACAGGGCACTGTCTGCGCCCATCAATATCCATAACGATTGGTCAGACACCTACGGCGCACGCGACAGCGGCTTCATTCAGATCTACACACAGAGTTGTCAGGAGGCGTACGATACGACCATCATGGCGTTCAAGATTGCAGAGGACCACAAGGTACTCCTGCCAATCATGGTCTGCATCGACGGCTTCATTCTGAGCCACAATGTTGAGCGGGTCGAGATGCTTCCAACAGAGGCGGTGGAGAATTTCTTGGGAGTACGTAAGCCATTCATCACACTGGACCCGGAGAATCCGATCACCATGGGACCATTGGCTCTGACCAACTACTACTTCGAATTCAAGGAGCAGCAGGACAGAGCCATGGAAGCGGTTCCAGAGGTGTTTGCTAAGGTCGAAGCCGAGTTCGAGATGATGACCGGTCGCAAGTACGGTATGTTCGAGAAGCACAAGACTGATGACGCTGACATCATCCTCTTCACGCACAGCACACTAGGAGGAACTGCAAAAGCCACTGTGGATGTCTTACGTGAGAAAGGCGAGAAAGTGGGAGTTGTAAGACTAAGGATGTTCAGACCCTTCCCAACGAAGGAGATTGTTGAGGTGGTCAAAAACGCTAAGGCGGTTGCTGTGTTTGAGAAGTGCCGTTCATTTGGAGCACCATCCAACCCACTGGCTCTGGAGCTCAGGACAGCGCTCTATGACCTTGAGAAGCGACCTATGGTCACAGACTTCGTGATTGGTCTAGGCGGTCGTGACGTTCCACCCACGACGATTATCGAGGGATATGAGAAGACAAAGGAGTACCTGAAGAAAGGGAAAGCTCCTCTCTACGAAACACTGGGGGTGCGCAAGTAATGACGGAACCAGCAGCACTCAAACTAAAGGACATGCTCAAGAAGCAGGAGATTCTCTCCTCTGGTCACAGGATGTGTGCAGGATGCGCTGCACCAACAATAGTCAAGCTGATGGGAATGGCTCTAAGAGGCCCCACCATCGTCTGCGAGGTCACAGGATGCCTTGAGGTAGCAACCACAATCTACCCGTTCACAGCATGGAAGATTCCGTGGATTCATGTGGCCTTCGAAAACGCAGCGGCTGTTGCATCTGGGGTCATAGAAGCCATTGAAGTGATGAGAGAAAAGGGAAGATGGAGCAAAGAACATGTTGACGTAATCGCCATCGGCGGTGACGGCGGAACCTTCGACATTGGATTCGGTGCTATTAGTGGCATGCTAGAGAGAGGCCATGATGTTGTGTACATGTGCTACGACAACGGCGCCTACCAGAACACTGGCATCCAGAGGTCCGGAGGAACGTTCCGCGGCCAGGAAACGACCACATCGTGGGCTGGAAAGGTTTCACCAGGGAAAGAGCAGCGTAAAAAGCCCCTTGCGGAGATTGTCGCGGCGCACAGAACCCCATATGTTGCGACGGTCGATCCATACCATCATCGGGACTTCATAACGAAATTCCGCAAGGCTCTTGAGGTCGAGGGGCCTGCATTCATCCACGCATTCTCGCCCTGTCCCAGAGGCTGGAGGTCTCAGACAGGCAAGAGCATGGAAATTGCGAAGCTTGCGGTGGAAGTCGGACTGCACCCGCTATACGAAATCTTCAACGGGACTGAGTACAAGATGTCCGGACCCAGCAGGCGCCTGAAGGAGCTCAGACCACTTGATGACTACTGGAAGACCCAAGGTCAGTTCAAGCATCTCTTCAAGCCGGAGTGGGCGGACTTCAAGAGGGGTCTCCAAGAACAGGTCAATGATGACTGGGAGATTCTGAAGAAGAAGTGCGGAATCGAGTGAACAAGGTAGTACTGGAGCACACATGTGCTCCCGTGCTATTCATTTGTGTCAGACAGTGACAGACTGCCCAAAGAGAGGATTTATTCGTAGCCATTCCCCAACCCATTATATGATGGGTTCGCGGGTTTTCGAGATGGAGCGCCCCTTGATAATGGCACATAGAGGCGACTCCGCTGCTGTGCCAGAGAACTCGATGCTGTCCATGAGAGGTGCAATCGAGATTGGAGTGGACTTGCTCGAAACAGACCTTCAGCTCACCAAGGACAAGGAATTCGTGCTGTTCCATGATGAAGACCTAATCCGAACCACAGGTCAGAAAGGACGAATCTGTGATTACACCTTGGAGGAACTTCTGAATGTCGATGTGGGTCATACCTTCACACCTGATGGCGGAAACACATTCCCCTTCAGAGGGAAGGGGCTCAGATTGCTCACCCTGAGGGATGCATTTGCAGATTTTCCGGACATGTGGTTCAACCTTGACATCAAGGACAAAGACCCAGAAGCCCCCAGCTTGCTTGCAAAAGTGATTCGAAGCCATAGTAGAGAAGACTCGGTGATTGTGGCATCGTTTCATAATTCTCAACTTGAACAATTCCGAAAAGCATTCCCAACGGTTGCCACGAGTGCACATCCAGGAGAGGTTAAGCGGTTTGTCATCGGGCTCAAGTTGCACGTGTTGCGCTTGCTAGTCAGAACTCCCAGGTACAGAGCCTTTCAGGTTCCTATTAAGCATGGAAAGACTACCGTAGTCGACTCTAGATTCGTGCAGGCGGCACACGACAGAGACATCGCAGTTCATGTGTGGACAATCAACGATGAGCCCACAATGAAGTGGCTCGTGAATCTTGGTGTAGATGGGATATTCACGGACGAGCCTGAGCTACTGAAGAGTGTGCTGCAGAAAAGCGGGTTCCTTTGAAGGAGTGACGTGCCTAAACGAATGTATGCATCGTGTTGGTTTCGACGTGATTTCAGAAGCGGGAGGGTTGGCAACAGCTCCAAAAATCCTGGACGAACTTGGACACTTATTAGATAGTCGTCTGATGAAACACCATCATGGGCATGAAATCGCGCTTTTCCATATTCGTCCCGTGGTTGAAGTGTCTTTATTAAGAGAGAGAAAAGGGAGTCATTGTGTCGCGAGGCAAATCACGAATGCTCCATCCAGATAGAGCAATGCGACAAGCGAAAACGGCGGCAATGAGCACTCTTCTTCGCCTTATCAGACGAGGGACAGATGAACTCCCTGAGATAAATGAACGGTCATGGACACTCTGGGAAAAAGCGAAGACCAAGAGAGAGACACTGAGTCGTGTAAGAGATCCAGATCGTTTTGTGCCTGTCTGTGATGTTGAGAAACACCTCAGAAAGAACTTCCTAGCGGTAGTCTTCAACACAACAGCACTCTATGGAAACACAGAGACCAAG
>DAOVDG010000097.1 GCA_030669595.1 Candidatus Thorarchaeota archaeon
GGATGGAGGTTATAGTTTGTACATCTTTACCTTGACAACTCTAGGTACTGTGCGAAAACCGCTTTTAGTCTGCACGCCTCGGACATTAGTAGCGGTGAGCTGAACACCTCGCCGAAGCTTGGTGCTTACACCCCCGCCCTATTTACCTTGTCTTCTACAAGAGTCCTCGTTCCTAGACTCAACGTTACTGTCACCAGTCCCGCTGCCCCTCGGAGGGGCCGTCTAGCAAGTGGATACCTATTTTTTGGTCCGGCTTCACGCTTAGATGCATTCAGCGTTTATCCGTTACGGCTTAGCTACTCGACATTGCCTTGTCAGACAATCGATACACCATAGGCCGCGACGATGCGTTCCTCTCGTACCGGCATCATCTTGCCATCAGGTATCCGACAGCACTAATAGATAGAAACCAACCTGTCTCGCAACGGTCTAAACCCCTTTGCTACCGACCTCGTTTCGGTCATTTCCTGCCGAAACTTTAGCGGTCCTCTTGGACTTCACCCGGCTTCCGGATCATGGTTAGGAAGCCAGTTTTCCATTCAAGAACATCCTTTCGGATGGGAATAGACTATGTCTTGAGCGCTGCATTTCTGCAACGCCTGCTGCCATTTAGTCGTTGAACTGCACCCATATTCCAAGAAGGAACTTAGGACTTGGCTGCAGGTTGTCCATTGTTACATCCTCCCCATTGTTACCGTACCCGAGGCCACTAACCTGGCCGACATGATGTTTCCATCATGCCTTGGTAGGGAAGGCTTTAGGAGTTTCCCGCAATTTGACAGCATCGCCAGCAACCAATCTGACTAGCCGAACCTTTCGGTCCGACTGAGCCTATAGCCGCGCAACCGTTTCTGCGCGACCGGTCAAGCTCACGTTCGGTTTTAATCGGTGAGCACCCGCACCCTTCGGGCCTTATGCAACCCGAGGATACCAAGAGCCGACATCGAGGAAGCAAGCCGCGTGGTCGATATGAACTCTTGCACGCGACAACTCTGTTACCCCTGGGGTAAGTTTTTTGTCATCTCCACCACTCACAATTGGCTAGTGAAGGTTCGCTAGGCCAGTGTTTCCACCCAGGACCCGTTGCTTTTCGGGGTCCTGTCAGCCGAACTTATGCCCTTGATCTCAACGAGACGTTTCCATCGCCTCTGAGTTCAGCATTGGTCAGGGCTGATCTCTTGTCAGCCCTGTGCCGCCCCAGCCCAACTGCCTATCTGCCAGTGTCCCTAGACTCGCTTGGTCTAGGTTAGCCATCCCCAACAACATAGTCAGTATTACACGGTCGCATTCCCACACCCCGGAGAGTGTGGTTCAACGCTCCTGACTATACTCTGTATGATGCCAGAGATGGCAATGACAGACTGCGTAGTAAACCTCCGCAGGGACTTCTCTTCCCATTAGTGCTACATACACTGTTCGGTATGGTGTAGGTTCACCGGAGCCCTCCTGGGGACAGTGGGGACCTCATTGCTCCCTTCATGCACGTCGGCATTTAACCGACAAGGCATTTGGCTACCTTAAGAGACTCATAGTTAGTCCCGGCGTTAACCTGTGCTTCGACCCGTTCCCGAGCTTTAACAGACAGGCACAGACCAGGATTCACTGACTGTACTAACGCTTACGCGCTCGCAGTCAGCTATGTTTGTATTAAACAGTTGGGACCCCTTAGTTGCTAAGACCTAGGAAAGCTTGCACTAACCCAGGCACGGCATATCCCGAAGTTACGCCGCTAATTGGCCGATTTCCCTCAGGCAGGGTTGACTCCGATACACCTTGGCCTTCTCAGCCAGGGAACCTGTGTCAGATCTGGGTACGGACACGGAAGATCCTTCCAAATTCGTTTTTCAAGGTCACCGGGAATAGGCCAAACGGATGTCCGACCACCCGCTATTCCACCTTTCGCCTGCTTCTCACAATTACGGTACTCAGCACGCTTATAGTGTTAAACACAGCGACAGCTGTGCTTGGCTTGTCCGAATGAGTTACAAATTTGGCTTTGCGTTGCCGCAAATCGTACTTCCGTGGTTCAGGAATATTAACCTGATTCCCTTTCGTGACGCTCGAATTACGACGCCACTTAGGATCGACTAAGCTTCGGCTGATGACGCATCGCCGAAGAACCCTTTCCCTTTCGGTGGCATGGATTCTCACCATGCTTCGCTGTTACTACTACCAGGATCATCAAACCCGACCGGTCCATGGGACCTCACAGCCCCACTTCTACCCAATCGGGTCGCTCCGCTACCGGATCACACAGTGTTACCCGTGTGCCGTATGGTCTCGGTGGCCAGATTTAGCCCCGTCCATTTTCAAGGCCGAGAGCCTCGGTCTGTGAGCTGTTACGCTTTCGTTCGGGGATAGCTGCCTCTAAGCTCACCCCCAGACTGTCTTGGGCTCTCGACTCCCTTCTTCACCGCACTTATCTGGCACTTAGGGACCTTAACCACACTCTCGGTTCTCCCCATCTCGGCCTGCCGGGCTTACCCCGGGCACCCGTCTCCCGCTGTCTACGGTTCATGCAGATTCGGAGTTTTCAGGATGGTGAAGGACTTGACGTCCCCCGGGCGCATCCGAAAGTGCTCTACACCACATGATACCTCAAGCAGGGCTTGGCTACGACCAACTTCGCGGAGAACGAGCAATCACCAGTCTAGATAAGCCTTTTACCCCTTCGCGCAGATCAACGGAACGAGTTGCACGTCAGAACCCTATCGGGCCTCCACCGAGCTTTCGCCCGGCTTCACCCTGTCCACGCCAAGATCGACTGGTTTCTCGTGTCACGGGAGTGACTTCGCGCGCTTTCACACGCCGCCCCTCACCCTTGCGGGTTGCGGGCTTATTGGTTTCCCTTCGTTTACGGCTTAATGCCTTATCCTCGCCACGCCCATGAACTCCCTGGTCCGTGTTTCTAGACGGATGATGCTGAGTCGATCCACTCGAGTCCTACTACAGAATCACTTCTGGCTCGTTCCCCGAGTATCTACTCTTTTACTCAGCATCCTTTGTGTAGATTGCTGGTTTCAGGTGCTTTTCACCCCGCTCCCGCGGCACTTTTCAACTTTCGCTCGCGCTACATAGTTTACTATCGGTTTGGCTGAGTATTTAGGCTTCGCAAATTGTGCTTGCGACATTCACGCGAGAGTTCCAACCCGCGCTACTCTGGAACCATGAACTTGCCTGCGTGTTGCGCCTACGGGGGTGTCACCCTCTACGCCACATCGTTCCAGACGACTTCGGCTTTCACGCATAGGCAATAAGTTCTTGGCCCGTACACCACATCCCCCAGTACTCTTCGCACTGGGATTCGGTTTGGCCTTTTCCCCTTTCGCTCGCTGTTACTCAGGGAATCACTGTTGTTTTCTTTTCCTGCCCGTACTAAGATGCTTCAGTTCCGAGCGTTCCCAATCCGGGAATGACCCCGGATCCATGCGGATTATTAGCCCACATGAGGAAGTCCCATTAGGAAATCTGCGGATCAACGGCTTCGTGCGCCTACCCGCAGCATATCGCTGCTTGCCACGTCCTTCATCGGCTAGCCAACCAAGTCATCCACCAGCAACCGTTTAGCGAATCGCGGACCTACTTACGATTTCGGCAACAGTATTACCCGTTGCCAAGGTAAGTAAATTTCTAGTCATTTCATGTACGATATTAATTTTCGTCAACCACATATACTGATATGATCGATGAACCTATACCTCCATCCTCTGCAATCGTTGCACACTGCTTCTTCCATTGGTTGTGGGGGAGTACGACTCCAAAGCACATGCATCGACGGTCCTCCACCGAGAATGGCACCAATCTCATCGCCTGGTCCCGATGAACTTTCATCCGAGCACGACCCCGGATTCTGGACCTGCTTCATGCGCACTACTATGTCGTGTGTGCGCCCGACGAGCCAACTTGACTCGTGATTTAAAGCTTGCTGTGCATCGAGATGCAAATATGCACTCGCAGTTGCCAGAACAGCCCTACAACGTTCACGTTGCATAAGACCGTCTCTACTCGACGATAGCACATTAACACGTTTGCATTGGTAAATAAACGTTACGTCTTGACTCAGTTAGGAGCCATCACAGGCAGGTGTTCTGCATCTATGAAGTCAGGTCGAGACCTGTCTAGGAGCTACCGAGCGCTTCTTTCTGTTTCTCGACTAGATTTTTGATACCCTTCACTGCGATATCTGTCATCGCGTCAAGATTCCCACGGTCGAATGTCGCACCTTCAGCTGTGCCCTGCATCTCAACAAACTGATCGTCGAGCATGACTATGTTCATGTCCACGTCCGCAGTTGAGTCTTCAAGGTAGCAGAGGTCAAGTAGGCATTCTCCTTGAACCATGCCCACACTCACTGCGGCAACGTATCCATTCAGAGGAATCTCAGATATCATATCCGAATCTATCATGAATCGAAGAGCGTCCATTAGCGCTACGAAAGCGCCGGTTATTGATGCGGTTCTAGTCCCGCCGTCTGCCTGGATTACGTCACAGTCAATCTTGATTGTGTGTTCACCCAGACGATTGAGGTCCACAGCGGCTCGCAATGACCGACCGATTAAACGTTGAATCTCCTGATTGCGACCGCTTACTCTGTGACGGTTTGAGCGGGTATCAGTTGCCCTAGGGAGCATTCCATATTCAGCTGTAACCCAGCCGTTCCCTTGATTGTTGAGCCAACTAGGTGTGCCATCCTCAACAGTTGCAGTGCAGATTACGCGAGTGTCCCCTGTTGAGATGAGAACAGATCCCTCAGGATGTTTCAGGAAGCTGCGTATAATCTCAACCGGCCGCAACTCGCTATTCGCTCTACCATCGGAACGCGGCATTCAATCAGCTCCGGTTTCCAAGGCGCTAGCCCGACTATTAATCTCTGTCGTGAAGCGGCCGTGCATAGATTTATCCAGATTGCCGCGTAGTAGCCCATCCGGGCGTAATCGGCTGCAACCCCCTATGAGGTGCCACACCATGATGAACCTCCGTCGTAGATTTGACTCTGCACTCCGTGACACTGTGAAGGAGTGGAAGAAGCACAAGAATGTGAGAGGTATCTTTGTGTTTGGATCCTACGCGAGAGGTACACTGACCGCGAACTCAGACTTGAATATCGGTGTGATATGGGAGGGCGATGAAGCACCAGTGCAGCTGCTGACCAAGCACAAGGAAGTCCTTATTGATCTGATATTCATGACCGTTAAGGATATCGAGGATGTAGTAGAGGGCAGGGCTAAGGATGCTTACAGAATAGCTGAGATAGTGGGACGCTTAAGAGCTGCCAAAGTCCTACACGATAAGCGTGGCGCTCTCAAGGCTTGGCAGAAGAATTTCGCTGAATACAGTTGGCCTGCCAATGTTGTAGATGGACTCCTAGCTCGTGCCATTGACGGTCTTGAGGATGCCAAGCGATACGATGCAGAAGGCAATAGTGTCTGTGCGGTGCACGAACTGAGATCCGCCCTCTTTGACCTTGGAAGGACAATTCTGATGAAGAATGGCATGTTCTGCATCACCAGAGCATCTGAGGTTCTAACAGAAGTGCGAATGATAGACCCAATGACCTACAAGCTATTCCTGCGGATGTTCAAGCTAAGAGGATATGATGAGAAACAGCTGCTAAGCATTTTGGACGAAATAAAGCACTGGCTAGAGGTGGCTGAGAAACGTTTCGAACAGACCACTGTGGATGAGCTGACAACGGAATTTCTTACTCAAGCGCAGAGAGAGTATCATGGTGCTCTCAGCTTAACCGTCAGCGGGGACTATGAGTTGGCAGTCCTTGAGATGCAGGGGGCGACCTACATGCTTGGAAGAGCGCTTCTTGCCACAGGAGGTATGCCAAGCATGTCACGTGGCTGTGCTCTGGTGACCCAGCTCAGGGATAATGAGAGTATCTACTTCAATCAGATTCTGGTCGAGTATGGTGAGCTTGATTTCCAGTCGGCGCCGATAAGGCGAGGCATAGGTGAGGCACTGTTCATCGCTCGAAGACTCTGAACTGCGGAATGATTGATTAGGCATGCATATGCTAAATCGAGTGGCAGTGAACTCTATGTCTAAGGTTGATGCTGATATTATTAGACTGTCAAGTGTACCACTGACAAGAGAGAAGCAGAAGAAGCTCGAAGAAGAAGTACGAGCATACTCTTCTGCAGTGAATTACGTGATAAAGGAGATTCTAAGTAGACAGATATCATCAGCCCCCAAGGGTGTCGAAGCGCTACGTGAAGAATTCAAGGAGAGATATGACTCACGTCTACAGTACCTTGAGGACGTAGTTAAGACAGCAAGAGTTGTGATTGGGCAACACTTTCGCATGGAGAAGACTATTAGGAGCATGAGAGGCAAGACACCATTCTTCAAGCTAGGTCGGATTATCTTATCAAAGCCAATAGTTAATGTTGGGGAGAAGGCATTGATACTGCAATCCTCTGAGAACGAGGAGATTCCAATGCCATACGATAAGCATAGCCGGAATCGTGTTGCGTTAACCCTGCTGAGGATAGCCAAAGATATCCGTCAATATGGAAGAGTTCGCATAACATACTTGAAAGAGGGTTATGTGGAAATTGACATTCGCGTCGAGTAATTGGATTGTTACTACGGAGTCCAAGCGACTAGGGATCCGGAGATATGTGTGGAGTATACCGTGTTCTTCTTGCCCCAGCCGACTGAGGATACCCCTGTCCAAGACTTCCCCATGAGCTCTTGAGTTCCGTGCTCTAGAGAGAATACTCTAATTGTGCGATCCCAACTGCCAGACAGGAGACGCTTCCCCTTTGCATCTACTGACAAGGAGGTCACGATGTCAGTATGGCCCGTTATCTCTGTAGTATCGCGCGGGTCATCAAGATTCACAGAGAGGATCTTGCCGCCATGGAGTCCAAGGAATACACGCGAATCATCTGGCGCCAGCGTCATTGATCTAATGCGCTCCTTCTGCCGGGCAAGCGTCCTAATGGGGTCATAGCTGCTAAGATCCCACAATCGAGCGCTCCCGTCCCACGACGCGGTCACCAGTTTGGAGCCGTCACTTGTAAATGCCAGCCCAGAGATGTCAAGCCTATGAGCTTGAAGGTTGCGAATGCACTTCAGAGAACCTATCGAAAAGACTTTCACCTCGCCGTCACGCGCACCAGCGGCTCCCTTTGATGATTCGGAATCAACAGCAAGCGCTTTGACCTCTGATTCGTGTCTGAGAATTTGATTCTTCTGATCCCCGTTTGCCCCGCTCCAAATCCGGGTTGTGCAATCCCAGCTTGAAGAGACCAATCGCTTGCCGTTCTCCACGAAAGCAGCAGCTGAAATCATGTATTCATGACCCTTGATAGCTCGAAGCGGCTTGCCGGTTTTTGCACTTACAAGAATGACTTGTGCATCCTTCGTGCCACATGCAACACGCTTGCCTTGAGGGTCTATAGAGAGACAGGTCAGTGGAGAAGGTTGTGAACAAGACGGTTTGTAGAGTATTTTCTTCTCCAAATCACTTCACCGGAAAGAGCTCTCAAAGATTAGTCACTCATTTGCAGTTTAAAAGTGTGTACCACAAACTCATGCAAAATGAGCGTTCCGGGTCACCTACGTTTAAGGTACAGGTAGGCCAGCACTATGACAACAACCGGGACGACGAGCAGACTGAGATAGAATAGGGAATTATCGTCTAGTGGTAGAGTGAGATTGTCATTGGCGTAATCGATCAGGAACGTTTCAACCACTTCTCCAACAGTCTGAAGGCTCTCTGCGCTGCACTTGTCAGGTGTATCTTCGAGGGTATGCCAATACCAAGGAAATCTGTTGTGCTGAATTATGTCGACAGATGGTATTCCGGCATCGAGAAATGGACGGTGATCATCCACGACATACCCGCCCGATACATCGAGAAATGTGTCATTATGACCCATCTCATCAGCTATTGACCATATCAAATCCTGTAGAGACCTGGTTGAGCTAGTTTCCCGTTCTAGGCGTAGGTCTGAATCCCCCACCATATCGACAAGAATCATGGCGTCAATCTCAGACACCCTAGTTGGACTGAGCTGATTAACATAGTAAGTTGACCCCACAATCCAGTTCCAGCCATTAATGCCTCCTGAGTCCTCAGCATCAAACATCACAATCTCCACCGAATCTCT
>DAOVDG010000059.1 GCA_030669595.1 Candidatus Thorarchaeota archaeon
TGCCACGATACCATTCCACTTGTCAATTTTCACCATTATCGGATCACTCGGTACAATCTTGATGATCTCCGCTTTCGAGGAAGCCATCTGATCCAAAACGGTCCCAGCCTTGCAGCCCATCTTCAATGTTGCGACTATTGCTTCAAGCTGAGCGGCAATCCCCATGCTTCCATGGGGTGACAATGACCCGCTCGTCACAATCGGAGCTTCAACTGGTGCAGGAGTAACTTGAGCTGGGGCAGGTGCGGGTGTAGGTGCGGGTGCTGGAGTGGGAGTTGTGGGGGGAGCAGCAATCGGCGCAGAAGCGGGAACAGGAATGTTCTGAACCATCGTTTGCATCTCTTGGCGGAAACTCTCCAAGGCTGAGTTGACTGAAGTATTGAGGCTTGCCAGGTCGCCTCTGATAGTCGCTAGTGTCGCCTCCTGAACCCCCGCTTGCGCTTGGGTCTGAGGGATTGTCTGGATAGCAGTCATGATTTGCTCCGTTGCTATCCGGACTTCAGACTTGATTTCGTTAAGTGCGCTTAGGAGCGTTACCATGCGCTTGAGTGTTTCGCCCAGTGAGGCGATGCTGGATTCTATCTCAGTAAGTCGACTCAGGAACTGCTCTGCCATAGATGTCACCTATTCATAGTTGACATCAGATTGAGAGAATTCCAGCAAAAAAGGCTTTGTCTGACGGGTATCAACGCATACCCACGGGATTGGGAGGACACACGCACAGAAGCATTAAATGTTAAAGATTGGGAATCCACAAGAGCGGAATCTAGGACGGTAAGAAGTTGAACTCTGAACCAGTTTCACACATGTTTAAGCTGGTTGCCCTAGGGGACGGGGCAGTCGGTAAGACTAGTTGCATTAAGAGATACACAGAGGACAGCTTTAATGAGCAGTACATCATGACGATTGGCACGACCTTCGCGCTCAAGACAGTTGAGGTCGACTCGCCTGAGGGACATAAGATTACAGCAAGAGTTGTTCTATGGGATCTGGCAGGACAGCCCACGTACAATGAACTGCGTCGCCGTTACATGGCCGGCGCGTCGATGGGAATAATTGTCTACGATGTCACTCGTCCGCAAACATTTCTGGATATCGGCGAGTGGTTCACGAAGTTCATCACAGTCTGTCCCAATGCCGTTGTTGCTGTGGTTGCCAATAAAATCGACAGGCCGGATAGACTTGTGCCGCCTGAAGCAGGTGACATGGTGAAGGAGTGGCTGGACGTTCTACATTATGAAACTTCAGCCAAGAGCGGGGTAAATGTAGATACGCTATTCACTGAGCTGGTTCTCAGGGCGATTGAGAAACAGAAGAAGTTGGGCCCGATGGAGCCAGGGTTCCATGGTTCAGCTCAATCCAAACCCTTTAAGACGACGTAGAATACTCCCAAACGTAGGCTGGTGCCAATGGTTCAGAGAGGGCAAATCGTCAAAGGGGCTTTGGCTCACTTCTTGCTGTTGGTCATTAACTTCTTCGTCCTGCTTGGTGTGATTGAGAGTCTACAGATATTCACCGATGATTTACCATTCATCAACGCGATTATTCTTAGCTACATGTTGCTACATACAATATCTCTGCTCACAATACAATTGAGCATCCAGATTCTTCAGCTGATTAGGATTAGAACGCCATCTTTTCTTATTAGCTACTACTTCAGATTTGATGATGACGAAACCATCCCAATCTCCCTGCTAGACCCCACAAAGAGCAAGCTGGCTGTAGTCATTCTTCTCCTAATTATCAGCGGAGGACCAATACTCTATCCGATATTCGCTGTGTACGGCTTCTTTCTAGCCTACGCGCATCTTGCTTCCATTATCATCGACCCGTCGACGATTCTCTACTACTTCGAGGTGTTCTTGAATTACATGCCACCTGTACTCGTGCTTATAGTAGCCATTGTAATCATCTCGATTGTGGCCATCGAGTTCAGACATGTCTAGCGAGTCCGGAAGAGCACCCGACATCTGTGTTGTGACGCATGTGTTTATATCATTGCGAACTTCTTGAAGCCCGAATCACATTGAAACGACCTGATGTAATAGTAGTTGGTGCAGGGACAGCTGGTTGCGTTACTGCGAAACGGTGTGCTGAACTGGGATTGAAGACTATGCTTCTTGATCGCAGACCAGAACCGGAGATTGGGAAAAAGGTCTGCGGGGATGAGATAAGCAAGTCACACTTCGAATTTACAGGAATCGAGCCACCACGCGGCAAAGAGATATCATCTGAAGTCAAGGGTGCGGATGTCTATCCGCCCAACATGTCGAACGAGCTGCAGGTAAGAGGGTGGGATGAGTTCGATGGTTGGACAATTAACAGATCGCTATTTGGACAGCGGCTGCTCCAAAGAGCAGTGCAGGTGGGGGTGGTCTTTAGGCCGGAAGTTCACGTTATTGGGCCAATCCTCTTGCAGGAGAGGGTGGCCGGAGTAGTGTATCTCGACCGCCACACCGATGAAAAGATGGCACTCAGCTGCAAGCTGGTGGTGGATGCAAGCGGTTTCGCTGGAGCAATCAGAAAGAAGCTGGACGATCCACTTGTTGAGCGCGACATTGCGAAGGAAGATGTCGCATTATGTTACCGAGAGATACTGGACTTGAAGAATCCAATGGCAGAGCCAAAGGTAGCACGAGTATACCTGGGGGGTGATGCCGCTCCACAAGGCTATGCATGGGTATTCCCTAAGGGACCCAAGACAATCAACGCGGGTGTTGGAATCACAGGAGGGAAGGGAAAGGGGTCTCCTAAGAATCATTTCGAGACCTTCAAGAAACAAAACCCACTGTTACATGGGGCGCATGTATTGGAAGGCGGAGGAGGAGCAGTGCCAGTCAGGCGGCCAATGAAGAGCCTTGTGGCAGACGGAGTGGCTTTTGTAGGTGATGCCGCTTGGCAGGTTAATCCCATACACGGTGGGGGTATTGGGGCAGGAATGAGAGCTGGAATAATCTTGGGCGAGGTGGCCAAACAGGCCATAGCGAGGAGAGACGTGAGCGCAAAAGGCCTGTGGGGCTACAACACACTGTACCTTCGTAGATTTGGAAGAAGACTAGCTTCTCTAGAGGTATTCAAGAAGCTTCTACAGGCAGTTAGTGATGAGGATATGAACTTCGGCTTCGAGAAGCGTCTGCTCGAAGCAAGCGACCTGATGGCTGCAAATCGCGGTGATGGACTATCAATTGGCATGAAAGACAAGGTACGCAAGGTAAAAAGAGGCGCCTCACGCGTCAAACTTCTACTGAAGCTACAGAAGGCGACAAGTCTGATGAAGAAAGTGGACCGCCACTATGCTCAATACCCCGGAACTCCAGACGGTCTTGAGAGTTGGACACGTGGCATTACCAAGATCATGGAATCAGCCAAATTTGGCTCTTGACCGGCTAGCTATCCTATTCGCTGATCCCCTCAACATCCCTGATACCATCCTTGCATACTCTGAAGATGGCTTCGCCTTCAGGCAGATTTGGCGAGTCCACCAATCTGCAAATCCTGCGTTCGCCCTTGGACTTTCTTAGATAGCAACGTGTCTGAGGTACGTGAGCCAGAACATGCCCACCGACAGGTGTTGTTGGATCACCAAAGAAGGCATCGGGACGTGACATCACCTGATTCGTGATATAGATAGCCATATTGGCGACCTCTGCACCCCGCTGTAGATGATGTAGGTGCTTGTTGAGCTTCTGCTGTCGTGCCGCTAGAGTGCCGCGGCCTGTGTATTCAGCTCTGAAGTGACTGGTCACCGAATCAAGAACGAGAAGCTTGGCATTCATCTCTGTTGCCATCTCCAGTGCTTGGTCACACAACAGAATCTGATGATCGGAATTGTACGCTCGCGCCCACACCACGTTCTTCAGAACCTTCTTGGTATCAAGACCCACAGCCTCAGCCATGTCAACAAGACGCTCCGGACGAAAAGTGCCCTCGGTATCCACATAGATCGCTGTCGCGTTCAAGCCGCCTTTTTCGGGAGGTAGTTGAACATTGATGGCCAGCTGGTGAGCCATCTGTGTCTTCCCCGAACGAAACGAACCGTACATTTCGGTGATACTCTGGGTTTCAAGACCTCCACCGAAGAGTTCGTCAAGAGCCTTGGAACCAGTAGAGATTCTACCAGCCGTTCTGCGGCGCTCTAACATTAGGTCGGCTGTTTCGAAACCGATATCCAGCATCTCTCGTGCTGCCTTGACAATCTTCGTCGCAGTTGTTTCGCCAATTGAGCCCGCTGCTGCAAGTTCTCTCGGTGAAGCCACTGCAATCGCTTCAACACTCCTGTAACCTGACTCAGCTAGCCTTTTCCCAATTGCAGGTCCGACGCCTGGAAGATCGGTCACATCGAGACTGGCATTAGCTTCTGCACTAGCCTCTAATGTAGAATCTTTCCCTTCATCAAACTCCTCGTAGTCAACATCGCTCTTGTCTTTCTTTGCTGGAATCTTAGAGACCTCCCTCAAGTGCTTGATACGCTGAATTTCACCGAAGCAAAGCACGTGGCCAAGTTATGGTGGACTCACACAGTATAAAAATGGCACTAGTTGCGGCACCGAGTGAAAGCACGATGAGAACAGGATTCGACAAACCAAATCAAGCGAACCGTACAATGGGATTGGTCTACCCTTTAAAAGGCCCTGTGGTGCGTCTGTGAAACCGCGGTTCTGATGAATCAGAGCTTGGTCAGAGTAACAAGAATAAACTCCTCTTGAGGAGCAATGCGAATTCCGCCGAAGGTCGTTTGAACCTGGATGAAATGCAAATCACCGCCCTCATTGACCTGTCTGATGATCTCTTTCGTCTTACCGATGAGGGCACTGAGCAGCGCCGATATCTCTTCAGCTCTTTCTAGACTTACTCCCCAGCTGTTTATCGGAAAGCCCTCTGGACTGATGAAGAGTGCGGCATAGACGTCCGGAAACTTGCTGGTAATATTTTGGATTATTCGTTCAAAGATCTCCCGCTTTGGCATTGCCGGCATGAGTTACACATCCGTGGTTGTCACTAGACTTCCCGTATTAGGAAAGAGGGAAAATAGGAGAACAAAAGGTTTGCCGTTGTAGACTTCTCGTATCAGCTTCGGAAATTCACCCACACCTCAAGATTGTCGGAGGAGCATCGATGGATTTCATGACCATACGGAAGGCATAAGCATTGCTCTATATCTGGTAATACGTCTAAGCTATCCTTATGAAACACTGCAAATCTAATTCTGGTGGGAATTACCTGAAACGCCGAGCTGACGTTGCTACGCGTTTGGCCGTTCAGTTTCTCAGTAGGCGTGCTGTTCCTCAAGGAAGACCAGCCGCAGTCAGTAATAGACCAGAGGTTTTGTACAATGGCTGAGTTCATAGAATGCCCAGAATGCGGCAAGAGAATTCGCAAAGGATCAACCTTCTGCCTGCATTGTGGAATCAGAATCGGAGATGATATGAAACCCATGGGCAGTCCTATCGTCACAGAGAATACACCAAATACCGAAACTGCGCGGGTGGAAGATCTCGAGGATAAGATGGCAGACATGCTGAAACAATCTGGTGTGCCGACCACAGTGCACTCAACAGAGGCACCGACCAGCTTAGATGCAGAAGCAGATGTTCTTCCTGATATCGATGACTCTGTCCTTCCAGAATCTAAAGAGATAGCACGTCCTAAAGAAGAATCCGCCCTCGAAGCAACATCACTCCCACCAGCTGATGAATTGACCTGGGAAGCTGACAGCCCAGCCCCGGTGGAGGAGATGCCTATTGTGGCAGCCGATGAGCTAGCAGCCGCTCCTGCCGAACCCGAATCATCTCAAGAGGCTGAAGTGCGCGATTATGATCATGTAAGTGCTGAGATGAGTTGGGACACATCGTCTATACCGGAGTTCTCTTCGGACGAAGTCAAGGAGGGCATGCCATTCAAGGAAGTGGCGCCTCCAAGGGTTGCCGAAAACGACATAGCTACTTCAACAGATGAAGCACTGCGGCACTTATTCCCGGATGAAATTAATGCTAGCACAACAGAAGCTGTCACACACCTATTCCCCAGAGGGCGTGGAGTTGCATCGCGTGACTTCGTAGACGTTGTCGTAGGGAAGCCCAAGAAAGTTGCCATCACATCTATAATGCACGAACTGAAGACACCCTCCTGTCCGAATTGCGGGACCACAATCACAGGAGATGGCTATGAGTATCCGTCTTACGTTTACGAAGCCATGGGGAAAGCAAGGCTCGAACAGGGAGTCCAGAGGCAGAAGGAGAACGAACACGAAAATGCCATCGAATCGTTCGAGATGGCCAAGACGCTTTTCGAGAGGGCGGGAAATCCCAAGGCGACTTTCGAGGCCCAGAAGAGAATAGATGGCGGCTATGAAGCGATGGCAGCATCGCATCTCACGCAGGGTGAGATGCACTTCAAGGCTGGCGAGTTTGAATGGGCTGCAGTCCAGTTCAAGAAAGCACGTGAAATCTTCATGTTTACAACTCGAGGAAAAATGAGAGCCAAATGCTCCGAGAGGATACGCGCGTCCTACGGTGCTTGGGGGAAGGCCATTGAATCTGATGGTGATCGATTGTCCAAAGAGGGGCGGTCAAGAGAAGCCCTCGCAAAGTACCAGCTTGCTGCGGAAAAGTACAAGGAGGCTGATGCCCCCAAGAGGCTTAGGGGTCTCGACAAGAAGATTCGCAAAGCATAGACTGCAACTAAGAGCTCCGGCAACCCAATTGGGCGCATAGGAACTGCAGCTAAGCCTTGATCCAGACAACAAATAGATAAGCCTTCAGACATACATAGAATCTGCGGGGAATCGTACTATGCTTGAGTATTTCATCGTTGCGGCTTTAGCCATTGTTGTGGTGTCAATAATAATCCTGTTTGGTGTCAAGCGATCTAAGGCCACCTCTCAATCCTCCGCACCACCTAACGTGTACGACAGGTCTTATGCCCCAGGCATGATTGGTTCAACCGCGGGGCCATTGCCATTGGGAGGAAGGACCGAGAGGAAGAAGACAGAAACTTTCCGACAACACAGTGACGACTAATTGCGGAACTCAAATCCAATCTCCGGTTTCCAACTTCGTGGGCAAGTACTCATCTGTCAGATACTTGAATGAGTGGCTGGCAAAGGCCTGTATCTCAGCCTTCTCCTTCAATTGCAGCATCAGCTTCAAGTCCTTGACCCAAGCTTTGTTATTCTGGATAAAGGGCTCCTTGAGCATATCCCTTACTCGTTTGACGTCTGTTGGCTCCATTGGTATCCGAACAGCCTTTGGAATATTGTACGCGTCAAGGTCTCTGCTCAGGACACCAAGCAATTTCAGCTCCGGGGTGGCTATGAATGGTGACTCGTAACTGAGCCGCTTGCTGCCACGGAGAAACACCGAGTAGATGTAATGTCCATACGGATCTGAGTCGACAAGGGCGAAGGCAGGAATCTCAAGCTCCTTCACAAGCATCTTCAGGAATGCTCTCGTTGCGATGTCACCACTACCCTTTCCTGTAAGGACAATGCACGGTTGTCGGTTCCAGTACTTGGCTTCAGACAGACGCATCACTGCAGCATCCTTCTCGGAAAGCAGGATGAACTCTGCATCGCTTTCAAGAATCTCTACCTGATTGAGGAATGGTGTGATTGCCCACCCACCTGTACCCATCTTCGTCAAATCAATAGTGTCGCCACCATCTCTTATGACCACACGGCCCATGGCTGATCCTCGGGCTGAAGCAACAACATGGACACTGTCTCGAGTCGTACGAAGCATAGATGCAACATCCTCAATGATCTTATCGCTATACTTCTGTTCCCGAAACAGGTTAACGTCACTGTAGAACACCTCTCGTTTCGTTGCGTGTAGGTTAGCCTTGAGCAACGCGAATACTATTTCCATTACTCGAGCAGTGCGTGTGGCATCTACGACGGACGCCAATGAATGGTAGGGTCGCGTGATGGTCTTCATTCCGAGGAGGAGAAGGTCTCTAATCTCATCCCAGACAATGTTGTCTGCAGATCTTCTAGGAATCTCAAAGGCAGGGCGACCCGTCATCATAGTTTCGTTGAGGACATCCATGGCAACTTGGACTAGCTTGTCCTGTGTTTCATCGGATGTCAAGCCAACAATTTGGACTGTGTCCTCTGTCGTCAACTCGCCCTCCTTGGGTTCCGCCCCAGCTGCGAGAGCCTTATCTCTCTTCTCAGCATTCTTCCACTTCATCTTCATCTGCTTGGCAACACGAGTGACAGCCGCAGGGACGGGAAGGCCTGATTTCTTCTTCTTCGCTTTCGTCCTTGGATGCTTCTTTGGAATCTGTTCTGCATCCTTTTTCATTGGTTTCTTCTTGGTTCGTGCCTTCTTGGGTGAATCTTTCTTTTGTGGAGCCTTCTTTTTGGATTCCACTTTCTTGGCCGCAACTGTTACCTCCCTAGGAACCTCCTCCTTGGGAGTTACGGGTTTCTTTACGGGCGTCGGTTCTATCTTTGGAATAACCTTTCCAGTTATCGCTTGCATCTCTCTATCTTGAATGGCCTTCTTCGCCGCGACAATTATCATCTTAGCTCGACTAACGCTCAAGCCGCTCACAACTCGCGCAACACCTTGCGGACGCGCTCGGGATAATCGGGACACAGAATTGTAACCTGAGTCCTCAAGCTTGCGTACCATCTTTGCACCTACACCTGGCAGAGAAGCAAGAGGAATCTCAGTGGAGCTTCGCGTGATTTCCACTGCTGCAGCATCCTCAGACTCAGTGTCCGCTGCAGGCTTCGACTTGGCACTCCTCTCAGGCACCTTGAGAGATTCCTTTGCAGCCCGCACTAGGTTCTTCGCGCCCGTCTTACTTAGCCCGTCCACTTTCTTTGCAACGCTCTTCGACCTGGCATTTGAAAGTTTGAGAACAGAGTCATATCCTGCAGCTATGAGCCGGTCCCTAAGCTTGAATCCAACACCCGGAAGCGAAGTCAACGGTGGACCTGTTACACCTTTTGGCTCTTTCTTGACGGAGGGCTTTTCCTTGACTTTCCTAGGAAGTGCCTTCCTCTTGGTTGTCTTTGCTGTGGGTTTCTTCTTGGCCGTTTTCCTCTTGCTAGTGGTTTTCTTGGAGGGCTTCTTTACAAGCTCACCCAATGTGGATTGGACTGTTTCCTTTTTTTCCGTCTTCTTTCTTGGACTCATTCTGTGCCGCCCTCCATTGAAGCCTCAGCGGGTTCACCTTCGCCAAGAGGTACGTCTGCAACAAGATCGGTTCCTTTTGCGTCCGTTTCGGTTTCCTCAGCGTCGACTTGTGTTTCAAATCCAGTTATGGAGTCCCTCATTTTTCTGGCGAGTACCTCAGCATTGAACTTGGGCTTCCTGCAACCATCATTGACTATGTTAGCCAGACTCTGAGCGAACTGGTCTGCGTACATAGCAAGGATTCCCGCTCGCTTTGCCTTTCGACGCGCAGTTTCACGCCTTGTGATGAACCTCTTGAACTTTCGACCTGTATCTTCAAGGGCAAGCTTGATCTCTCTCAGAAGAACCTCATCCTCTGCTAGAGCCTGCTTACTCTGACCCTTGAACATCACATGCACATATGCACCAGCCACATGAATGAAGACCATTATTTGACCACGAGGAATGCCATTATCGAATGTGGTGACCTTGTAGTTCTTCCAATTGACCGATGCTGTGCTTTTCCACGTCGCGCAGTCACTGTTGTCTCTAAGCTTGGGCACGCGATTCACAAACCGCCAGAGCGCCATTGGGGCTGAAGTGGCAGTCTTTAGCTCCCCACCATACGCGATACAGACTTCGACTGCGAAGGAAAGGCCCTTTCCAGAGGTGGGCTTGCGCGTCACCGCGGTGACGAACTCAGGATTGTAAGCCAAATCAATCGTTTGCTCGAAGACCTCAGCTCCGACGGGTACAACCGTGTCCGTCGGTGGAGAGATGTATTCCTGACTCGAGAATGACTTGTACAATAGCTCCACTTCTGTCTTAGACAGAGAATCAGCAGGCGTCTTCATGCTCAGAGTGTCAAGGTGACGGCGCCGTAGTTCCTTATTCGCGCCTTGGATGATAGTTCGGGCCTTGTTTGTGCTAAGCCTAACAAACGCCCGTGTGAGGAAGCGCCCTAGATCATACTCTGGGGTTTCCCGCAGAAGGTCCTGGAATTCTCCAATCCGTATACTTGCAGGATGAGGCTGAGCATACTTGGGCTCATCTGGGAATCTCTTCACACGCCGCGGATAGATATGAACAACGCCGTATGGATCAATAAACACAATTGTAGTGTGTGCGTTGAGAAGAGAAGCCATCTCTGTGTAGATGTCAGCGTAACCCCGTCTGTATTGGATGTTAAGGTAGTAAAGTTTAATGAATGTGCCGTGCTCAAATGGAAGGTCCATATCAATGGGGCCACTGACGTAATCCTTTGTATTAGCTGTCGTTGTATAGAAGTCGGTTACAGTCGCCAGATCTGATGTGAACCGCTTGGAAACGGTAAAGATTGGCTTTCCAGTCGTATTCTGGGCATCACTGAATGCAGATGGTGCGCCGAAGCCCTGACTTCCTCTGGTTTGCCTTAATTTCTCCGATTTGCTTGATGCCAAATAGATACCGTACTTCTCGAGGTCTGACGGAACCATACCCACACCATTGTCAAAGCAGATGAATTCGTAAACCTTAAACCCCTCTTCGTCATCGAGTGGTATAAGGTCAGGCATTTGAACTTCCGTGAGCTGCATCACGACTAGGGGTTCGCGTCTTTTGATCAAACCCCTGAATGGAATCAAGAACTTCCTGAACCTCGTGAGCTGTTCATCAAGCGTTTCTTTTCGGCGGGGGGGAATATCGATTTCCTTTCCAGCGCGAACATCCTTTTCGAGCCGTTTGCTGAGAGCAATCGAATCGTGCAGGGTCCCCTCAAGCTTGTCCCGTATCTCCTGAACAATCTCCGGGTCCAGCGCATCTTTGAGCCGTGGCCTTTTATCTGTCTTCCACCACCAGCTCTCCAACGCGTCAATAGCGTTGTCTAGGAACTCTATTGTGAACTGGGTGTGTTTGTTGAGCCCCGTTTCGAAGCCTACCAGCTGAGTTCTCTTTCTCATGAACTTGGCAATCGTGCCTTGGCGAATGTCGCCTGTGTCGTCCATAATGGGAACGTCTAATTTTGTCTTCCTACCACTACTTGGTTTCCCGGCGCTACGCTTCTTTTTCTTGCCAGACTTGGTGCTTCCGGTCTTCTTTGAAGGACTCATTCTAATCACTCCACAGGCTCTATTGGTTCAAGCCCTAGGATCTACGTTCTCTGGTGGATAGGAAAACGAGCGTCTTCCCTACATAAAGCAGTTCTCTGCTTCTAGATATTGTGGAATCTCCGTTACACCTATTAGGCTTTTGCCGTTGTACATGCTTGTAGAAGCATTCTGGTCCGTCTGGAGTACTCCTCCGATAGAGCAGGTTTCTTCCAGAGAAGTGAACAACAAGCAGAGGACTTTTCCGTGTTACAGATACCGGGGGGCCGAGATGAAGCATTGAGTAAGCAAAGTATCTCCATCATGGCATTGATAGGTGTCCCCATCATTGAACATGGGGATGATGTTGCAGATGCTATACTCAAGGCTCTTGAAACCTCCAACATCCAGCCGCTGGATGGTGACCTAGTCATTATCGCTCATACAATCGTTTCGAAGTCCGAAGGGAGAGTTGTGCACGGTGACGAGGTGTCAGTGTCAGGCAGGGCAAGAAAAATAGCCGAACAGAATGGTTTCGACCCTGTGCAAGTCGAACTGGCATTGAGAGAAAGCAAGGAAGTGATTCGGAGTGAGGGTGCTCTCATTACTGAAACCAAGATAGGACTTGTCTGCAACTTCAGCGGAGTTGACCGCTCAAATGCACCCGAGGATTCGTATATTCTTCTTCCTGAGGATCCTGACTGGAGTGCAAGAAATATCTTGAGGAAGCTGATTGATGCAACCAGCGTCAAATTAGGGATTGTCATAGCTGATACACAAGGGAGACCCTGGCGAAAAGGGTCCGTGAATCTTGCAATCGGGTCTGCAGGGATTAACGCGTTCAAACACAACAGAGGGAAGCAAGATCTCTATGGACGAACTCTCAAGAGATCCACTGTCTGTCAGGTGGACGAGCTGGCAGCATCCGCGGAACCTCTCATGGGACAGGCAGACGAGGGGGTTCCGGTCGTTATCATCCGGGGCTACGAGTATGAAGATGGTTCAGAGAGCAGTAGAGGTATTCCTCGCCCAAAGAGCGAGGACCTCTTCCGCTGACCAAGGAGCGTCCTAGACCGGTTGCCCACACTTGCCGCAGAACTTGGAACCCGCGGGCAGTGGCTGACCACACTTCCTACAGAATCCACCGCCTCCCTCTGTGGGCATGTGGATGGTTTCACCCCCGCCTTTAGCTGGTGCCCCTCCTCCGCCTTCGAGTGGCGCTCCACACTTCGGACATGCTGTGGCATTCGGTGCAGTGGTGCCGCAGTATGGGCACTTGCCCTCGCTCTGGGCAGAATTGACATTTGCAACGACAGAGGGAATGACCTTTTTCTGCTTGAACTCAAACTGCATGTTTCCACCTGATTTGAGTTCGACTATCAGTTTCTTACCGCTCTGAGTTGCCTGACTGATAGCTACAAGCGGAAGGGCGATGGTCTCCGTGTTTCCGTTCTTGTCCTTGTTGTAATAGGAATCCATAGTCCATGATGTGACAGCTGCGCCAATGGATGCATAGGCGACTGTTCGGCCAGTGCGCCGAATCGCGTGTCCGGCAACACCGCCAACGCTGTTCCCAATTATGTCAGCGGCTATAGCCCCACCAACTGCGGCAGCAATGCCTCCGAACTTCCCCATGCCGCCCCATTTCGAGGGTTTCTTGATCCATACAAGACGAACATCGGTGAGTTCGAGTGAGCCATCCTCACCGTCAAACTTCACATCTTTTTCTCGTATCATCTTCTTCTCATAGTTCATGGTCGTGAGACCAGAACCAGAATAGCTAACTGTAAGGAATCCAGGTCGTTCTCCCAAGTTTAACACCAACCGATTCTTGTTCTCAAAGGATTTTAACTTTGCTGAGGATGGACTGCAGAACTGCGTGCGCCACTCAAATCACTTCATTTGCTTCAGCTGGATGAATTTGGGAACCTGTAGATGTGCAATTATTCCTCCGTGGGCTTATCGTCGAATACATCAGTAGGCCACGTTTCCGTAGATTCCTCCGAAGACATGTCCCCGAGCGCACCTGATTCCGTCGATTGTGCCATCCAAGTGTCCTCTGTAGGGACTGGTTTTGGCTGGGCAAGTCCGTGTCTAATCAACAGCACGCCCACGAAGGACACGATCGCTATCCCCGTCAGTGTCAAGGGAAAGCCATACACGGGAACGAGCATACCAAATAGCGCGATCTGCGGAATGGCAAG
>DAOVDG010000125.1 GCA_030669595.1 Candidatus Thorarchaeota archaeon
GAACAAGGAGATAGTCAGTCTGGGAGTATCGGTAGGATGCATCCAAGTTGATAGAGACCTCACGTTCTTCGGGATAAACACGAGACCGTTGCCATTCCTGCTCGAGTATGCTACCGACCCATATCTCCCGGGAATCACTGGCGCACGCAAGGCGGTCTATTCATTCTATCAAAATCTGAAGATACCGCTCAAGACCTCAGACGACCAGTGGAGAATATGGGTTGACCTTAGTAGCGAAGAGAAGCAGAGAGTGGTTCAAGGTTTAATCGATGTGATTCTTGAAACCTACGAGAACCCTAGAGTTGCCACGGGGATAGTAGGAGAGGTCATAACTCTCAAGAACAGACCGGCCAGAACTGAATTGCGCAGTTCGAAGGAGTTCTCCACCCTACTGAACGCATGCGGAAGAAACAGGAGGGCTGAAGTTGGCGTCAGAATCTGCCTTGGCGACCAAGAGGCGCTCCTTGAAGGACACACGCTTCTGAAACAGCATAGGATGAATTTGGCAACAGCTTTGCGCAGACTGGAATCAGAAGGCTACGAAGAGAAGCCGGGCATGTATGTTGTGAATGACCCACAGACTCAAGACACCATTGTGGGCATTGTCATTGGGATGGCGCAAGGCTCTCGCATTGTGCCAGAGGATAAGCCAGTGATTGGCGTGAGCACAAATACTACCGATGAAGGCCCAAGAGTCAAGGTTTCAGGTCGGTGTCGAAAGCACCTAGTGAAGAAGGGCGTTAATTTGAAGGAAGCGTTCACTGAAGTTGGGGATTATTTGAACGGACAACATGACTCGCTCATCGTGGAAGCTGGAGGTCACCCAATGGCGGCAGGAGCATTTATTCACCGGGACCATCTGGATGAATTCCTGACCCGCGTGTCAGACCTATTGGCAAGAATCCTTGGGTAGCTTCTCCTACGCGGCTTTTTCCAGTTCCTAATAGTCCTCTTTGGTCAAAGAGGCTCCTATGATTCCGGGAATGCTGAGCAGAGCAATGGCTGCTCCAAGATCGATTCCAAGGTCAACTGCACTAGCGGAGATGGCTTCAAGTGTGTACTCCACGCCCTGAACAAGGATAGCAAAACCTGCAAAGAAAAGACCAACGCAGACCAAGGAAACAACGATCATTCGCTTCCAATCCTTTGAGATAAGACCCGAAAGAAAACCAGCCACTCCTAGAGCAACGATTGGAGCGTAGGCCTGTTCGTCTCTCGCAAAGGTGTAAGGGCGCATCAATTCTTGGAACAATGCGGCTCCATATGCTTTCAACGTGAGGATTATATCGCCCGAATCTGCAATCAGTTGAATTTCTGCCAAGCTCAAGTTCACAATTTGAAAAGCCCCAATGATTATCGCGGCACACAGGGCGATTAGTATTGCAATGACTGTTCTGAACATTTACTCATGCACATCCTATTTCAAGCACTGAGCTGTCTAGGGGAATACAGGAGTTCCTCTCAGCTCTTATATCTCTTGGCAGCTCGCTCAAGGATACGCTTGATGAGGGATAATTAATCACGACTGGTCAACAATAACATCCTTTCACGCAAGCTTTCAAGAAGATCCAAAATCAGTATCGGCATCTCTTCTACTGGCAGTGAGTCAAGCGGGAACCAGGTCACTTCCGCGGCTGGAGTTTCCGGTCGAGTCCCCATCGTCAGGCCTCGTGTTAGATAGTGGTTTAAGAGATAATGATACTCTACACGTCCCTCTGAATCGAGAGTTACGAGGTCAGCCGTGGAAACGAGCTCCAGGACTTCACACTGTACTCCGGTCTCCTCCATAACCTCCCGCACAACTGCTTCCTTCTGCGTTTCGCCCAACTCAACCGCGCCGCCAGGGATGCTCCAGAGCCCTATGCCAGGGTCCTTGTCACGGCGTACAAGAAGAAGACCAGCAGATCCAACCACGATAGCTCCGACACCTGGGATTGGATGGCTGGGATACCTGCGATTATCCACATGCAGCACCATCGTTATTCGTTAATCAGTATATCGCGAGACTTGCAGGCATTGGCATGGCTTTGCTACATTTCTCGCATGTCCGGGACTCTGATAGGTCGAAGTATTGACCGTTCTGATAAGGTATTCTCATGTCCAGCCCACAAGACGCGCAGTGAATCTTCACATACCGTCTCAAACCAAATGAAATGCCCCAAGCATGTTCAGCATCATCGGTTTTGCCCAGTTGACTGTATACGTTGGCCAATGCAATCCATGGAGACGCCGAGCCGGCATCATCCAAAGTCCCACGCACGAGACAGTCAACTATTTCGTCATTCCAGGCCAGATGATTGTAAACATAGTAGAGAGCACACCACCCCTGTGGTATGTCGACTATCGCATCTTCGGTTCTTCTGATGTACTCATCACGCGCTTCGCTATTGTCAGCTCTGTGGGCGAGAACAGCAAGTCTGGCCAACACAGAAGCATCAGGGGGGTTGCCATCAGCGATGGGCCGCAGTATCTTTAGAGCTGCTTCATCGTTTCCCCGCTGCATATGTAGCTCGCTGCGAAGAACCTTCAGTCGATTGTCTTGATCATTAAGCTTGCTCGCATGAGCCACGAATGGCTGCGCCTCATTGTAGAGTCCTTGAATCAAGAAGTCATGTGCACAGCTCACGGCAGCCATTAGTGAGTCCGGACGAAGAGCATGCACCTTGGTCCATTCCTCGGTTGAGGCTGTGTAGTCGCCAAGTCTGTGCAGACTCAATGCGTAGAGAATTCTCAAGGCGGCATCGCGGGGGAATCGTTCAAGCCCCTGCTCAGCAACATGAATGACAGCAGCATACTCCTGTTTAGCTACGAGGACATCAGCAAGGTCGCGCCATGCGTCTTGAGCTCGAGGGTCGAGTCGAACAGATTTTCTAAGCTCAGTTTCAGCCTCATGAAGATGACCAAGAGCCTTCAAAGCTCTACCTAGGAAAAGAGCCAGGACTGAATGTTCTTCGACCAGCTCGCCAGCACTCCGCAGCACATCGACAGCCTTTGCAGGCTTTTCCGTCTGCACATAGGCAATGCCAAGATAAACCAAAACATCGGGGTTCTCGTTTTCGACTTCCGCCAACTTCTCAAGGAGCTTCACCGCTTCATCGAAGCGCCCTTCTTCCAGTGCTTCCAACGCAAGACTCAGGTCTTCGTCATTCACGTCCAATCATTGCTCCTCTACAGGCCCAAGATGACTTCTGCTGACCGATAGGGTCATCCAAGGCGATGCGTTTCTCCGCACTCGGGTTATAAGTACCTCTCGTTATGGCAAAGATTGGTTGTTATGAAATACGTAACTCCATTCCCAATGCTCCATGCGGCAAGTCTTCTGAGCCATAGGTCACGCTTAACGAAATTCCAGCGTGCACTTCAGAAGGTTGTGCGGCCAGAATCACGTGTTGTGGACATTGGAACGGGAACTGGCATTTTGGCCCTCATTGCCGCTAGAGCAGGAGCGAAATCTGTTACTGCAGTCGATGTGAATAGAGAATCCTTGAATTACGCAAGAAAGGCTGCAGAGATTAACGGTCTTTCTCAAAGGGTCAGTTTCGTTGAATCCCATTTTGAAGACTATGTACCTGAAGAGCAAGCAGACATTGTTGTCTGTGAAATGCTGTCCTCGATGCTACTTATTGAACAACAAGTGCCAGCCTGCGCTCATGCTGCCAAGAGAATACTGAAGCCTGGTGGAATCATCTTGCCTGCAAGCGCCTCAGTATACGCTGTGCCTGTCGAATGCCATTCACTATGGAAACGCTTCAGTCTGTTTGACTTGGAATTCCCCAAGGAACCCCAGACGCTTGGAAAAGGTGACGCTAAAGATCTGTCCGATGCCGTCCTGATCGCGAAGTTCGACTTCAGCACACCGGACATTCCTGCTGAAGTCAATGAAACGCTTGAGTATACGATTGTTGAGGGGGGTATTATGCATGGTCTTGTTGGCTTCTTCAAAGCGCAGCTGTACGAGGACATCACTCTTGGTATGGATGATGGGTGGAAAGAACTCTTTCTTCCACTAGCCGAGCCCGTTGAGGTCCCCAAGGGAGCTGGAGTTTCCGTTCAACTCCGATTCAAACCCGGTGAGTTTGATTCATTGAAACTCGGCAGACCCATTCTTAGCTAGCCTGTTGCTTTGCGATCCATAGCTTCCGAACGATTCAGCTCGAAGACGACAGGATTGTGTGGATCAGGACACGCGTGTAGCTCCTTGCACTGGTCTTTGAGCCATGGGAAGTATGAGTTATGCATCATGGCATATGCGACTGGAAGCATTGTGAATAGGGCGTTGATGCATATGTCACCTTTCACCCCAAAGTGGTCAAACTCTACGAGATCGCCCACCTTGTGGCCGATAGCACAGTGGCCCTTCTGGCTTATTACTTTGGCAATGATTTTCCTTGGTTCCTTACCAACACACTTCTCTTCATCTGACATTATAGGTCAACCCCGCAATCCCCAGGCCGCGTCCTATTACTGTTCCTGACTGGTGGATTAGGAAACAAACTTTTAACGCACCCGTCGCGCTCAATAATGAGTGCGTGAAACATATGGAACTCAAAGGACCACTCTGTTACGTGCTGGATTGGGATGATATCTACAGCTATGCCTATCAGACTGCGCGGAATATCAGGAATTCAGGCTGGAAACCTGATGCCATCGTTGGCATCGCAAGAGGGGGCTGGGTGCATGCACGGATCCAGTGTGATCTCCTCGGCGTAAAAGACCTCTTCAGCGTAAAGGTCGACCACTGGGGCGTCACTGCAACAAAGGACGGAAAAGCCAAGCTATCGTGCCCCCTTGTTGGTAACATTGATGGAAAACGCGTTCTCATCGTCGACGACATAACTGACACTGGTCAGAGTCTAACTATGGCAGTCAACCATGTCAAGGAAGTGGGTGACCCCAACGACGTGAAGACGGCAACCCTGCTACAGATTGTTGGTTCCAAGTTCGTGCCGGACTTCTACGGCTTGGAAATCACGTGGGCATGGGAGATATGGCCATGGAACTTCTACGAGGACTTGACAGCGCTTATCACCAAGATCTTCGAGGGGGAAGGAACGACCGAGCTTGGTACTCAGGAACTTAAGAAGTGTCTCCGAGAGTACAATAATATCGTCTTGTCTGATGAACAGCTCTCGAAGATCAAGTCGCACTTGGGATTCCTTGGCAAGATTGAATACCCGCTAGACAAGGTCTGGCGGTTCATCAAGTAGACGAAGGAGATGAACAAGGAATGGCTTTCGAGGCAACATTAGCATGTGCTCCTCTGGACAGGTCTCAGAAGGAAGAGTTGGATGCACTTCTACCGGTTGAGATTGGGCTGTTCGGAGGAAGTGGGAACTACGACTCAGAGGCGATTCAGAATCCCATTGAAGTGAAAGTGTTCACACCCTTTGGCGCTCCATCGGATCATTTCATTGTTGGTAAAGTTAAGGGCCGAGCATTCGCCTTTCTGGCACGACATCAGAGAGGGCATACGATTCCCCCTCATGCAATAAACTACCGTGCCAATATCTGGGGAATGAAATCACTTGGTGTCAAGAGGATTATCAGTCCAGCAGCCTGCGGGAGCCTTCAGCCAGACAGGGTTAAGCTAGGCGAATTCGTTATTGCAGACCAGATATTCGACAGAACGTTCGGACAAAGAAAGGACACATTCTTTGAGGGTGGTCCAATAGGGCATCTTCCATTTGGTGAACCCTTCTGCCCTGAGCTCAGGGAGGTTGCAGTTGATACGGCAGGCAAGCTTGGATACAAAGTGCATGAGAAAGGAACGTACGTATGCATCAATGGTCCGCGATTCTCAACATCCGCTGA
>DAOVDG010000143.1 GCA_030669595.1 Candidatus Thorarchaeota archaeon
TGCTCCTCCTGAGAGGCAGTACTCAGTCTGGATTGGTGGAAGCATCCTTGCTTCACTGAAGACTTTCCAGAAGATGTGGGTCAGCCGCAAGGAGTTCGATGAAGCAGGACCCGAAGTCATCCACAGATGCATCTAGTGCAACTAGTTTCTGAAGGACGGGCTGCAAGGCCCTCCTTCAAACATTCATTTTTCATCGGTCGGTGATTGCTAGTCGATTAGGAACTTGGCAACATATAACCCTTGAAGTGTTTCCCTATTGATTCTCAATGCATTTCCTGTCTGCTATTGTAGAGCTTGCCGATCAATGAAGAAACGACTCCGAGCGCGGCAACCATGACCAACTGACCCATCACTCCAATTGGAATCGCCATGTGCGCATATGAACTCATGATTATCATCGAAGTAACTTTGCATTCACAGCATTTGAGCGATAACCCGGCTGAAATCCAAGATGTCTTTCAAGTCGGTTTCTATGAATGAGAAGACAAGTCTGTCGTCAATGGTTGAGTACAGGTGTACTAATCTATGCCGGAAACGGGCCATGTTGATCAGACGCTTTGTGAGATCTTCGTTGAGGAAGTCTTGTTCTCCGAGTATCTTGAAGACGTCGGCGTAATCCTTTGGTCTTCTGAAACCCCTAACAGCGATAATGTGATTCGAGATGTCAATACATGACTCAATAACAAGGTGCAGCGCACGTTCTGCCATGAGGCGTGTGCCGAAGTCTGATTGGTAGTGGGAGAATCCTTTCTCTTTGATCTGGCCAAGCATTTCGAAACACTGTTCAATCGTAGACAGACGTGATGCTACGATGTTTGCGTCAATCACCGGCTGTGGTCTCCTTCAGTCTTACTAGCATTTGGCTATCATAGACATTCCATAGAGGAACCATGTCGATATATTCGTTCATTGCATTCCTCTCAAAACGCACTCTGTCAACTGGGTCTCGCTCGTAGATGAGAATTCCGTTTCTCACGACATTGTATCGAAGAGCAAGGTCTGCTCCGCAAAGACATACCAAGTCAACTTTCATCGAATCCAGCGCTTCCGATAAGAGAACAGTCAACTTCCGAGTAATCGCAGCAGAATGATTTGCGTCCCCGTTGAGAGTTAGGACTGCAATGTCTATGTCACTCATGGGATTCTCGGTTCCAGTGGCAATGGAACCAAAGAGATATGCGGCCACGATTATTGATTCATTCTCAAAGATTGGAATGACTAGGGAGATGATTCGGTTTCTATCCATCCTGCAAACTACCCCCTGAAATCACTGCAAGAACGGCTTCGCGACTGAGCTGAGGATAGTCATTCAGGATTTGCTCGATTGTTTCACCTACTGCGAGCTTATCCAATATCAATTCAACTGTGATTCTAGTGCCAGCTATTAGCGGCTTCCCCATCATAGCATTTGGATCTGTTATTATGAGGTCATCCTGCATCTTAGACACCTCTCTGCTCTCGGAGTGATATGTGCCTGATTGCTTATAACAATCCCGAACAAGTCCCCCTGTATCGAACGACGCTACACAGAAGCAGGACCCGAAGTCATCCACAGATGCATCTAATGCGATTAGTTTCTGAAGGTGGGCTGCAAGGCCCTCCTTCGAATTCTCTTTCTTTTCCTGCTTTTCTCTGGGAGATGCTCGTTCTTCTCTCATCAAGCGTTCTTTCTCTTCTTGCTGTCTAGCTCACGGATACGTTTGTTTATCGCGGCCTCCGACTTGTTGATGCTCTTCTGAAGCTTCTTGAACTGCTTCTCCCTACTGCCAACTTCCTTCTTTCTGCGATTCTCGGCCTCGTAGTATTCCTTGCCTGCATCTATCAGTTCCTGTTTTGCCTGACCGAGTTGCTCTTTCAGACTTCCATAATGTATTCTCTTGGTTTCAGCCGCATTGTGATACTTTTGGACCTCCGCATCTTGGTACAAGCGGACACTATTAAGCTGGGACTCGATTTTCTTCAATTCGTTATGGATAATCTTATGATCAAGCAGCATTGGCCCTAGTTTGGCATCATTGAGATACTGCGGATCATATATCCTTGTCATTGGTGATTCAGTCTTGTTCTCTACTTCTTGGGTCTGCACAATGGCTGCAGCTTCGATGACTAGTTCTGGAGCAACTGACGGTGGTGCAACTTTCACAATAGGTTCCTTGGCTTGCAGGGCTGGCATAGCTTGGGGAGGGGACTTCGGTGAAAATCCGACTTCACCTCCCTGCAGTTCCATTCTGGGCTTAGCTTTGGGGGGGAGTTTCGAAACGGGTGCTGGCCGATCCACAAGCATAGGCTCAGTGCTCGTGATATCCCCGCCAATGGGCTGGGGAGTGACAATAGGCGGAATCTCGGTTTCTGATGCTCTCTGTGGGGACAATTCTGGTTGGATCGCCAATTTCGGCTCTCGAGTTATGGTTTCATCTTGCAAATTCGCCATGCTAGCCATGAGCTCACGCACCTCGCTAGCCCTAAGCATCCTAGGTTCAACGATTCCCCCATCGCCCTCCTCTATGCCAACCTGATCCGCTCGATGAAATGCATTCCTTGCCTTCTCGAGCTCAGTCCTCCCCACATGACGTTCAGCCGTCCTCATCCTGTTATGTTGAATCGTGCTCGGTCTAACCAGTTTGCTACTTGTGACGATTTCCTCTGGCTTAGGAGTTGGAGATTCCTTATACGTTCCAGCACTCGGTATCGTTTCTCTGGTTGTGGCCGGCCTTGACTCAGGAATGCGCGCTATCTCCTTCGGCTCTTCCTTTCTAATTGGTTGAATAAGAGAAGCTCCGCAACGCACGCAGTACTTCCGTGTCACACTATTGCTTCTGCCACACTTGATACAGATTCTCAAGGTTTACCCGTCCGTACTTAATAGCACACATGCTATTAGGTTTCCTAATTGTTTTACATTTGTCGTACAGGAGTTCATTGGTAGATGCTACACATAAACATCATATCAGGAGCTCGATGAGGCAGAACCTGAAGTCATCCACAGATGCATCTAAGCGCAAACAGTTTCTGAACAACGGGCTGCAAGGGCCTCCTTCGAGCTCTCTTTCTTATCGACAGACAGCGACAGAAGAATGCCTAGTAAGAAGGCAACTGTTTATACATCCGCCTTGCCAAATAGGAACAACATGAGTGAAATAGAGATTCTCGTGGAACCTGCAGAGTCCTTCGAAGACTACGAGAAAGCTTGGTTGGCGTGCATGAGTCATGTCCACTGGATTGAGGACCGTGGTCCGTTTGACTATCACTCGGATGAAGAACTAGAAGAGATACAGGAAGAATTCGGCAAACCTGAGAACACCTTCTTGGTTGCACGGCTGGAGGATGATGACGAAATCGTGGGTGTCTTGGGCATCATGTCAGATGACAAGACGGGCTGGCTCAGGAGATGGGAACCAGGAGTGTCTCCCTACGAGCGGGGCAACGGTGTTGCTGCTGCACTCATGAGATTCGGCTTTTCGTTTCTGAAGGACAGAGGGGTCGAGAGCGTAAGATGCAGGTTGAGATATCCGCTTGATCGTCCAGATCTCATAGTGTGGCACGCCCAGCTGTACGATAGCTTTGGGTTCAAGAAGAGTGGATCCATGAGTGTGACGCTGTTGCTAGACCTGAGTTTGTCGATACCGCAACCCACACCTGAGGACATAGTAGTCAAGACACTTGATGACTTCACATTGGAAGAACTCAGTGAGCTCATAGTGACAGCTTTTGCGTCTACCCCCGAGGATAGGGCTGTTCATGGTTTCTACTCTTCAGTCACAGATTATGACCAAAGTCTTCAGATTCAACAAGCAATCAAAAACGGGAAGTTCGGCCACTCTCCAGCGGACTTCTGGAGGATTGCTGTAGTGGACGGAGAGCCAGCAGGTCTGCTGATAGGATGGATACCTGAATTCAAGTATCGACCGCCCTTTGGCATAATAGGAGAACTTGGCGTGTCCCCGAATTTCCGAAGAATCGGTGTCGCCTCCCTTTTGGTCAATCAGATTAACCAGCTGTTCTTGGAACATGGTTGTCAGTATTCATGGGTTGGTACACCGGAAACCAATCGCGGCGGTCTAGAACTCTACCAATCGCTAGGATTTGTTCCAATCATCGGGCTTATCGAGTACGAAGCGACCTTATAGGACTCTCAAGGAGTCAATCTTTTCTTCAGCTGCGGCCCTCGCTGACCACCTGTCTGAAGACTTCCTCTGCCTTGTCTTGACTAGGGAACTTGAGACCGAACCATTTTTTCATATAGAGGATTAGAACCCTATCCTCCACCCATGCAACGGTGTAATTAGGAAGGTCTTCGATTTCCAGCGCCTTGAGAAACTCATTCTCAGCCACGTCTTGATCCATTGATTCGAAGTATAGTCCCGCTGCTTTCTTGACCCCTGCCATAGTGTGGTCACCTGAGCCTAGGTCTGTGTGAGCCATTAAAAAAGCTCCTACAATCAAGAGTGCTGTGGAATTAGCTGCGCGTTGACCATAAGGGAAATCGACTTACGTCAGAACGTAACACTTTATGCCCGGTGTACGTCTTCACTGGTGCTTAAGGTCCCATGAAATGCAGGAGGCTCCGGTGACGACGGCTGAAGACATTGATGACGCTTACGAACGACTTGCTGAGGTTCTCGACAAGATCCCAAATAGCTATGCAAGCGTGGAGGATGGAACCCATCTCAAGGTCCTTCGATGGATATTCACACCTGAGGAGGCGGACCTTGCTAGTCGGATGAAGCTGCGAGGGGAAACAATAGAAGAGATGGCGGATCGGCTTGAGCTACATGTCGAAGGAATAGAGAGCATGCTCGAAACGATGTACGAGAAGGGACAGATTCGCGCATGGGACTCTAGCACGGGCCGAAGATACGCGCTGATCCCGTTTGCAGTCGGAATCTATGAGGAACAGCTAGGTCGCATGGATAAGGAGTTTGCCCAGCTCGCAGAAGACTACTTTGTGAAAGGGCGCGGGGGCGAGCTCTTCAGCACTGAACCTGCCGTATTCAGAGTGATACCAATCAATGAGGCGATCAAGACAGAGCTCGAAATCCATCCTTACGACGTGGCTGAGGAGATAGTCAGGAACTCCAAGTCCTGGGGTATGTAACAGCTGCAGAAAACC
>DAOVDG010000003.1 GCA_030669595.1 Candidatus Thorarchaeota archaeon
TGCTCCAAGCTTACGAAATCTCAGAGAAGCTCGAGCTACCTATTCTCTTTCGTACAACCACCCGAATCAATCATACTAGATCACCAGTCACATTCGGCCCGATTCGAGATAGACCAAAGAAGGTTGAATTTGTCAAAGACCCATTCAGATTTGTGCCAATACCTTCAGTAGCTCGAATTCGCCATTCTTGGCTCTTGAAACAGATTGAACTGGCAATGGAAATCTCAGAATCATCAAAGCTCAACTTCACAATTGGTAGTGGAAATCTGGGAATAATAACTAGTGGAATTTCATACAATTATGTGATTGAGGCTTTATCAGCTTTAGACATTGATGCTGAAACCTTGAAGCTTGGAATGACACATCCTGTTCCTGAGAAGATGATATCGAAGTTTCTCAAGCATCATAAGCAAGTGGTGATAGTCGAGGAACTTGATCCATTCTTGGAAACACATGCTAGAAGGATTGCACAGCTCAATGGAATCAAGGTAAACATTCTCGGTAAAGAACAGGGTTTCTTCCCTCGAACGCTCGAATACAGTCCACGAATTGTGATTGAAGCCCTCTCAAAGATTCTAAATCGTAATACGAGTATTAACTGGAAGGTAATCGATCAGAAAGCTAGTGAAATCTCAGAATTGCCTCCACGACCTCCACTTCTTTGTGCTGGATGTCCTCACAGGGCTACGTACTATGCAATTCGAGTAGCTACGCGCGGAAAAGCAATCTACCCATCGGACATCGGGTGCTATACGCTCAGCATTTCACCACCATTAGAAACCGCTGACATTCTATTCGACATGGGTTCTTCAATTACAACAGCCTGTGGTCTCGCTGAAGTCACGGACCAAGATGTTGTTGCTACAATAGGTGACAGTACCTTCTTCGCAGCTGGATTACCTGGGATTGCCAATGCTGTTTACAATCAGCATAGAATTAGTCTTGTCATACTTGACAATCGCACAACTGCAATGACCGGACACCAACCTCATCCAGGAACTGGTGTCACAGGAATGCAGGAAAAGGTACCACCAATCAACATTGCAGAGGTCTGCAAGGGACTTGGAGTAGAATATGTGAAGACAATCAATCCATTCGCCTCCTTAGCAGATCTTGTTGCTGCAGTTCGGGAGATGACCACATGGACAAGACAAAATCACAAACCAGCAGTACTAGTTTCAATTGCTCCTTGTGCACTCCTTGAAGCTGCTGAGCGTCGTAAGACCGGTGAATTCCCCCAACCTTACTACGTCGACTCCGAACTCTGTAACTCATGTAAACGCTGTTTGAATCGCTTATCATGTCCAGCCATGTATCTCGATGCGGAAACCGGACAGGCAGTAATTGACCAGACTATGTGCAATTTTTGTGGAACATGCGTTTCCGTATGTCCACAAGGCGCAATCAAACAGGAGGATGCCTGAAATGAAGAGTAATACAGTAAACATCGTTATCTCAGGGGTCGGTGGCCAAGGTGTCCTTACATTGGCAGAGATACTAGCAAAGGCTGCTCTATCTGATTCGCACAATGTCCGTGTGGGTGAAATACACGGAATGGCCCAAAGAGGAGGTCATGTGGTATGCACTGTTCGCATTGGTGCTGGTGCGCGAGGTCCAATAGTAGACCCAGGGACAGCTAATCTTCTTGTTGGCTTTGAACCAGTTGAAACACTACGTGAGGCTCACATGATTCAAAAAGATGGATGCGTTTTGTTGAGCTCACACATACAATATCCCATAGCGGTTTCTATGGGCAAATCAGCATACCCTACCAACAAAGAAATCATTAATGACATTCGCAAGTTCACTGATCACATCCTTGAATTCGATGCAATGAAAATGGCAAAGGAAGCGGGGAGTTCAAGAGCACTTAACATGATAATGCTTGGTGCCATCCTTGGCACAGGACTGACTCAGATAACCGAAGAGGCAGCTATAGATGCAGTCCGCAACACTTTCTCAAAGAAGTTTGAGTCTATCAATATCAAAGCAGTCAAGATGGGCCGCGAAAAGGTCGAAAAGCTCAATCGCTAACATCTATTTTTCAAGCTTTGCAGCTGCAACTACGGCTTGACCTGATGAAATTCCTCCATCACCAGGTGGAATATGCCTGTGGATTAATGGAGTGAGATGCTCATTGGTGATATGGTTGATGATTGCATTGGTTATGATTCGATTCAATGCAACACCTCCAGAGAACCCTACATAGTCTAGCTCTTCATTGTGTGCTGCATCACAAGCTATCTTGGCAAGTGATTCACCTAGGAACCATTGAGCTGCATAGGCAAGTTCAACAGGCTTAGCTCCATCCTTTTTGAGCTCGAGTAGCTGTTTTAGCGACTCAGCAATATCCAAGAATGTTCCACGACTATTTGTATTAAATCTGGGTTCAAGTCGTATCTTTGTTTTATGAGCAACCGATTCAAGTTTCATGGGGCATTCACCATCATAGGTATTCTCCGAGCAAATCCCTAGTGCTATTGCCACTGCATCAAGATATCGTCCAGCACTGCTGCTTTGAACAGCATTCACTTTTCGTTTGGTCACTTCAAGGAGCAATGACAGTGATTCATCCGTAGTGCTTATGCCAGGGGCAATCAAGCTTCCTTCAACAATATCCAACATCTCACGCGTACTCAGTTCCCTTCCAAGAAGTCCAACGAACGGTCTCACTGCATACTTTGCAGAGAGATCCCCACCGGAATAAACAGTCTGTTTCAGCCCCCCGATTTTCACATACTCTTCAAAGCCTCCTACAAGAATTTCACCACCCCATGCACTGCCATTATTCCCATAACCAAATCCATCTGCTGTAATACAAGTGATACGCGTATTGGATGACAGTTGATGGTCAACTATGAGGGATGCTAGGTGCGCATGATGATGCTGTACCCGAAAGAGTGGAATGCCCTTGTCCGATGATAGCGCTTCTGCGAACTCAGTAGTCAGGAATTCAGGATGGAGATCACAAGCCACAGCATCGATCTGGTCGACAGCCAATAGATGAATCGTGTGATTCAATGCGTCAGACAGGAAATCGATGTTCTCAAGTCGGTCTGTGTCACCGATGTGCTGAGTAACGTAAATGCGTCCAGACTTCAACACTGCACCGGTCGTCTTTTCTTCTGGACCTACCGCAACTATTGTTGACGGACCATAGGGTCCTTCCAACCTCATCGGATTAGGCACGTAACCCCTTGCTCGCCGTATGAAGACAGCATTATCACTACTGATGGCCCTAATGACTGAATCATCTGCTCTTTGGTATATTCTCCTATTGTGAACAAGAAAATAATCTGCAACACTTTCTAGTTTAGATATGATGGTGTCAGGATGAATATACATTGGAAGTCCTGTAGGATTCGCACTTGTCATGATCAGTGCTGGCTCTTCTAGAAACTGAAACAATAGATGATGAAGAGGAGAGTACGGGAGCATCACTCCCACAGTATCAAGACTTGGTGATATCAACTCCAAAGAGTCGTCAGGTATTGCACCTTCCCCTTCAGATTGCTGATTCCTGTCATCAATCCAGTTTCGCTTCTTCACGAGTACGATTGGCTTTCTCCATGAAGTGAGTAGTTCCTCCTCCATCGGCGTGGGTCTTGAGAATGCTCTAACAGCATCGAGGTTTCTTGCCATGATGGCAAAGGGTCGATACGCTCTCTGTTTCCGGGTTCTAAGGTTTCGTATAGGAGTGACATCGGTCACTTTCGTGACTAGATGAGTTCCCCCTATTCCTTGAACTGCAATGATGAATCCCCGTGACAACAGCTCTGCAGCACCAGCAATCGATTTGTCATTCACAGCTGGTCGGTTTTGTGCATCTACAAGTCGATAGGTCGGCCCACAATTTTCACAAGCAGTAGTCTGAGCATGATACCGGCGGTCAAGAGGGTCTGTATAACCTGTATTACAAGTATCACACAGAGGAAAATCAACCATTGTAGTATTGGGTCTATCATAGGGAAGATTAGTAATTGTTGAGAACCTTGGACCACAAGCAGCACAGGAAGTAAATGGATACAGATACCACCTTGAATTGGGATTGGTTACGTCAGTGATGCAATCCGAGCAGATTGCAATATCGGGGGGTATGTCGGGGGCCAATCCAGTACTTCTGGATGTAGAGGACTTCTTTATGATGAAATCATTGAAGGGTTTTCCTGATTCTTCCCATTCGATGTCAAGTTTGTCCACCCGTGATATGGATGGAGGATCCTGCTCAACTTTGTGTATCAGTTCCTTAATACTCTCTGAATTGCCTTCAACAACAATACTGACACCTGCATCACCAAGATTCAAGACATATCCTTTTAGGGAGAGGGACTTTGCAGCACGATACACAAACGGGCGAAAGCCTACTCCTTGTACGATTCCAGTGACATGAATGCTGGCTCTGCGCTTCACCGAGTAACAGCCTCTCAGAAACCTTGTTTAGTCATGATATTAATCCAGTGAAGTAACGACGAATTACATGTAGCTTTGTAGGACCTCTTAAGGAAATGCTAGAACACATGTATGATTGACCTTGCATGCTTTCAGTAAAAACACGAAGTCCATCGTTCATGAACCAATAACTACCCCTTCCATTCTTGCCACTGTGCCGGAGTGCTTGAGGAACACTCTGAAAAAATCCATTGGCAAGACGCAGAAGCGGAGGAAGTCTGTTCTAATCTCAAGTAACAGTCTTGCAAATCGATTCATTCTTTCTAGGTGGGGAATCCACCCGTCACAACGCAGGCACTATCGAAACTTATTCGCAGCAGTGAGGAAGCACTGTAGAGCTGTCTTCAGGCACACTCTTGCTCAAGGCCGCTTGGAGTGGGAATCGGCATCCGAAAGCTATGTGTTTGGAGTTTACAAGTTCGACGAGATACGAGGGAATCTAATACTTGGTTTTGTGATAGTGTCTCCCAATTCAGAATGGTTTCTTAAGCCGAGATCATCCACTTGGCGCCCCAAAACCTAGTGGATGGTATTACAGATATTACTCAATGGTAAGCAGTTCGCGAAAGACATATCTCAAGCTCACCGTACGAAACACTGGTATACAATACCGTATCCGCTAAGAGGCTCCCATAACTCGCGTGTAGAACAGTCATCATAGACCTCTACAACCGAAATTGGGCTATATGAGGCACGTTCTCTGTAGCTATGGTGGGATCCAATCATCAAATTCATGCAGAATAACGGAGTGTAGAGTCTTGGAATCGAATAAGAAAGAGCAAGGGTTTCGGGGAGTGTCGAAAAGGCGAATCCGATCCAATGTTAAACAGGTTTTGAACGAACCAATACTGAAGACCCTACTCAAGCAATCAATGCTCACTGAAACACAACTTGAAACACTAATCATTGATCTTCTAGTGGAAGACAACTACGGAGTTCACATTTCCTATGATGACAAAGCAGCATTCAGGTCTCGTCGGGATACTAGAGCACGAGGAGTATCACGTGGATCATTCAACAGATCACTGAGCCAGGCACGGACGAACCTGACGCGGTGTCTAAGTACAATGCTTCTGCTAGCCTATCTTGGACTGTTTGAATTCGCAATATTCCGCCCTTTTGAAGAGATAGCTGGAAGAATTGGAAACTACAGGCACATCCGCGACATACTGGGCAACAAGGTTCAGTTGTCAACCGAAGACGTCGAAAGCTACCGTGCGGCTGAACGTATGATTCTTGCAGCCCTGGATGAGCTTACCTCGTCTGTTGCATTGAAATCCGATCTCTCTAAGAGAAGGTCTAGCCATACAACTGATTAGCTTTGAAGAGATGTACCAGACCCGTGATTGCAGGAAGTCAAAAAACGGCACGAATGTGTCGTGTCATCGAAGACGCATCGCAACGCCGGCTTGGTTCGTTTTCCCATCGGACCGTTCATAGCCACATTGATCATCTTGGAGGTGTATCTTGAGGAGATAGAGATGCCAACGATATTGCCTGAACTTGCCAAGGCAATCCGAAACTTCGGCATTGGCATGTCATCTTTGACACGACACACTCATACTAAACATAAACACAATGATACATAGTTCTAATCTTAGAACAGGAATTTTGCTCAAGATAGACGTGTAAAGAGCCTGATTGTAATACGTAACATACGGATAATACAACAGCCTTTTGTCTGGCCAACCTTTATCCTTTTTGGATAAATCAGTAGGTCTTGATTCAGGCAGTGACAGTGATAACGGTGGTCAAGGAGAATCCCTTGGACAGGCTACTGAAAGAAAGTAGAATGCGAATTGCAGAAATCGAGGAGCGCGATAAGCTTGATGAAATCGCGAATGCAATTGGCGACCGAAGAGAACGGGACCTACTTGATCTCCTGGCCAACATCGAAGCCGGAAACGGATGGGGGACTGCAGTTCAATTTCTAATCGAGTCAGCAAAATCTACATATTCAGCTCCAATTGGCGCAGGGGGACGGCAACGAAGAATTGAGCCTTTGAAGTATCGAGAAGTGATTTTTGCCACCTTCTCTTCCGCTGGCCTAGAACCTGTGAATTATGATACAGTAGCATTACTCGATGAACTACAAGATGAAAAGTCAATGGTGTCCGCCATACGCACATTCGCTGCCAGAGTTCAGAATCTTGCAATTGAGCAATTCCAGAATGGAGATGCCCTTTTCTTCGATTTGACGAGCATGAGCAGCTCTCTTCCAACAGAATTGATCGAAATGGCTGAAGCAATTCACAAGAAACGAATTCACGAGCTAATTATTCCGGTTAATGGGAAACAAGCACACCTGAAACAGCTGTGGTACTCCGAGTACGGTCGGATAGCCTTATCAGAACAAGGAATCAAAGGAAACAAATTACTACTCTTCAATCTCGATTCAGTATTATCTGTAATACAACTAAGAATTGGCTATCGGCCGATGACCAAGGAAGATGACAGTCCCCTAGAAGTACCAGAAGTTTCACCAGCTAATACTGAATACGGAAATCTTCTCACCATGATGATCAACCAAGACATCAATGGACTTGGCCTTCTTGGAAGCAAATACTCACTTCCTCTTCTTAATGTTGTACTGGAATCAGCTGTTGTTGATTACCAGCAAGATAAGTCTAACAATCTGTTCAGGAACTTTATCTCTCGTATGAATAGCCATGTACAAGTTCGATCACTAAATTCACTCGCAACGTTTGAGCGAATTATGCAACTAGACAACAGCCGCCTTGTGACACCCATCACCATTGCTCTTGGGAATTATTATCATGAATCTGCAGCTTCAGTCTTAATTGAGCTAGCATGTAGGACAAGGAATAAGGAAGTGGAAGCTGCTTCAATCACATCCATTGCAAACATTCACCGAAAGTGTCCTGAGGTTGAAGTCGTATTGGACAAGGTCTTAGCATCGGAGTGCAGAAATCGCGGCAGACTAAGACGCTTACAGAAGAAGCTTCTAAAGACAAGCAAAAGCCAGTATTACAGCTAATATGAGTATTACGTGCCGTGAGCACGACAGACATAAATCAACTGGCCCTCTCGCGTGAGAATCATGAGCAAATCAAAAGGGAATGCAATGGAGGAAATTGACAAATTTTTCACACCTCATTCCGTTGCCTTAGTTGGAGCTTCATCTGACTACAGAAAGTTAGGTAACTCAATACTGATGAATCTCCTAGCTTCAGAAATACAGGTATATCCCGTTACCCGAAGTAGAGACCGTGTCCTCGGTGTCAAGGCGTATCCGGATTTGAGAAGCCTACCCGAACCCGTTGACCTAGTTATCATTGCGGTAGCTGCTAAATACTGTGCAGAACTTATGTCAGAAGTACAAGGCGCTGGGGCTAGACATGCAGTGGTAATCTCCGGTGGATTCAGTGAAACTGGTCCTGAAGGAAAGAAGCTCGAGGATGTGCTAGTCGCAGCTGCAAGAAATGCGGATGTTAGAATCATGGGTCCGAACTGCGTTGGAGTATCCAACAGTCGAATCTTCAATGGCACATTCACTATGATGCCAGAGCGCGGCAACATAGCATTTCTGTCTCAAAGTGGCGCGCTTGGAGGCATGACGATTTATATGACGCGAGCGAAACGTATTGGCATAAGCAAGTTCGCTAGCGTTGGAAATGCAGCAGATGTGAGTTTCGATGAGATAATTGACTACTTTAGAACAGATGTAAAGTCTACGGTCATTGCAGTCTACGTAGAAGGAGTCGATGATGGCAGGTCATTCTTCAATGCTCTATATAACGCCGCCAACGAAAAGCCAGTTGTTATTCTGAAAGGTGGTCGGAGTGATGTAGGTGGAATGGCTACACGATCACACACCGGATCTATGGCTGGATCTCCAAAGCTGTTTGAAGGAATGATTCGCCAAGCCGGCTGTGTCACAGCCCCAACATTCGATTCATTACTTGAGATATGCAAGCTATTTGATTATCAACCCCTTCCGGCGGGAAATCGTATTGGTATTATTAGTAATACAGGCGGAGCGGGAGTTCTGGCTACGGATGCAGTGTCTGATTTCAATTTAGAGGTTCCGAATCTGGAAAGAGAAACTCGTCATGAGCTTAGGCAGATTCTATCTCCCATGGCGTCGACAGATAACCCAGTGGACGTAGTGGCTGGTGCTGGCCGAAAAGAGTATAGTATCACAACAGAGCTTTTACTAAGGGATCCAAACATAGACATGCTGTTGGTAATTTGTGGCGTGCCCACATTTGCAGGAATGACACAGACTGAACACGCTGCTGGTACTCTGGAAGGACTGCGAACAGCAGGGAGCGGGAAGCCTGTAGTCGGAGTCTGGTTGGCGGGCGACGTTGGCAAACCTGGTAAGGACTTACTAGAAATGAACAGAATACCATGTTATAACGACCCTGCACTAGCAGCTCTCTGCATGTCACGAGTGGCACAATACGCCGAGATGCATAGCTCTTCCAAGTAAGCCGTTGTACTGATATATCATGTATTACATGTATTAGAGCCGATACCTTATGATTTCAGATGTCTTTTTGCAATGGTCGGAAACTCGTTTGTCACCGCTTCGCGCAGCTTACGTTCAACCCACATACTCAGATTAATCGACTTTTCATTTCTCACAGCCTGCAAACAACTTCTCAGATCTATTGGAATGGAGAACGAAACAATGGGACTCTTTCGCTCACGGTTTGGCACAGCCTCAACATGCCCAGTTTCATCTACTCTCTCTACAGAGGTGTGTGAAGGTCGACTTATTGCTGCTGTGACCTCATCCTTCTTTCGTCTATCTTCTTCCTCTCGTCTATATTTACCTAGAACCATTTAGTACACCTCCTTCAAGATACTGGCATAAGCTTCTGTCACCAGCTCGGCAATCTCTGGAGTAACAGCTGGATCTCCTGAGTGTCTAAGCTTTTCTGCTGCCACCTGTTGGCACCCACGTGCAAGCATTCGTATATCGCGTGGATTTCCTCTGGCTGCACGGTTGATCGTTTCTATTGTTTTCTCATCAAACGGATATAGGTCAAAATTAGTGGCATCGAAAATATCGATCTTTCCTTTTGCGTATGCCAATCTGCGGCCAACGAATTCCTTCGCCTTTTGGTCATCAAGTGGCGGCACATCAAGTGGTTCAGTCCTGTGTGCAATCTGCGGCAGGAAGTTGAGCATGGCATTCCAATACTCCATTGTTCCACTCATGATGAGCGTGATAATGGGCTCATCAAGTGTGCTTCCTCTATTTGAATCGACCATCTCTTCAGTAGGCAAATCTGCCAAATATCGCAGTTTGTGGAAAGCTGCCTCTTGGTTGTCAGCAACATCTTCTATGAATAGGGCTGTGCGACACTTGTCTTGGACATATCTTCTTAGACTCTCCTTGGCAACGGCCTCTATAATCTGACTTGATTCCCATGACCGGCGATACTTAATCCTTAGAGAATCGGCTATTGCTGCTGACATTTGTTTTTCGTAGAGACCGGTCATTCCGACATAGCCTGTGACAAACTTATTGCCACGTCTATCCGCCAAGGTGGGCAAATCTCGAAGAGCCAAGAGCATCAAAGTACTCTTGCCAGATCCCACTGGACCCCTCAAGAACACATGACGCTCATTCGTAAGAATCAAGTCAACGATACTGTCAAGGAACGTTGGGTGTTCAATGTATAACCTTGAATCCGGCATTTTATAGCCCCGGAATGGTGAGGACCTGCAGTTAACAGTCTCTTCCCACGCACGCAGAACTTCTTTCCTAGTGTTGAAGTGCCTGATCAAAGCGCTTTCATGAATGGCAATTGTCATCTTGTTTTGCCCTCTTGTATCACATGTACTTCTTGTAATACAGTTCCTACCATTCACTATTTCGATATAAATAGTATGGTTGATTACCGAGGCTGCACCAAACACATCACGATGAACGATAACCTTTTTCAAGCAGACCAAATTAGAAAACCCAGCCGGTAAGTTGACCAGAACCGGTGTGACAGGGAGTCAAGTGAAATGGATATCAGTCGAGCTCAACACATACTAAACTCATTGATGACTCTCTCTTTTTTGATATTCGGAGGTCTCTCAGGTGTGCTGCTTATCACAGATACACCTCTCACGAGTTCAACGGTTGCACTCCCATTCGCTTTCCTCTTCTTATGCATCATGACTCTCATAATCACTGGACAGATTGATGAGAAACCTCAGATGATTGAGAAGTATCTACGCGAATGGCTCCTAATTTGTATCTTCGGTGTCATAGTGGCCGCTTTGGCCTTTACACTTGCCTGATGTTCAACGCAAGAGTTTTAGGAACTCGGGAATTGAGCTATTCATTAGAGTAATAGGTACGAGATTTGGTCCTTTTTGCAGAAGTGAACTCAATGAGCAAGATTTTGCCAGGCACAAAGACAACACGTATGGAACTGCTTCGTCTCAAGAATAGGAAACGACTAGCTCAGCGCGGCTATGATCTTCTCAAAGAGAAGTTAGATTCGTTAATCATGGAGTTCTTCAACTCGATTGCAGCAATCAAACAGTCTCGTGAAGCCATGGAAAAATCATTGTCTGAGGCATTCTCAGCACTTACTCAAGCTAAGATGATTATGGGACCATCAAGAGTTGTGGAGTTCGCTCATGCAAGTCAGGTACGCGCCGACCTCCGAATCTCCACTCGTTCAATGATGGGGGTTCGTGTTCCTGTTCTAGCAGTTCAACAGCGTTACCCAGATCTTCCCTATTCATTGATTGACTCAAGTGCAACATTAGATGCGATGAGCACGAAATTTGGAGATGCACTGAAGGCCATTGTTAGACTTGCTGAGATAGAAGCAACTGTGAAGCGACTTGCTCTTGAGATTGAACGAACAAAGAGAAGAGTTTCCGCGCTCGAAACCATTGTCATCCCGAAATTAGAAGCCACAACTAGACACGTGAAGTTAGCTCTGGAGGAAAGAGAACGAGAAGACTTCTTCAGAACCAAGATTATACGGGATCGGATTACTGCAGAAGAGTAGCTAGCCGTGACGAATCTTCAATATCGCAGAAGCTAAGTCCCCCTTACTCTCCTTCAGAGCTTCTATCGCATCTTCAATACTAGCTCCAGTCTGACTTGCCACCAAGGCTGCATCTTCCATAGGAATTTCAATTTCCTTCTTCACCAGTACTTCCTCGGTTTCAACGCTGGCGGTAAGTCCGCGTTCTATCTTCATACCAGATACCTGAAACGATTCACTACCTGCTTGTTTAATCATCGCTACTTCGGGATTTGATATGACCCATTCCTTATCTTCGAACCTAAACAGAACTTCCTGCACGCCGGCAATATCCTTCTGTTCGATTCCTGCCTTCTTCATCATCCGAGCCATTTGTTTTGGTGACATACCTCTGAATCCCATTGAGTCACACCCCAGTCAATCGTCTTCCTAGTCATGGACTTGGTGTCCGATTTCATCATACGTGGTCTTTCAAACCTGATAAAATGCTTGTGCTTGGTTTCAACATGTACGAATGGGTGTGGTGTGGATGTCAAACACGTAGTGCTCAATACCGGGAGAGTAGTGCTTCACCTCTCGTACAGAAAATTCAGTGCCAAAACCCTGTTTCATTGCGAGGGTATTAATTGTATTACCAACGCTCGGAACCTCCTTCTTTGGCAATGCAGCATGAAGATGCACATATCCGCCATCCTCACTCAATGCCCTCAAAGCGTAAGGCAGATACTCGATGGTGTTGTGGAGATATCCTAAAATTACTCGATTCGCCTCATTAACCGGGTGCATCTCTCTACAATCACCAAGCAGAGCTTGCATTCTGTCTTCCACTCCATTCATATTGATATTCTCAACAAGAAAGCGGTGCGCCTCCGGGTTGATTTCAATGGCCACAATCCTAGATCTAGTCTTCTTGGCGATATGCAGAGAGAACTGTCCTACGCATGCAAACATGTCAAGAACCATCTCATCTCCCTTTATCATGTTGGGCAAGCGCATTCTTTCAGCGACATTTCCCCCCGAAAAGGTTAGCCGCAACGGATCAAGTCGGAATAACACTCCGCCCTCAACGTGCTCAGTAACAGTATTGGAGTCACCTGCTATCAGCTTATACCCTGGCTTACGCATGATTCCTCTCGTCGAATCTGTTTTGATTGCTACTGAGCGGATTCTATAATCAAACTCCATTGTAGCTTCTCCGATAAGCTGTGCGAATTTGCTCAGCTTTTCATGAAGCTCTAGTAGGGCAACATGTCCTACGATTTGAAAACCCGAAGGGACTAGAACACGATTTGGAAGCCGATTCCCAATCTTCTCTCTGAGGAACTTTCGATAACGCATGGCATGTAGACTCTGAGGTCGTTGTCATTTAGCAGTAGATGTTGCTAGGAAACTTTTCTTGCTGTCGCTCGTGAATCTTCTTTATTGCTTTGAGAAAGTCGTCCTGAGTGACACACCCTCTATCCTCACTGATCGCAAACATGCCAGCTTCTGTGCAGACTGCCTTGATATCTGCTCCCGACATTTTGTCACTCAAGGATACCAATGGCTTACAGCTAAATACTGATTCGATATTCATTCCACGAGTGTGAATGGCGAAAATCTTCTCTCTGCCTTTGTCATCAGGTAGTGGGAAATCAATAATCCGGTCAAAGCGTCCAGGCCTAAGCAAGGCTGGGTCCAATATGTCAGGTCTATTTGTGGCTCCAATTACGGCAACTTGTCCACGAGAAGAAAAACCATCTAACTCGCTAAGCAATTGCATGAGAGTGCGCTGCACTTCACGGTCTCCCGAAGTCGCTACATCAAGTCGGTGAGAGCCCACTGCATCCAATTCATCTATGAAGATTATCGCAGGAGCTTTATCTTTCGCGAGCAAGAATACTTCTCGTACTAATCTAGCACCTTCCCCTATGAACTTCTGGACCAATTCTGAACCAATTACACGAATGAAGGTAGCCGTGGTCTCATGGGCAACCGCCCTGGCAGCTAGAGTCTTTCCTGTGCCAGGGGGACCAGTGAGCAATACACCGCGAGGTGGGTCAATGCCAACCCTCTCAAATAACTCCGGTTTCAGAAGAGGTAGTTCAACAGTCCCTTTAAGATCATCAAGCTGCTTGTCCAAGCCTCCAATATCTGAATACGAAACGTTTGGAGCCACCTCGATCTCCATGGCTCGAATCATTGGGTCTCGCGGGGGCGGAAGCTCCTGAGTTACAGCAAATGATCGCTGATTCAGAGCAACTCGCATACCTGGTGAAAGCCGGTCTCTCGAGATTGAGGATGCCACATGCACAACGAAGTTAGGTCCGGTAGAGCTCTTCACAACAGCCCTTCCATCGTCAAGTATCTCAACTACGGTCGCAGTAATGAGCGGGGACTGCCGGAGTTTCTCAAGTTCTGTTCTCAGAGTTTGAGTTTCTTTTTCCAATCGACTGCGCTCAGCATGCAGTATCTGTTTTTCTGTTTCGAGAGCACGAAGTCGACGTTCTAAATGCCGAGTATAAGTTTCGGTGTAGGTCGAATCATCAATGCTGCCCTCTTTCTTTGCATCCGTAGTCCCTGGCAATGAAGGTCACCTCACTTCTTTTTCGATTGTTCAGAATTTAAGGATTCCTTTGAAGAAGTACTATTGGCAGTATGTTCTGGTTCCAAATGAGAGTTTGAGCCGCTATGTTGTGCCAGGTCGGCAATGCTTATCTGTTGAGATACAATGAAGTTACTTGAAGAGGGATATTCCCGTGCCAAGCTGTGAGTTATGTGGTCGAAATATGAAAGGTGCTGGCCGTGAAGTCACCATAGAGGGTGCTGACATGCTTGTATGTCCACATTGTGCCGCCAAGTTTGGAGGACACACAATGGACTCCACTTCAAGAAGAATCCATTCAGCTCCGAAAAAGCCGTCATGGATAGGCAGCCCATCTGAGCCTTCAAGGGTTTCTCCTACTTCAACACCTCCACGAGCTGGCCCCAAGCGAAGGCCAAAACCTAGGCGTGCCTTGCTCGATGATATGATTCTAATTGAGGACTACGCACAGGCTATTCGGGGTGCTAGGCAGAAGAGGAATCTGAACCAAGATGAGCTTGCCCAAAAAATTGGTGAGAGAGTTTCTACTCTCCAAGGTATTGAAACTGGCAGGCTGAAGCCCACCAAAAAGACAATTCGGGGGTTAGAGAGAGAGCTTGAAATCTCTCTACTGGAATCTATCGGACCTGTACCGATAAAGAGTGACCGAGTGACATCAGGAGGAAGCCCCACTCTCGGAGATGTTGTACACATCAAACGAAAGAAGTCCCAGAAAAGCGAAGCCAAGTAATAGCTCTTATATAGTATTCAAGCCAATACTATTACACGGCCAAATATCTCAACTAGGACGTTTTCAATGATAGTACGAAACTAGTCGGCCATACAAATTCAATATGCTAAGGTGATTACTTCCATGGTACACAGCTCCTTCAATCATGACCTCTTTCGTCTTGTAGTGGAGGAGATAGCTGGAAAAGAGGGCGTCGATGTATCAACAGTTCTTGTGAACTCTGAAGAAACAACCGATGAGGAAATCGCTACAAAGACTGATCTAAAGCTGAATGTAGTTCGCAGAATACTATACAAACTGCACGACAATCATCTCGCATCCTACAGACGAATCCGTGACACTAACACTGGTTGGTTTCTATACTACTGGCGTATCGACCCGAAAAAGGCTCAATCTCTCGTGAACAAGAAAAAATTCATGGTTCTGAACCTTCTAGAACAAAGACTAGAACACGAGAGTAACAACGATTTGTATACCTGTGTGAACAGGGATTCGTCGCCGGTCCCTTTCGAGGAAGCAATGAATCTCTCGTTCCGGTGTCCTGTATGCAATAGCCAACTGGAGTATGTAAACAACGAGAAGGCAATCAACTTTCTCCGCAAGCGCGTGGAGGAGCTCAGAGCTGACCTGAAAGCCCCCTCATAGTTTCTCCATGTCGCAAGAAACTGAGTTTCGTGCAAAAGGTACTTAGCAATTGCATAGATGTCATCATTATCAGGATAGGCTATCTTTGATGATAACACTCATTGCTCGAGCATACGGTCCATACCGCGGACGGGTACTAGGTCTGATGAAATCTGAGATTACTAACATGATTTCAGAACTCGACGCAACGGTGCAGAAGGCAGCTACTGACAAGAGAGGTCACATCACACTCACTATCACGGGAGAAGACGAGGAATTCATTGCTAATGTTCTGGATCGCGAGTATGGCATAGTACCAAGACCAGAGAAGCTCACTATTGGCCAAGTTGAAAATGGTTACATCGTAGACCTCGGCAAAGTGGGGTATGGACTATACGTGAATGTTGGTGTTTCGAAACCGAGTCGTATGGACGCTTTGCTACCGCTACACAAGATTCGCGATCAGTTTGAGATGCCGAAGACCCCACTGAGAAAAATCACCAAAGCCCTTATCCTGGTTGACAATCTCCCTGTTGAAATAGTATTGACTGGCATTGACATTCCTAATTCCAAAATTGAAGCGGAGTTCAGCAAGCAAACTCTTGACAGAATCAAGAGGTGGAGCAAGGACGATCATGAGCGCCTTCTTGTCTTCGGTGTTACAAGAGAGCTACTTGACAGAGTTCTCTCAAAATCGGGCCACGAAGGGGACATATATAGAGTTGAGAGAATTGGTCCTTTCGAGTATTCTCTAAGATGCAAACGAAGCACACGTGCTTCAGGGATAGTCACAGCCATAGGGCCCAAACTAAGGGGCGTTCCAATGCATCTGGTCATTCCGCGCGAAATGGAGGCGATTCGCGATGCCAAGGCTTGATGTCTGGCTCACAGAACAAAAACTGTTCTCATCTCGCCAAGTGGCAAAACGTGCGATACGAGCTGGCGGTGTTACGGTCGATGGAAGAATGGCCAAACCATCAACTTGGATTTCAGGCAAAGAAGAGGTTTTAGTCAATGACTGTGCATCCAATACTCCACAGGGTTATTCCAAACTTATGGCAATTGAATCTGCACTTGACATTCAGTTTGCTAGCCCTGGTATCTTGGCCCTCGATATCGGCAGTTCAGCTGGTGGGTTCCTAATCTATCTGGCGGAGAAGGGCGCCAAAGTTATCGGTCTAGAATTCTCAGACGATTTTATTGCCCAACTGAGCGAAATCTCGGAAGCATTTCCAGATGTTTCAATTCTCATGTGTGATGCATTTGAAGTCGATCCTATGATTGTCTGCGGTCCAAACGAACTCGATCTTCTACTCATTGACGTTACAACAGACCCCTACAATACAATCACCTTGACAAAGCGATTTACGCCCTTGTTGAAGAGGGGCGGTATAATTGTCGCAGCGCTGAAAATCAAGCCAACAAGTGAGGAATTACATGTTCTACAGGATAAACTGGCCGAGCTCGGTTATGGGGATATTCAGAAGGTTGTACTGAATCAATCTCGCCAAGAAGTGCATCTAATCGCCACTCACCAGTAAGCAACGCTTTTATTCAGCTACCGCTTGGCACGCTTCGTAGGGCCGCTAGTCTAGCCCGGCTATGATGTCTCGCTTACACCGAGAATCCATTTGAGTCTTACACTCATTGGTATCGAAGGTCGCTGGTTCAAATCCGGCGCGGCCCACCATACTTCTGATACACCTGTCATCAGTCACCAAAGCATTGAAGAGCCAATTTACTAGCCCAGAAACTTGCGGTGAGTTCCTGCGGGGTTGACCAGAGAACGCGGGAGTAGCCAAGACTGGTCAAAGGCGGCGGACTTAAGATCGTATGAAGATATGGGGTCATTCGAATGAGATATCCGCTCCCGTAGGGGTCCGTGGGTTCAAGTCCCACCTCCCGCACCAATTTCTCCAAAAACAAGCACAAGATAGCTTCTGAGCGAAGATTTATGACCACGCCAAAGGCGAAGAGCTGCGGAACTCATAGGTGAGGATAGCATTGACTCTGGATGACTCTGGTTATAGGGGCCTGGTTCTTGAGAAACTATCCGCTGCTGGTGCGAATGTAGGTGATACAATCACGATTGGCCATCAGCGACGAGAGTATGTAGGCATTCTCATGCCTCGTGCACAGGTTGGACGCGATCCCGACCATGTGGTGATAAAGCTCACTTCGGGATACAATGTTGGCATTCGGTTGAATGAGTTGTCTGAGATTCACTTGACTAAATCGGGAAAGAAAAGAAAGCGGACCGCAGAAAAGACCGCACCCAAAACACAATCCGGTCTGCCTTCTGTTTCAATCCTGAGTACTGGGGGTACGATTGCAAGTAAGGTGGACTATCAGACTGGCGCTGTCAATCCCGCATTATCAGCACAGGACCTCTATGATACTGTTCCTGAGCTCAAGGACCATGCGAATATTCATGCTCGCATTGTAATGAGCGTTCTTTCAGAGAACATTCAACCTGCCGATTGGACGAAGATTGCCAGAAGTGTTTCATCCGAAATTAAGAAGAGCGTAGACGGAGTTGTCATTGCGCATGGTACAGATACACTCGGAATCACTTCTGCCGCGCTTGCATTTGCACTCCAAGACCTACCTGTTCCAGTTGTTCTTGTGGGCTCTCAAAGGTCCTCTGATAGACCATCTTCTGACGCTGCTATGAATCTAATCAGAGCAACTGATTTCGTCGGATATGCAAATGCTGCGGAGGTAATGGTGGTGATGCATGGCGAAACAGATGATACGTTTGCATATGCACACAGGGGAACTCGAGTGCGTAAATGCCATACTAGTAGAAGGGATGCTTTCCAGTCAGTTAATTCCAGTCCCTTATTCAGGATAGGTGAAACGGGCATAGCTGAGCTGTCTGCTCCTCTTTTGCAACGAAACCCCAAGCGGAAACTTAAGATGAAGCCCAAGTTTGATGATCGCGTCACTATCGTGAACACTTTTCCAGGAATCAAACCTGATGTGATTGATTCGTATGTTGATAAGGGGTACAGAGGACTTGTACTGGCCGGAACTGGTCTTGGACATGCTCCTAAACACATTCATCCAGCCCTGAAACGAGCCATAGATGCTGGCGTTATTGTGGCCATGACAAGCCAATGCATCTGGGGACGCGTCAACATGAACGTATATCGACCAGGCGTGGAGATGCTCGAAATGGGCGTCATACCGTGCGAAAACATGCTCACCGAAACGGCAGCTGTCAAGCTAATGTGGCTTCTTGCAAACATGAAGACTGCTGAGAAGGCGCATGCTGCAATGTCTGAGTCCATCGTTGGCGAAACAAACATGCGAACGGAACAGTCTGAGTATAGAATACAGTCGGAGGCATATTGAGTGAGCGACGAGGGTCGCTATAGAGAAATTGGTTTGATGGTGGGACTTGAGCTTCATCAGCAACTAAACACATCTCGCAAACTCTTCTGCCACTGTCCGACAGTGACTCGCGACGACAAACCTGACGGTGGTTTTGTAAGACGTCTCAGACCCACACAGAGCGAAATGGGTGCGGTAGACCCCGCAGCACTCTTTGAGTTTCAGAGGAAGAAGAAATTCTATTACGAGTATTACAATGACACAACATGCTTGGTTGAAGCTGACGAGGAACCCCCTCACAACCTGTGCGAAGAGTCCATAGATGTAGCCCTTACAATGGCCATCTTCCTAGGTTCATCTCAGCTAGATGAGATACATGCAATGAGGAAAATAGTGATAGATGGTAGCAATACAACTGGCTTTCAACGCACAGCCGTTATTGCTATGGGTGGCAAGGTCTTGGTGGGGACTAAGGAAATTGGCATACTAGCAATCAGTCTTGAAGAGGACGCAGCCCGCAAAATCGCCGATGATGACAAAGAGAACATGAAGATATATCGACTGGACAGATTAGGCATTCCTCTGATTGAAATCGCAACAGCTCCTGACATCAGAACTCCCTCCGAGGCTCAAGAAACCGCTTTGGCGATTGGTCTGCTCTTGAGGTCCACTGGAAAGGTAAAGCGTGGACTTGGCACAATCCGTCAAGACGTTAATGTGTCCATCAAGGGAGGGGCCATTATCGAGATCAAGGGATTTCAGCAACTCGATATGCTATCCACTCTCGTCGAACTAGAAGCCCTTAGGCAGAAGCGCTTGTTGGAGATACGTGACGCCCTACATGAGAGAAACATCTCTCCAAAACAAATTAGTGGCGAACCGGTAGACGTCAGCACTATCTTTGCGGAATCAGGCTCGAAGATGATCAAGAAGGCGTTGAAGGCCGGCCACACGATCTACGGGGTGCGGCTTCCAGGCTTTGCTGGTCTGATAGGGCGTGAGGTGCAACCTGAGCGCAGGCTTGGCACAGAACTGTCAGACTATGCCAAATTCTGGGGCGACGTAGGGGGCATCTTTCACACAGACGAACTGTCAGGATACGGAATATCCGCACAAGAAGTAGCCCAACTAAAAGAAGCTGTAAGCGCAAGGTCTCAAGATGCTGTGGTTATAGTCGCAGCCCCGGTGCACAAGTGCGTGGATGCGCTCAAGGCGGTAGTACGACGAGCACGTGAGGCAATTGAAGGTGTGCCAGCTGAAACCCGAACTCCACTGCCTAACGGAACGACGAAGTATGCACGCCCTCGCCCTGGTGCAGAAAGAATGTATCCTGAAACAGACGTGAGACCTGTGCAAATATCGCAATCCCGTTTGAAGCGGATTCGGAAAAACATGCCTGAAACCTTTGACAACAAAGAGAAGCGATTCGTCAAGGACTACGGTCTCAGCAAGGATCTCGCGTCACAGATGGTGCGTTCTCTGAATCTTCCACTATTTGAGCAAATCATAAGCGAGATGGAGGTCCCTGCAACACTTTTGGCCGTAACACTGGAAAATACGGTCGTAAGTCTTCATCGCGATGGTGTTCCTATTGAACGATTGGAGGATAATCACTTCCGGCAGCTCTTCAAATGCGTCACTAAGGCTGAAGTTTCTCCAGATGCAATCCCTGCGATTCTGACACATCTTGCGAATAACCCCACTTCTGGGATTCAAGATGCGCTGGATGCAACAGATCTTGGCAAGATAGATACTACCGAGCTCAAGAACCTGATTCGAGAGATAGTGGAGGACCGTATTGACTTCGTGCGCGAACAAGGAGAGAGAGCACTCGGTGGACTCATGGGTGTTGCAATGAAGCAGCTAAGAGGAAAAGTTGACGGGAAAGTCATCAAGAAGCTTCTTGCAGCTGAGATTCAACGTGTTCTTGCGTCCGCTGAAGAATAGATTTAAGAGTCTGCATCATCGGGCCGTCTGACTTGAATAATGTGCCGCGGTGGCCTAGCCTGGTTAGGGCGCGAGACTCATAATCTTGCTGGATCTTTCCGGTCAAAATCATGGGGTCATTGTCTCATGCCTGGCCCGAGATGAGAAATCTCGAAGTCGTGGGCTCAAAACTTTATCACATCTCGTGATATCGAGCGTTTCCCACCCGCGGCACCAACATCTACTGCAGCTTTGCAGGTATGTTTTTGTGTGTACATAATTTCTCGGTAGGGGTGAGATTCGCACTGTAGAAAGAGAGGTTACTTGGAATGAAACTTCCCTTCAAGACCCTTGATGACGTTGAAGCCGAAGGAAAGCGTGTTTTGGTCCGTGTCGACATAAACTGCTCTATTGACCCCGATACTAAGAAGATAACCGACGATTCTAGAATAGATGCCATTGTTCCCACACTCAAAGAATTGTCCAAGAGCAAGGTTGTGTTGATGGCCCACCAAGGCCGTCCGGGCAGTAACGATTTCATATCACTTGAACAACATACTAAGATTCTGCAAAAATTGGGGTTCAATGCCACTTTTGTGGATGACATATTCGGAGATAGAGCCAAGGCGGCCATAGAGAAGGTGCAGGTGGGAGAGATACTTGTTCTACAAAACGTGAGGATGTTCGAGGGCGAACTGAAGAAAGCACCACCAGACGAAGTTGCAAAAGAGCCAATTGTCCAAGAGCTTTATCCCTTGTTTGATTTGTTCCTGAATGATGCATTTGGTGCAGCACACAGGTCTCAGGCGTCCATTGTAGGTTTCACCGCAGTACTGCCTTCAGTGGCAGGTCGGCTTGTCGAGAAGGAGGTTCGTATACTGACCGAGGCCACAGCCATAGAGAAGCATCCATGGATTCTTGTATTCGGCGGAGCTAAGGTCGCTGGCAAGGTGAAGACTCTAGGCAAGCTATTGGCCACTGGACGAGTAGACAAGGCACTACTAGGGGGCCTTCTTGGCCAGCTGTTCTTGATTGCAAAGGGCTTGATTCCCACTGAATACTCTGCTCCAATCAAGGGTTTCGAATCGGCAGTGGAAACAGCAAAGGAACTCCTAGAGAAATATCCGGACATATTGGTTCTCCCAGAGGACGCAGCCGTTGAGAGAGATGGAAAGCGATTCGAATGCGCCTTCAATGAGATGGACGGTGATCCGTTTTTCGATATAGGTCCGTCCACAGCCAGTGAGTACATGCGGATGATACGTGGAGCTGCAGTGGTATTCAGCAATGGTCCTATGGGTCTGTTCGAGAAAGAGCCCTTTGCCAAGGGCACAGTCAGCGTTCTGAATGCAATCGCTGAGTGTGAAGGTGTAAGTGTTGTTGGGGGCGGACACATGGGAGCCATGGCAATAAGCGAGGGCTTTGCAGACAGGATCTCACACATCAGTACGGGGGGTGGAGCCACGATTAACTTCTTGACTGGGAAAAAACTAGATCTCGTGGTGGCGCTTGAAGAAGCCGCACGGAGGATGGTGTAGTTATGCAGCTGCTGGAATTCTCACATATTCTTATCATCTACCTAGTCGCTGTGAACATCTTTACTCTCACCCTTATGTGGTGGGACAAGAGAAAGGCTAAGAAGAAAGAGTGGCGTGTCGCAGAGGCTACACTTCTTCTGCTGGCATTCATTGGTGGCGCCTTGGGCCTACTCTTTGGAATGTTCAAGTTTCGGCACAAGACTTTGAAACGCTCATTTCAAGGAGTTGCTATCATTGGTCTTATCGTTTCCCTAATCATCTACTGGATTGCTTTCAGAATATTGACATTCGGCCCTGTGCCAATAGTGTAAGCTATTCGAATAAACCAATAGAGTGGATACTGGTCACACTAGAGCAAGAAATGTTGCTGAGGGCACATCTCTGTACCCTCATAATTTCAAGGGTTTACCAAGGTTCGTGGGGTGGTTTTACAGGACCATTCATGTTAATTCATAGTTAGATGCAAACCATACTCAATTACGGCCACTGAAACAATTACGACCAATCCTAATCTCTTTCGGCCACAAAACCGCGCATTGGCATTGTCCTCTGTTTATAACTCTCTACATCCTTATATTGGAAATTCCGAGAACATTAATGTCCAATCAGCAAATCAATATGTAACACAGAGTGATGTCAGTTCTGAAAAAAAGAGTTCCTGTAGGTCAATAAGGGTTGAAAATGGAGCCTCGGGCGAGATTCGAACTCGCGACCTGCTGATTACAAGTCAGCCTCTATAACCCCTAAGACACCGAGGCTTTCCTAAATGAATCAAGCAGCATATTGTCTTTAAAAGCTGCTCCTCAAGACTTCATCAACCGCGCGTTTCTGACGGCAGGACCGTTTACTACTTATCATGATACACGTTGTCAATGATAATAGCGTAAGATAGTAGCATCAATCGATCAACATCCGGATCTATTATGTGAAGTGCATACCTGTCCTTGAAATTGAACATAGGTGCAAAAACATCGCGCCATTTGTCAGCCTTCTTGATAACAGCGTACACTTTCTTCTTATCTTTCGGATGACGAATCTCGAAATTCCATTTCGTCACGCCGCCCTGCGCCTTGAATATGAGCTTGTCTTGAGGATCATACATGTCAACTGAGCCACGAAATGCGATCATTGGCCTTTTCCCACGCCCTATTAGCTGCCCTTCTGGGGTTTTCACATCATAGATTGGACGCACTGCAGCTAGCTTCTTGTTAATAACGCAGATTGGTGTTTCATCAGCATTTCGCAATTCGATTTCGGCGCGTAATGATACAATTTTCCTCTTCATTATCCCAATCTTGTTGCCGTCTGTATCGAGAATCTCGCCTCCACCGAATTTCCAAGCTTTTTCATGCATTACATAGTGAGTAATCTCAGGGTCCAGCAAGTTCATCATCTGCACACTCCCTTGAGATATTCTTGCGCTACCTATTAAGCGAATCTGGGCCAGAATGAAGAATCACTGACACGTCCACAGGCACGCTCAGATGGCTCATTTCATCACGCACATGTTTATGTGCCATTGCGCTATCTAACCTTCAGAAATCCGACCTTAGCACAGATTCCCATATTACATGTGTGTCATACAAAGGCTAAATGCTACGGGAAAGCTAAAATAGTATACAGGATTTCGTCAAAGGACGACGTACAACTAGGTGATACCATTTGCAATCGGATTCGTACTCCCAATTCACTCAAGCTATCGTGGACCTATTTAGAGGGTTCTCCAACATGTTTCAACCTATGGGAATACCATTTGGACCGATTGCTTGGTTCGTTATCGTTGTTACTGTACCCCTGGCCGTAGTCATAGCGTTTCTGTTGTACACCTATCGTTTCAAGGGCTCTGCCGGCGGCTTGCCTGATGGTGTACAGAAAATCATTGCGTCAACCGGAGATGTTTCCTCGGGCATTGCAGGCACGAAAAAGGTGCGTTTCATAAAGACCCCTGGTGAGGCATTAGTCTTCCTCAAGATTGAAGAGAACGCAATTCAACAGGCTTTGTCTGCAGTTGATTACTACACTCAAGAAGGCGAGGTAGACAGCTCGCTTCAAGGCAAGCTTGTTTCACTCTATCGCTCCAGGCTCACTGCTGTGCAGGCTGCAATTGCTAAAGACGAGGAGCTGAAGGCTGTCGTGGATGCAGACTCTGCTATGGACAGAGCACGATCTGATTACCTTCGGAAACTTGCAGCGATGTCTGGTACCACTGTAGAAGCAGACACTACTGAGTCAGGCCCGCCCAGCGTTGGGGCACCAAGCGCAGCTGCGGTTACACCAAGTGATGCAGCGGCTCCTTCAACGGGTCCCCCAAGTGGAGGCGCACCTGGTGGCGGTGCTCCAAGCGGTGGACCTCCAGGCGGTAGTACACCAAGTGGAGACAGTCCTCCAGGTGGAGGTGCACCTGGTGGTGGACCTCCAAGCGGTGGCGCACCTAGTGGTGGACCTCTAGGCGGTGGTGCACCAAATGGTGGCGGACTTCCAAGTGGCACGCCTAGTAGTGGTGGTCCTCCAGGTGGCACACCCAGCAGCGGTGTTCCAAGCGGCCCTCCGGGTGGTGGAGTCCCGAGTGGTCCTCCTGGTGGCACGTTAAGCGAGAAACCTTCTGGTGCACCTGGCAAAAGCTCTCTCCAATCTGAGATGCTCGCAGAAATGGAACGTCTGCGAACCCTGATGAGTGGGGACTAATGGCTCGGCTAATCCTTGTATCCATCCTTAGGATTCATTGAATCTTAGATCGGATTCGATTGTCAGAAGCCTTTTTGAGTAGCCTACTCATGAGGTTCCGTATCACTGAGTTAAGGATGCTGACGACATGTCAGGTGCTAAGCTAAATGCAGTAAAGAGCGTCATTCCCCTGATTCCTAAAAGTGGAGCAATAGGTTTGGGCAGTGGCTCCACTGTAGCAATCCTTGCAGAGGAACTTGGCAAACGGATTCTGAATGGAAGCATCGACATAAGCGTCGTTCCAACTTCCTATCAAGCCTATGAACTGGCTATAGAACATGGAATACCCCTCACAAATCTGGATTTGAATCCTGAATTACTTCTGACTATTGATGGTGCTGATGAAGTTGACAAAGACCTTAACCTGACGAAGGGCGGAGGTGGCGCTCTGTTTCAGGAGAAGATAGTCGCATCGGCATCCAGGAAACTGATAATCATAGTGGATGAATCTAAATTGGTAGAGCGTCTTGCTACTAAGTTCGAGATTCCAGTGGAAATACTCCCATTCTCGCTGGGTGTTGTTCGAAGGAAGATCGTGGAAATGAGAGTCACTCCGAACGTACGGCAGGCTCAGAAGAAGATGGGTCCCGTAGTAACTGATAATGGAAACTTCATTCTTGATCTCAAGTTTTCCAAGCCAATCAGTGATCCAAGACAGGTTGCAATAGACCTAAAGATGATTCCCGGCGTAATAGAAACCGGACTCTTCATTGACATGGCAGACGAGGTGCATGTTGGTACAAAAACCGGCGCGCGCGCGCTGAAGAAATGATGGCGGGCCCGCCCGGATTTGAACCGGGGACAACTTGCTTAGGAGGCAAGTGCCCTATCCATACTAGGCCACGGGCCCTCGGAGGAGAGCGTGCAATCAGTCAGTTGTTAAAGCTTTTGTAGTATTCTATCAGCAGACTGCTATTCCGCGATTTTTGCAGTGATTACTGAATTCTCCTCGAGAGCGTCAGCAAGCACACCACCCTGTCTAGTCTTGATTCGGATAGAACTCTCACCATTGCGGCCAATGACCGTTGTTAGAAGGTAGTGCTCATCAGCGAAGACCTCTATCCTCATTTTTGCGAACTTCCGACCAGCAGTGATTGTGACTTTCTTCTTGGAATAACTTACACTAATGGGCACTGATTGCCCTGGGGTGCTTCGCTTGGGACCCCTACTGCGTTGCCTGACTTCGGGCCGCATTCCACCCCTCACAGGTACTATAATCTTCTCGCCTCCAAACGAGAAAATCTCATGCTCAAGAACTCCCATCTCAAAGTCACGTATTTCTATAACCGGTCTTGCCAGATCTCTCTGACTACCGCCCATGCCTGTAGGGAGTTTCACTTTGAGAGCGAGCGAGGATATTTTGGCAACGCGACCTGCTTCGATATGAAGGACAGTATCAACCGTACTGGGCAGCTGGCCAAGTTCGACTCTCCCGCCCAAGATAAGACGCTGAACTGCGTCAATGGCCGAACCGGCATGTACCACTCCCACCATGCCCACGCCTGCTGACCTGAGGTCTGAATACGCCTGAAAGTCAGCGTTTTTTCTGAGTTCATCGTAGATTACGTAGTCTGGGCGCACAAGCAATAGGATGTCTGCAGCCTTTTCCATACTGCCATCTAACGGGGAATACTGCACGATGTCCTCTGTGACCTGAAGGTCTCGTGGCTGTTCAAGTGTCTTAACAACGTTACCTTTCCGACTGTAGAACTCTGCGAGAGCTGCAGCGAAAGTGCTTTTTCCTGAGCCTGGTGATCCGGAAACCAAGATGCCCTCAGCTCGAGTTTCGAGCCGTTTCATTAGTTTCGGGCTAAGCTTGTAGTCTTTAATATTCAGTTTGGTAATGGGACGAATTGCAGAGATTTCCATCTTGTCGGCGAATGGGGGCATGGCAATCGCGATTCTCAAATTTCTAAGCTGAACCACAGCAGCTCCGTGTTCCTCTATCTCTATGAATGAGGCTTTATCATATCTTGCGCTCTCCATTATCGCCTCTGCAAGAACTTCCAATTCCTCATATGTGAGAATCCTTTCGGACAGCTCAACAAGATCCCAATTGCCTGGTTCGCCACGTTTGGCCCTAGGCGGATTATTTTCAACGAGATGAACCGACATTGTACGGTCATCAAAGAAGGCTTCAAGTTTCACAATCTCTTCGGTTTCGAATTCAGCTTCATCTGAAGTGTCTGTCATTCACTTTCACCACCACGATTCTCTAGAATTGTCTGTGAAACTCTGTAATAGTTCACTTCACCATTTTGGTCTACAATGGCGAATACTAGTTTTTTCCTAGCAGCAGAGGCAGCCTCCGTTACTCTGTCCAATTCATCGAGAGTTATGGGAACCCCCTCCTTGAGTACGTAAATCAGCTGTTTCGCTGGTGTTGTGCCGGGTTTATCTCCACGTGCGTAGACTCGAAAGCCCAATCCTCCTCCGAATCCCTGACGGACTGCAAACCCCCTACTCCTGAGGTCTCGGAAAACCAAGTAATTGACCCAAAGCTCGGGGTCTCTCTCCATCAACGCACTAACAATATAGCTCATTTGGATTCTCTTTCCGGCAGCATTCTTGGCAACAACCCTCTTCCAATCAATCAAGTGAATGAGCTCGACCGACTCAAGCTCCAGCCTGCCATCGTCAAGTCTGACACCATAGAAACCCTGACGTGATATCCGGTCTGCATCTTCCTCGGCAACATAGCCTTTCTGCCCATCGAAAATGGCTTCAGCTGGTTCAGCTTCCGGTTCTGGAGGTTCTTCCACAACCTCATTGTCGTTGAATGGATCAATTGGCTCTAGATTTGGGTCTTCTCCGCTGTCATCTGACAATTCTTGATCGCCTGTTTTACCTAGGCCCGGACGTTCCTGTGAAAAACCCTTCGACACGCCAGATGACAACAACTAATAACCGACTCAAGAAACTGCAGGTTCGTGACCGACATCGGGGCCAGCCTGAAGGAGTTCATATCCGGTATAAGACGTATTGCTGTCCTAGGAATTGGAAATGAGCTGCGGACGGACGACGGCATCGGTCCATTCATCATTGAGGGGCTGAACGTGGAGAGTCCAAGCCTGATGATTGAGAATGTTGGATCGGTTCCTGAGGCCTTCGCACGACCGCTTGCAGAGTTTAAGGCTGAAAGAATCATAATGATAGATGCCGCAGATATGAAAAAACCGCTAGGTCATATCGAGTTAATCACAAAAGACCGGATAGGTGGGATTGCGATAAGTACACACAGCATGCCTTTGTCCTTTCTAATGATGTATCTGGAGCAGGAAACTGGTGCTCAGACGATTCTTCTTGGGATTCAACCCCAAGACATCCAATTCGGGGAGGGACTGACCCCTGAGATAAGCAAGGTCGCTCAGAAGATTATTAGCACATTAAACATTCTACTTTCCGACCATGTGCGAGGGCTGAAAGATGTTTAGAACAATCGAGTGGCTTGACGAAGAGCAGGCGGTCAGACTTGTCGACCAGACAAAGCTGCCTTTGGTGACTGGACATATCATCACCGAAAGTCATGAGCGAATTGCTTATGCTATCAGAATAATGGAGGTTCGTGGTGCTCCTGCCATTGGGGCCGCTGCAGGAATGGGAATGGCACTGGCCGCAATCGAGAGCAACTCGAAAACAAAGGATGAGCTACTAGATTTCCTTGAAACGGCTGCTGTAACATTGAATACACGACCAACCGCTGTCAATCTCACTTGGGCCACATCACGTATGCTCAGTGTGGCACGAAACAGCGAAGGCAGTGCGGACGACATAGTCACGATTCTGGTTGATGAAGCCAAAGAAATCGCTGAGGAAGATGTTCGTATGTGCAGAAGCATAGGTGAACATGCATTACCTCTGATTAAGCCCGGCTTCACAATTCAGACAATATGTAATGCAGGGTCTCTTGCGACGGTACATCTTGGTACAGTAGGCGCTGTAATTCGCGTGGCTCACGAGAAGTATGATGGAAACATTAAAGTCTATGCAGCCGAAACGCGACCTAGACAACAGGGTGCCAGACTGACTGTTTTCGAACTAATGGAGGACGGAATAGATACAACACTCATAACAGATGGCACAATCGGTACGGTGTTTCGTGAAGGGCGAATTGATTGTTGTGTGGTTGGTGCTGATAGAATACTAAGAACAGGCCATGTGACCAACAAAATTGGAACATATACAATGGCAGTCACTGCGAAATATCATAACATACCATTCTACGTTGCAGCCCCAATGTCCACAATTGACATGCAAACTAATGCAGATGACATTGAGATCGAGGAGCGTAATGGAAATGAAGTTCGAATGATAAACGACGAGTATATCACGGTTCCATCTGCCAAGGTGTACAACCCAGCATTTGACACGACACCTCCTAATCTTATCACAGCTATAATCACAGACAAGGGAGTCGTAAGGAATCCTAACGAAAACAGAATGCGCAAAATGCATGAATCTTGAATGTGGGTTTCTAGAGAGGGAATGCCTAAAAGGTTCAGGAAACGTAAGGGAAGTGCTGAGATCTTGAGCAGTGTTCTTGTCGAGTTTCGGACTATTGATGGGGAAATCAGCCATGTGCCTTTCAACAAAAGTGAAACTAAGATCAATCTATCAGAAACAGGCATAGTTTCTATAGATTTGTCGACATTTTGCGAGTTTTTGACATTGGAATCACTGAATCTCTCCCGAAATCATTTGGAGCATCTTGACCTAGGGCCTCTCAGTCAGAACAATCAACTTGAATCCTTAGACCTCAGTCACAATGCATTGATAAAAATAGACCTCAGTCCGCTAAGCAAGCTTAAGAATCTCAAAAGACTATCACTATCATACAATCCTTTCGCAGAGCTGAGCTTTGCCCCATTTCAACATTATACCGGCCTGCAGACACTTAGGCTCACAAATGTTGGGCTGAAAGAGGCAGATCTCTCATTCTTGACGCAATGCACCAAACTGCAGCAGGTTTCATTGGCCTTCAATAATCTGAATCAAATAGACCTCGCACCTCTGGCTTCATGTCGGAATCTGCAGATGCTTTCAATCAACAAGAACCAACTCGAATCCATCGACCTGACTCCTCTCAAATCCTGTCCTAATTTAGCTACATTGAACCTCAGTGATAACCAGTTGTCCGAGATAGATTTGACATCACTCCAAGAATGTTCCAAGTTCTACTCTCTGATTCTATTCAAGAACAAACTGCAAGAGATTGCTCTTGAGCCAATCGGACAGATAGAAACTCTAAGGGGTCTCAATCTAGCTTACAACGAGCTACAAAGTGTTGATTTGAGGCCTTTGTCCCAATACTCTCAAATGAAGGAAATTCATCTTTACGGCAATCCGCTTGAAGAACTTGACAAGCCGGATGTTGCAAATCCCGGTCTGATGTTGAAACCACCTGAAGGAAGAAGCATCTCACAGAATTCCTCGTACAACTGACACGATTCTATCTTGAACAGAGAAGAATGAAGCAGGCCTTCGCTACCGTGACTGAAGGGATTGATGTAATTGAGAGCACTGACCAGGAAAAGGTGGTTCATAGGCGCAGGCTGGTCGATGCTCTGATTGTCAAGGCGGAGGTGCTTATGGAGGTGAGGCATTCCTCTGGTACCACTGCAGACTACGGGTATGTCAGAGGACTACTTAGGAGAGCAAGGGAGATTGTCTTGGCCTTGAAATTCTACGATAAGCTGGGCAAAGAAGATCAGAAGACCATGAATCGCATAGACGCAATTCAGACTAAGCTTGAATCTATGGATACCGGGTTTTAATCAGACAGCAGGCAATACCCCAAATGCGATTAATTCGATTCGCACAGAAACAATCTTGCAGCCATCTCATATCTATACCTAAGGGTTTTTTGGAAAATCCTGGGATTTTGAATTCATCTAGATGTATCGCACATGACGCGAAAGGGAAGTCCTTAAGAGTCGTTCAAGCTGAGCTAGAGTGAATTCAGGGCGCGTAGTCTAGTCTGGATAGGGCGCCAGCCTTCGAAGTTGGACGTCCCAGGTTCAAATCCTGGCGCGCCCGCCATTCTCATTTTCAATTTCTCCTCTTCCTACCATCAATGGAGCCCTGTAGAATGAGTCGAATGACAGAAAAAAGCCAGAATTCCATCTCTTCGATGTTGCATTTCATACATCCCGCAAGAAAACCGATGCTGATAGCGATCACATCGAGTGTAAACTAACGGGCTTTTTCCACAAAGCTGCTTTCTTCGGACAAATTATTAGCAACAGGGTACAAATCACGGTTGAGGGGAAGGTAAACCATTGATTGCGATTCCGTATCCAGTGAAACATGCAAGGTGGTTGAAAGTCCTAGTTTATTCGGTCATTCTTCTATGCTCTATTGTCGGGACAGTTAACCTGACCGTTTCTCTGGAAACCTACGATAGAGAACCAGTGGCAATCTGGGAGGAACTGGAAAATCCGTGGCGCGATACAGGCGATGCTCTCTACGACATTGCCTTCCTTAATTCATCTCACGGGTGGGCAACTGGAAAGGGAGATGTTGGGACAGGGAGAGGGGAAGGTGGCTGGGGAGTTGTGCTACAAACCAAGGATGGAGGAGATACGTGGACCCTATCCTATTCGAACCGGAGTATTCATCCTAACTTCATTGAGATTGTTGATTCCGATACGGTATGGATTGCTACAGCCAGAGGGCTCCTGAACACGTCTGATGGTGGTAGAACATGGTATATGGACCACGCAGAACCTGGGTCCTATCGCACCGTGGCATTCAAGAACTCCACGCATGGTTGGACAAGTAGAAAAAGGGAACTCCTCCATACTGTAGATGGAGGGCACATCTGGAAGCTTGTCGAATCCTGGTCCTTTGATACAAGGCTCTACCAGATTCGTTTTGTGGGAAAACAACTGATGTGGGCTGGGGGGTATGATGGAATATTCCACAGCCAAAATGGGGGACAGACTTGGACTCAGCAATCCAATGAAACAGCCCTTGGTCTTGCAATAGTAAGTGAAACTGAGGGATGGGCTTGTTACTTAGACCGTCATCTCTCACACATGATAGATGGACAATACTGGATTGAAAAGTATCCACCCAGTAGAGTGTCCTATTACTGGGCGCCTTCGCACTATACGGATCTAGAATTCATCAACTCCAAACAGGGTTGGATGGTGGGGTCTATCGTGGGTGTCGCTTATACTCCAGATGGGGGATTGAACTGGTATGAACAAAAGCTACCCCCGCGCTGGAGTGGTCTAAAGGCTGTAGACTTCATCAATGAAACACATGGCTGGGCTGCTGGATGGGATGGAAACATATACCGTACAAGAACAGGCAATCAATATGGTAAAAGGTTGATAGGGGAGGGGTACGTGATAGAGTTCATGATGGGAGGTAGGGTTATTCCAAGGAGCACTGTGGTATGGGTTATTCTGGTTGCCTTTGGTGGAATTGCATCACTTCAATTGCTTGAGAGATATCTGGAAAAGAGAAAAGCTGAGCCAATTCAAGCATCCCTGAGGATTCAATGGTAGGATTGTGTGCCGAAAGGTTAGCAATCTAAATATCAATAGTCCCCAATAGACGAAAGATAAGAGTAGAGTCATCCCTAATCTAAACCCTTGAATCCTGGCGCGCCCGCCACGCCTAATTCTTGCCTAATTTCTTGGTCCAAACTTCAATGAAGTACTCAAGAGATCTGTCGAAGGTTTTCTCGGCTTCAGGTGGAAAGAGGCATCCTGGTAGCTCACGGTGCGCCCAATGAAACTCTATACACTCGCAACAGATTCCCTTTTTTGAACATCCGGGATAGGTGCAACCACACCGCTCTTTGTTTCTCTCGACGTTACAGATTCTGCCAGTCATTTCTAGCCCCGTCAGTGCCTTGAGCAAGCCGGTTAAAACATAATTGGTCTGGTCGGCAGGCTAATAGACAGGAACAGCCAATCTGCTATCGTCATGGACCTTGTGAAGGAACTCGGTAACGATCTCACCGGAGTTGACGGCATCAAACTGAATCCTGCAAGAGCGCGAGCTCTAGAGAATCTTCTCACGCAGAACTTTGGTCCAGATGTTGAAGTCAGACTGATTCGGCGCTTCAAGAGCAAGAAGAACGTGGTCATTCACATAGGTATGGGCCCAGATACCGCTGGGCTAGGTCTTGTAGCAAAGATGTTCGTCACAGAGCATTTCAAAACAGACTTGATGGCACTGAAACTGAGTCATGAGAATGGACTTGCTGTACCCAGAGTCGTTGACGCTGACGATGGAGTCATTCTCATGGATTTCATTTTCGGAGAACCTCTAACTGAACGAATCAACAGAACGTTCGAATCCACCCTGATAGACGACTTGGCCAAGTGGTATTACGATTATCATTCCATCCGCGACATGATAAAGGGCGACCCCCGTCTACGTAACTTCATCTGTGCTGAGAATGCACTTGTTGGACTAGATTTTGAAGAAACAATACAAGGTCACTGGATTCTTGATATTGGCGGGGTCAGCGCAAGTCTACTCGACACGAAGCCAGTTTTCGATTCTAGAAAGAGGAAACTGGTATGGCATTTGCTTGAAGAATACCTTTCATTACGTGGCAAGGAACGGAGCAAGAGCGTTGATGACCTGTTCATCACAACTGTTTCGGAAGCCCTGAAACGCACAGCTTACTGGCGCAAGGACAATGACATTCTAGCACTTGCAGACCAAGTCAGGGAGAGTGGGATTCCGGTCGACTAGTCCTAGGATGTTCAATCTCACAGAAATGTCATCCCCAAACGTTCATATTCTGGTACCTTGCTGATATGCACAGCCAAACATATCACTCCACTGTTTTGGTCGCGTAGGCGTGACACGATGGAACTGCAAGCAAAAGCATTGGCCGCATTGGTATTAATCATTGTAGCCAGTGGTACCGCAATTTTCCTTTTCGCGTTTCAAAGTGCAAGGAACAATCCAGTAGTTCTTGTAGAGGGCGGGTACATCACTTCACAGGATTCCGAGTTGGTCACTGTTAGAGCAATGGGACTAGATGTGAATATAACTCTGGTATGGGAGAATGACCTTGGTGTGGGCAGCTTTGTTGTCAATATCACCAATATAGATGTGGTTCGGGTAGAGATCATATCCGAGGCAGATGTTACATCAGTAGCCAGTGGAACCTCCTTTGAAGTACTTGATGTGAGTACTACCGAGGTTGATGCTCTAATTCAGATACGAGTGCCTTATGTAGGGAATACTATCACTTTCTATGTCTTGGGCGACTCACAGGGCTATCAAGGGGGAATTGAGCAAGTTGCGGATGATGCAAATATGAATCGACCAGATTTCGTATTTCATTGCGGTGACCTTACTCCTTTCGGCCAAGAGGCCCAGTATCTAGATGTCGTGGACGCACTGAATGGTTGTAATGTTCCGGTGTTTGCAACAGTTGGAAATCACGACATTCGTCTAGGTGGGGGTGATCGATATCTCCAACACTTTGGCCCATCGACATACAGTTTTGACTTTGGTCCAGCACACTTCGCAGTCTTCAACACCTCAGATGGCGATGTTGCCGAAGATGAGATCCAATGGTTGACCAAGGATCTCACCGAATCCAGCGCAGAATGGAAATATGTGTTTACACATATGCCTCCATTCGACCCCCGGCCTGAAGCAAACCACTCGATGTTCAATTCGACAACTGTTGAACGGCTCAAGGACATCTTTGAAGATAGTGGGGTTGATGCGGTCTTCACCGGACATATCCATCTGTTCAACAATAGCGTCGTTGAGGGCGTTCGCTACATCATTACAGGCGGAGCCGGGGCCAGTCTCTATGCTGCTCCTGAAGATGGTGGCATCTATCATTATGTGGAAGTCACAATCGTCGGGTCATTGCAGACAATCGGAGCAGTGACTCTTGATTCACCATCAGTAGAGCGAAACATGATTCTCGTTAGAGGCATTGACGAAGATGTTACACTAAACGTAGATGACTTACTGGCTATGCCCATTGCCGAAGGCTATTCATCATTCCAAAATCGATACGACAACTGGCGAGGCCAGGGCACCTACCGCGGAGTCCAACTTTCGAACCTACTTGACCTAGTAGGTGGAATGACCGTTTCGGATCGTCTAAGAGTGTCTTCTAGCGATGGCTACGAGCAATACTTCAGCTACTGGAATGTCTACCCTAATGCCTCGTGGCTATCGATTCAAGGCGACATGATCTTGGCCTTTGAGTTCAATGGGTCGGTGGTTCCGGAATGGTCTAACGGCATGAGATTGGCGATGATGCCATCCGACGGAGGCTACAGTAACTATGATTGCCAAGCGACATCGGCACCTGACATGGGATGGCACGTTTATCCCTCTGCAGGCTCCCGATGGGTGAGATACGTTGAAACAATCGAGGTGGTTTCGAGTTGAGTAGCAGGCAGAACTCTTCCATCACAACTCGGAATATTGTCACAGTAGCCATCTTGGCCTCTTTAGGCGGCTCACTCAGTACGTTCGTTGGTTACTTGGGAAATCTAGTCAATCTAAGCCTTGGAGTACCCTTTGGGGCAGGTCAGTTTATGGCGGGCCTTCACGTCTTCTGGCTAATTCTCATTCGAGCAATTGTTGCCAAGCGTGGAACGGGCACGATGGGGGGGCTTCTGAAAGGACTAGTTGAGCTGTTCACTGGTAGCACACATGGAATAGTGATAGTTGCAGTTTCAGTGGTTCAGGGTTTTCTTGTTGACATGGGTGCTGAAGTTGCTGGAAACCCGCACGACAGCGGCACAGCTTCTAGGCTAGTATGGTGGCTGAGCGCAGGAATTGCAGCTGCGTCGAATGTGTTTGTGCTCCAAGCATTCTACTTCTCGGGCGCACATTGGATTCTTCTTACTGTAATAGCGACCTTGGCCTTCAGTTCAGGTGTGATATTTGCTGGGTACTTCGCTTGGGAAACATTGGAATTCCTTAAGGACTCGAGAGTTCTGTCGAACAGCTTCTCAAGCACACGTCCTCCCACGGCGTCTAGAAGGAGAGTCACATATCGCAATATACCTGCCATTGCCCTTGTTATCTTCATTATAGTTGGTTCTTTCTATTACACCGTCGCTGTTGCACAGATTTTCTCCGATCCCTACAGCTGTACGGTCACAGGGCTAGTGGAGAATCCTTACACTTACAGTCCACAAGCATTCGTTGGGCAAGAGGTAACAGTGCAGGCAGAGCTTCAAGGCGCGAACATTCACCTTGATCCAGCCAATTACACCGGTATTCTGCTAAGTACAATACTTGAAGCCGCCGTACCGATGGCAGAAACTACCGGCGTTCGGATTATGGCGCGCGATGGATACACAATCCTCCTCGATCTTGATGAAGTCATGACTGATACTCATCTGTTACTCACCGAGGCTGAAGACGGCCTCTGGTTGGTTGCAGGCAACTACGATGGTGCTCTCTGGATTCGGATGGTCACTACTCTTGAGGTATACTAGGCGATTGAAGAAATGCTGGAAGTACATGATGTAAGCTTCTCATATGATAACGAGAAGATGATACTAGACTCGGTGAACCTTCAGATACGTCGCGGCGAAATTACAGTGATTACAGGCCCCACGGGCTCGGGCAAGTCCACACTGGCTTTGATTCTTGCAGGATTTATACCGAGAGTCATCAAAGGGACCTTCACAGGTTCGCTTCTAATCGACGGCGAAAACGTAGAGAAGGATTCGATTTCTGAGATTGCACGCAAGGTAGCTCTAGTGCAGCAGGACCCAGAGAGTCAAATATGCACACTCCTTGTTTCCGACGAAGTAGCTTTTGGGCCTGAAAACTACTCCGTAGCGTTCTCCGAGATACAGAACCGAGTTGAGGTGTCTCTCAAAGCAGTTGAGTCGTCACACCTTGCGAATCGTCCTACGTATGCCCTATCTGGCGGGGAAAAACAACGTGTCACCATCGCCTCAATGTTGGCAGGTAAACCTGATTTCTTACTACTGGATGAACCATCAGCAAGCCTAGATCCAAAAGGGATACAACAGCTCCGGAAGATTCTACTCGGTTTCAAGAACAGTGGATACGGGATTCTCTGCATCGAACACCGTCTGGCAACAATCCTACCCATTGCGGACAGAGTACTACAACTCTCTGAGAGCAAAATCAGCAAGTGGAACGGCAAAACTAGTTCTACAAGATCCACTCCAGTTGAGCATATCCGGCGGCCAGACTCTGCGGAACCATTGCTAATAGCCAAGGGTGTAAGTTACTCCTACGGGACTATCAGAGCAGTTCGAGATGTAACATTGAGCGTTTATCCTGGAGAAATAGTAGCCCTTATGGGCGACAACGGTTCGGGAAAGTCCACTTTGGTCAGCCTACTGGCTGGGCTATTGCATTCTACGGACGGAACTACCTACATAGATGATGTTCCGTCTATTGAACTGACTGCACAGGATGTCGCAGCAAAAGTCGCAGTTGTGTTTCAAAATCCAAACCATCAAATCTTCGAGCGCACAGTTCAGAGGGAACAGCACTTAGTCTTCGATGTACTAGACTCACTGGATGAAGTCCCTTCAGAAAGGTCCGAGGACGTTCTATTGGCTGCAGGCCTTGCAGATCTAAAGGAACGGAATCCATTCTCTTTGAGTCATGGTCAGAAGAGAAGGCTCAATGTCAGCTCTGTGACGGTTCATGAGCCGCTTGTGTATCTCTTTGACGAGCCATTCATAGGCCAAGATGAGATAGGTCAAAACTTCATCACACAAACTATTCGAAAACAGGGTGAGAGCGGCGGCGCAGCAATATTGGTGACTCACGATTCTACAGTAGCAACTAGTCTTTGTAACCGTTTAATCTTCATGGAACGAGGATCAGTTTTGTTAGATGGCTCGCCAAAGATAGTGCTAGACCGACTAAGGGAGATAGGATATGGCGAATATGCTGATTTGGGGGTGTTATCCTAGTTGACGATTGAGCACCAGTCCACCGAGAGCGGTAGCATACTGCACAGACTCAACCCTTCATTGAAGTTAGCTGGCCTTATCATCATCACAACAGGAATACTGATCTATCCAAGCTGGCGGTTCAGCGGCCTTCTGCTCCTCCTGACTATTCTTGGATTCAAAGCATCCAATGTACCTCTGGACGTGAGCAAGAGGCGAATCCGCTTTCTTATGGCTTTCTCAGCATTGCTTTTTGCCTTTCAAGTGCTGATGACTGCAAATGGCACTATTCTATTCTTCATAATTCCAAAGTATGACTTCATGGGACCGTTCCTACCAGTGACAGACTTCGGGATAGAGAAAGGGTTTGATATGTCCTTAAGATTCCTACTTGTTGTGTTTTCCAGCATGCTGTTCGTATCGGTGACTGATCCGACTCTTCTTGCTCATTCACTCACTAGGCTTGGGATTTCCTACAGATACAGCTTTGCGCTCGTAATCGCGCTGAGGTTTCTCCCACTCTTTGACATGGAGAATAAAACAGTAAAAATGGCACAGAGGTCCAGAGGAATCTCAATCAGTGTACGGGGAATGTCAAGAATATTAAGAACCATCCGGTACACCTTCTTTCCCCTCCTTGTTTCCGCATTGTCAAGAGTGGACGCTCTCTCCCTATCTATGGATGGGCGAGGTTTTGGGCATAGTAAATCCCGGACCTACCTTCGCAAGTCCAGTTGGACTGCCCTTGATTCTGCAGTGCTTGTTCTATTGTCCGCGCTCCTGCTGGCATCCATTCTTCTAACACTGGGATTTCTCCCCCAGATATCTGCAATAATCTAGACCAATTCCAAACTAGGGATGCAGTAACGATTCTTCATGTTCCGATTCAGGAACCAGCTTCTGGTTTGCGAGTGCTTCCAGCTTAGAAACTTCCTGACCAGTGCCCGTATCATCGACAACCTCAACTCCCAATCGCTTACAGACGTTCTTCAGAGTGCCAATAGCTACTGAAGTCCAGCCAGTCACATCCAGTTCACCTGGTTTTGCAAGTTGTCGTGTCATGATGCTGAATGGATGGATATGTTCAGCAGTCAGTAACCGTCCTACCACATCTATGATAATTACACGATCTTCCGAATAGCATTGGGCGTACAACATTACTAGTCGATCAATGGCTTCTCCGGTACGTAGCGCAGCAAGAGCTCGTATTGATGCACGCCATTCATCAAAATCATCTGAAACTATAAGATTCTCACAAAACTCAAACATCTCCGGCTCATTTCTGCGAGCAAGCTCAATCATGGCAGGCTCTCTGAGGAGCAGGTGGATGTTTTTATCATGGACTAGTTCCCATAGCTGCGCACTGCTTGTTTGAGTGTGTAAAGAGGTACGGTCAACATCCGATTGAGGGTGCGAGTGCAGGCGCAGCTGTGGGTGGTTCATGTATCAGCGTTCTGGGGTCTCCTATTAAGGTCGTAAAAGAGTGCAATTGCCCAATCATCTCACATCCGTACTATCTAGTTAAGGAGATAGAATCTGGCTCTCAATTGCTTCTCTAATTGAGTTAAGGGCCTCCTTCACGCTCACACTTCTTCCTTCAGCATTGACGTTTGGATAATGCTTCGAGTACTCTTCTAGGCATTTGCCGAAGGCCATCACAAAGACGTCCAGAGAACTGAACATTTCTTCCTGCTCCGTGGCATTCTCAATCAGTTTCCTTGAAGCCCTTAAGATCTCTGCCCTGATTGATTTCCATGAACGCTCTGGGGGGTTTCGTCCTCTCTTTCGACATACAAGGACCATATCCATCGTGATGTTCCTCATCTGATGGAGGTGCGTTGAAGCTCTCATCTCACTTCTGACAGGATACGACGCGGAAATGTAGAAGCCAGAATTCAAGACTGCTTTTAAGACAAGAGCCCAAGCGTCGATTCTCTTGTGATGAAAAGTAAATGCAAGAATGCCCTCGTCCTTTAGAACCCGACAAGCTTCAGAGAACACTTGCGTAAGTCCTTCTACGAATTCCTCCTTTCCTTTCTTTTGAAATCGATTCTCAATCACTTCTGCTTGCCATGGAACGGTTTCCCCCTTGAAGCAATCATATCTTGTTCTTAGGGCAATCCTAAGCCAGACGTAAAAGAAGTTCGAGAGCTCAGAGTACATCACATTGCCTGCATAAGGTGGGTCGGTTATCACCGCATCCACGCTCTTACTGGGGATGTCTATAGATTCCGATGACCCACACTGAAGAAGCACACTGCCCGGCTCATGGATGCTATCAAATGTCGTAGCGAGTTTTCCGATAATTGGTGTTTCAAACTGCACCTTTCTATTACCATCTTTCTCGATAACCCTCTCAAACGGCTGTCTACAGTACGCCTTTCCTTCCATTACAAGATTGACAAATGCAGTAAATGCACCCCTCCCCTTTGACATGTCGTAGCAGTTTGCTTCCACCGGAGCCGTTGAAGGCGAATATGAATGAGTCCTAAAGATGTCTGTTATGAATCCTCGAGTACTGTTGTATTTCGCGAACATGTTGTTATACTTCAGACAATTCGAGAATGCAAGAAGGAGAAACTCCTTGAGGTTCCAGTCCTCAATCTTCAGAATCCAATCAAGGATTTTCCCTAGATTCAACAGCTGTCTCTCATTGAACAAATCCTTGAATCGGACATATCCATGGTTTAATGCTCTCTTTGTTTCAACTCCAAGAGGAATCGGAGTATCTGGGATTGGCAGCTGGTCCTTCAGCTTGTCGAATTCCTGCTTAGCTGATGCAAGAAGCTGAAGGTCCGCTGAGTCAGCAGTCTTGTATCCTCGACCATTCATTAACCTTGGATTATTGGTCCACTCGCATTGCGGACAATAGAATTCAACAGCATACATCCGTTCATGGAGCGGACCATTTCTCCCAGTTGCTGCTACTATCTTGCCGCCTTTACAACCATTATTGGGGCATTCATATTCCTGTCTTTTTACAGATGAGGTTGCTTTCGGAACGAATTCTGCTTCACATTTCGTGCATTTTGTCTTGATTTCCGCACTTTTCGCCACAAAAACATCCCAACATTGTGGGCATACAACCACATCTCCGGCCTTAACTGGAGACCGTGCCAAGAAGTGGTTCCGCATCAAAGGGATAGTGTCACCGCACTCAGTACACTTCAGCTCTTTGCAGTAGAAGTAATATATCGCCTGAGCGGCGCTTCCGCATTCTGGGCATGTGGTCTTGTAGTACCTGCGCAGTTCGCCGCCGAGTTCTCTCTCAAGCAGAGCAAGAGCTTGTCCGAGTTTCTTAGGGTTAATGTCCTCAATCTGTTTCTTTACCACGAACCATGCGACTGGGTTGAGATCTCCAGCAACAACGCTGCAACCAAATCTTAGAGCTTCCACGACGGTGGTTCCACCACCCATCATAGGATCAAGAATCACCTTGCCAGGGATCTTGACATCCTGAGAGTAATATTCCCAGAGCGAGTGAGGATCTAGATTCCAACCTTCTATCTGTTCATCTGCGAGAGTGTAGAGTATAATGGCACGAAAGACTGACCCAAGTCGCCTTGCCCACCACTTATGCATTGTATAGACGGGTCTGTAGTGTCGTCTACCGAAGCCAGTGGATTCCTTTTCAGCGATTCTGTTTATCTCGGTTACCGGAAATGTAACCTCAATGGGTTTCTTTGGCAGGCTAGGACCTCCCGTACATTAGGGGTGCGTGAGTAGGAAGCAGTCAGCCCTTTCAATATTCCTAGATTGACTCAATTATTAGCAAACCCTTGACAGGAGTAGGAATTAACTCAACTGACTAAACAGGTCAAAAGTTAAAATAGATAAAACCGGTAACATGGTTTAGGTGATAACGTGCAGGTAAATTTTTGGAACCCACTCACGTTTTTAGCAGCGTGTCT
>DAOVDG010000085.1 GCA_030669595.1 Candidatus Thorarchaeota archaeon
GCTGTATACTCATGCTGTTTATCTTTTTGACTTAATCGTGTGCTGTTCCATCAGCACTTTGGTAATGTAATGCACTATTGCATCATCATTACCTTTATCGCCTTCTTCAACCGCTTCGTAATACTTGATCTTATCCCTCAGCTCTATGTAAAACATTGGAAACTTGTTTTTCATTAAAATCCAGTTCATCACAACTCTTGATGTTCTTCCATTCCCATCAGAAAATGGGTGAATTCGCACCAATTTATTATGCAAAATTGCACCCAATTCAACAGGATGCAGTTTCTTCTTGGCAGAATAACACCACTGAAAAGCTCTCCTCATGTTCTCTTTAACTACTTCATGGGACGGCGGAATCCACTCAGAACCAGAAATTCTAATTTCGTGGTTTCTGTAACTACCTATAATCTTGCAGTCAGTGTTCTTGGTAAGCAGTTCATGAATTTTCAGCAAAAACGTTTGATTAAGCTCCCCGTTATACCCTTTCATGAATTCATAGCAGCCTTTTGAGTTGATCACTTCATTGTAATCATTGGGAGTGGTACCAGCAGGAATTATGTTCTCAGTTAAAATCATGCTTGTTTCACGAAGGCTTAAACGATTGCCTTCAATTGCATTTGAGTTATAGGTGAACCTCACGACAAAATCGTCTTCATATTTTTCTCTCTCAAAGGCACTTAGTTTTCCGTACCATTTGTTAAAGACTTCTTTCAAATCCTGTAACTTCTCTGCTTCATCATCGCTCAGATAGTTATGCTTAGAAACAGGTTTCATGAGACCTTTTTTCAACGCTTCTGCTTCAATCTCTTCGACTGCTTTTTTTATCTGTTCTTTAGATGGAGGTTTGCAGCCAAAATATCGCCTTATCTTCTTCCATTTTTTACTGCTAACTCTAAAATTCTTCGTAGCATAGTAATACGTCTTATCTTTCCTTTCAATCTTCTCCAAATAGACCATATTAATTGTATGGGCACAGTAATATATGAAGTCATCTAATTTTGTCAAGTGAAGTGCCCTTATAGAATCGAAAGATTTGGAATATAAGGGCACCCAGGAATACAATTACCATCATTTTTGTCTAGTGTTGTGCCCATATAGGTTCTTTGGGAATTTCCTTGCAAAATAGCTAACAAGTGTGAATTTCCAATTACTGCCTTCTTTTTAGTTATAAGCCTTGTATTTGCCGTTGCCCGAAACCTCGACAATCCTGGACATCAAGGTCCTGAACTGATGTTCGGTTCCTGCTTCATCGAGGTTGCTTTTTGTTAATTCTGAAGAATTAACTGAAAGTCTTACGTCCTCTCCACGGGCATTTTACGTCCCGGCCAACTGACGGTGACGGTAGAGTCATCCTTGGACTTGGTTCTTGTCCTGGACTTACACTACACGTACAGCTCTTTATGCATTGCATCGCTCACTTAGCCCTGCTCTCAGGTCCGCCGTAGTAACCAAACATTGATGACTTGCAGCTGTGTTGTACGAGTCCCAATTACACCAGATAGACTCTGCTTGAAGGTGACATCGTTGATGGAGTTAACCCGGCACAATCTTGAGGATTATTTGACTGGTGCGAAGGTTTTGGCGTGTGGTGGTGGCGGAAGCGTTGCTAGCGCACGACAACGAATCGCAGAGGTCTATGATGCAGACGGTAGCTTTACACTGGTGGGGCTTCAAGATGTCCCTGATGATGAACTGCTTTTCATTGTGGGAAGCGTTGGGGGCGGGGTTTCTGAAGATGCGCGAGCTTCGGTGGCAGGGCTACCCATCATGAAAGAGGATCCATTGGTCGTGGCCGCCCACAGATTGGTTCGTGCCTTGGACCAAGAGCCATTCGGGGTGATAGCCTCGGAGATAGGCCCGGGTAACGGAGTAGCTCCTATGTATGTGGCCTCTCGCCTGGGGATAGTCACAGTTGATGGTGACTGCTGTGGACGAGCCAAGCCGGAGATTGCTATCTCAATGACGAACTTGGCAGGATTGCCGATAACTCCAATGGCCATTGTGTCGCCTTTCGGAGATGCGATGATGTTAGAGAGTGCAGTGGATGATGAACGAGCCGAAGCTATCACGCGTCATATCGCGGTATCTTCAGGAGGAATTGTTGGAGTGGCTAGGTGCCCTGCACTTGGTGCTGCATATAGGCTGGCAGTTCTGGATGGGTCAGTGAGTCGATGCATCAGGCTGGGGGAAACAATCCATGAGGCACAGGTATCCGGGGAGGGTGCTGTCGACGCCCTCATCCACGTTACTGAGGGACTAAAGTTGTTCACCGGAGTGATTTCCAGAGTGGAGCGGACCGATGCAGGAGGCTTTGTGACTGGCAATCTCGAGATTGTCGAAATCGCGGACAAGACACGCCCTACTCTCCGAATCTGGTACAAGAATGAGTACCTAGCTGCTTGGCTGGACGGAATCCCGATTGCCACCTCACCTGACTTAATCTGTGTGGTTGATGCTGAAACAGGCGAAGGGCTTACTCCTTGGGAGAATGAGCTCGTGTATGGACGAGGAGTCACAGTCGTGGGAATACCTGCTGACTCCCGTTGGCGCACGAAGGAGGGTGTTGCACTATTTGGGCCCTCACGCTTTAGCCTTGAGATGGACTACATCCCGATTGAGAAGCATTTTAGCAATCTCCATGAGGCCAAGAAATGATTTGGTCTACTTCTGACTTGCATGAGGCCACTCTGCAACAATGACTGCTTAACTACCAATCAGATGATGGGCTTGTTTCACAACGTTCTCCACACTGAACCCATATTTCTCAAACAGCACATTGGCCGGAGCAGAGGCACCGAACCGATCGATAGAGATGATTCCACCTTGGTCACCTACCCATCGCTCCCAGCCCTGGGAAACGCCTGCCTCCACCGCCAGCTTGGCACCTACTCGAGCCGGAAGCACTGATTCCCTATAATCCTCGTCTTGATTTTCGAATAACTTCCAACACGGAAATGACACAAGACGCACGGCTACGCCCTCAGAAGCCAGCTGTTCCCCTGCCGCTACAATCAGCTCTACCTCTGAGCCCGACGCCATCAATATTACCTGAGGATCTCCCTTTCCAAAGTCACGCAGGACGTACGCTCCTCTCGCGAGGCCGTCAGCCGGGTTGAATATATTACGATCCAGAGTAGGCACATTCTGTCGGGTCAATGATAGCAATGTGGGACCATCCCTGTGCAGGATGGCGATTTTCCATGCTTCAACGACCTCATTTGCGTCCGCGGGTCGAATTACCCAGAGGCCCGGTATGGCGCGCAATGATGCGAGTTGTTCAATCGGCTGATGAGTCGGACCGTCCTCACCTAGGCCTATACTATCGTGAGTGAATAACCAGATGCTTGGATGTTTGGACAGGGCTGAAATCCGAATTGCGGGGCGCATGTAGTCTGCAAAGACCAAGAACGTACCGGAGTATGGTCTCAGGCCCCCATGTGCTACTATCCCGTTCACTGCTGCTCCCATTGCATGCTCTCGCACTCCGAAGAAGATGTTTCGATTCTCAGGGCTATCAGCCTGGAACGAATCGGAGCTGTCAATCCAAGTCTTGTTTGATCCAGTGAGGTCTGCAGAACCGCCAATCAGTTCTGGTAGGTGTGGGGCAAGTGCATTGATTACCTTCCCAGAGCTTGCTCTCGTCGCGAGGCCTTTCGGATCAGCAGGGAATGAAACTAAGCCGGTATCCCATCCATCAGGCAGTTTCCCAGCCATGCGTCGCTCCAGCTCAAATGCTAGAGCGGGATGAGCCTTGCGGTAATCATTCAATCGTGACTTCCATTCCGTTTCTATCTCTGCACCTCGCTTCACAGCCTTGCGAAAATGTTCGAGCACATCATCAGGAATATGGAAACGTGGTTCAGTTGGCCAACCGAGGTTTTTTTTGGCACCATCAAGTTCCTCATCCCCTAGAGGGGAGCCATGGGAGGCCGCTGTGTCCTGCTTGTTAGGTGCGCCATAGCCTATGTGCGTACGACAGAGAATCAACGATGGACGGGAGTCTTTCTTTGCTTCCTCAATCGCCTTATCGATTGTGTCCACATCATTGCCATCATCAACGTGCTGTATATGCCACCCATATGCCTCGAACCGAGCACCCACGTTCTCAGTAAACGCGACATCAGTGCTACCGTCAATGGAAATCCTGTTGTCATCGTACAGGAATACAATCTTACCAAGCCGCAGATGCCCTGCTAGGGATGCAGCTTCAGAGGCGATGCCTTCCATCATGTCCCCGTCTGTCACAATTGCGTAGGTGTAGTGGTCTACTATCCCATGTTTCGGTCGATTGAAGACAGCTGCCAAATGAGCTTCCGCCATCGCCATCCCAACTGCATTGCCGAAGCCCTGGCCAAGGGGTCCAGTCGTGACCTCAACGCCTGGAGTTAGACCGTACTCAGGATGTCCTGGGGTAATGCTACCCCACTGACGAAAGTTCTTCAAGTCCTCCATCGACAGGTCGTATCCAGTAAGGTGCAGGAGCGAGTAAAGAAGTGCAGAACCATGACCCCCAGAAAGGACGAAGCGATCGCGATTAGACCATTTAGGATTCCTAGGGTTATGCTGAAGGTGACGTGTCCATAATGTATACGCCATGGCAGCCGCACCCATTGGCATTCCGGGGTGTCCTGAGTTTGCGGCTTGAATAGCGTCAGCAGCAAGGAAACGAATCGCATTGATGGCACGGTTTTGAAGATCAGATGAGGGGGACATCGGTTCCATCTCTCCAATTAACTCTGATAGCGCTCAGGTCCAAGCGTTGTTGAGTTCCCTCTACTTCGGCTTTTGATTGTTCCGTTGCCCGACTATGAGAGCTCGCGAGTCGAATCATGATTTCCTGCAGACTAGTTTCTCAGATGAGAAGCGAGATAGCTTCTCTAGGCCGTTTCCTCGCCATTCGGAGCATCATCTCTCTCCTGAGTGCCTTCTTTGTCACCAAGCCCCCGATTCCAGCCGCTATCAAGAAGTTTGCGTGTGAGTCATCTCTAAAGAAGCGACACAACGCTTCCATGTTCTTCCTGCTCTTGTAGAACATGTTAGCCATGAACTCCATGGCCTTCAACTCACTGATAATCTCTCTTTTGCAGTCTTTCTCATATTCCCTGAGGGAGCGGGGGTTGGCTTCCTTCACGGCTTTGCTCAGAGCAGATGATGCGAGTATACCAGATTCTATGGCCTCAGGAATTCCTTCTCCAGTGAATGCATCAACTAGACCGGCCGCGTCCCCTACAAGGATGGTCCTACCCTTGACAATATTCTTGGCTCGTTTGATGGGAAACCGCGCTGTCGTATCAGATAGGATTTGAGGCTCAATGCCATACTCGTCCTTGAATGCAGAGTACCATTTCTCATATGCTGGTCTCAACTCTCCACCCTTGTCTTGTCTGCAGCATGCGCCCAGACTCAATACAGTTTGTTTTGGGAAACACCATGCATAACCGTGCGACAAGCCGCCAAAGTACAACAATAGAAGGTCCGCGTCGTATCCGCTAGGCTCACCGCAAATCTCCCTCACAGTATTGCTGCCCACCTCAGCTTCGACCTCAATTGCTACCATTGCTGAGTCGCCTTGCCATCCATCGTAGAAACCTAGACTTTTCGCCACTATACCATTGATGCCGTCTGCACCCACGAGATACTTCCCTGTGACTTCTTCACCCTCATTCGTGGTCACCGCGGCATGACTCTCTTCTTCTCTCGCCTTTGCAATCCGAGTATCTTCCCGAATTTCTGCACCCGCCTCTGCAGCTTTCTTCAGCAGAAGGTGGTCAAAATCCTCGCGTTTGATGATGCTGCCTGGCACTGATCGGTCTTCAGGAATACAATCTACTCGGAAACCAGACGGTGCAAACAGCGTGGTGCCGCTTATCCTCCTCTGAACGATATTCTTGATGTCAAAGTCAAGGAGATTGTTTACATCGGACCGTATTCCCCCGGCACACGGCTTGTATCTAGGAAACCTAGCCTTGTCGAACAGAACAACACTGAGACCAGCCTGCGATGCTCTCCTTGCTGCAGTTGATCCTGCCGGACCGCCTCCAACTATTATGACATCGTAGTCGACCATTGAACCAACTCCATGCTTCGATTATGTTCGTCCCACAATCTTTGCAAGATGTAGATTTTGTCACAAGACGAACCGAATCAAGAAGCTTGCGGTAGAGCCCCTTGCCAGAAAACGTGGTCTGCTACGGGGATGACATCAATGTTGGAGAACAATGTTGACTAGTCAATCTATGAACGCGTGACCTGGCATGATAATCCACAGTCGGACTATCAGGGTCCCCGTAATGGAATGCTCTTCCGGGCACTACTCTTTTGCGATTAGAGTCCCTGGAGGATACATCTCAAAGAACTCGTCACTCAGGATGTCCATGATGATCATGTCGTGGAAATCTCCTTCCGCGTACATGGACTTTCTGAAGACGCCGGCCTTCTTGAAGCCAGCCTTCTCATAGGCACGTTTAGCTCGCTCATTGAATGAGAGTGTATACAGGTAGATACTGTTCAGACCTAGTTGATGAAAGCCTAACCACAGCATGAGTCGCGTTGCATCAGTGCCATATCCCTTGCTCATCTTCTCAGGATTGTGGATTGCAATGCCAAATTCAGCACGCCTACTGTGGTTTGAGATGTCGAATAGGCTTGCCGTGCCCACGAACTCCTGGGTTTTCTTGTCTTCTATTGCAAGTACAATACTTCCATCCTTACGTGCATCTTGCGTTGTAGCTTTTTCCAACCATTCCTTCTCAGCACGCTCAGACATCGGAAGAGTTGAACCAAGGAATCTTCGCATCTCATATGTATTCCAGTGCTTCATGATATTGTCCAGGTCACTCATTTCTAACGCTCGAAGGCGAACATGCTCTCCACAGTACATGGTCTGGTCACCCAGTTGACCGTAAATAAATCTGTCCAGCTAAGTGCCAAAATTCCTCTCAGTTGATTCAGCTTTAAATCGGCTGCGTTCGTGCGATCGTTCCACACTTGTCCGGGATGACATGACCGATTTATGTCCTAGTACATTCCATTCTCTCAGGAAGTGTTGTATCTTTGAACGTTGCTTGACATTAGACTTTTATAGTGACATCTTCGATTCAAGATAACTCTTATTGAGTAAGGAGTTCGGAGATAATTCAATTCGACCTTTCACTAACATCCCTAGGTACGACCACTATCGTCATGTTCGTGGTCAGCCTTATTATCAGCGTCCTTCTGTTGGGGGTTGTGCTGGGCTGGACGAAAGGTGAGAACAGATCGTCTAGGGAAACCATCGTTACCGCCCTTCTAATGGCTATCGTTGGTATATTTCCAGTGATTGGCTGTATCGCTCAGTGGTATATTATCAAGGCCCGTCATGAGCTTGAGTGGGGTGGCGCGATTGCCACGTGGATTGTACTAATCATCCCTTCGGCAATCATAGCCATTGCAATTGTCCTCGCGTTCTTTGGCAATTTGTTCGTTTTTATGCTGTTTCCATAGCCATGATTTGAAACAGGTTATCATGAGTGGTAACTAACGAGAAACGTGTAGGCAGTGAAGGAGAACGTTCAGAGAGTGTCGGACAAAAAACCCTGCGGGGAAGTCCTGTATGACCCGACAAGAGAAAAGCTTGTGTTTGACAGACCTTGACTGACCATACATGAACTTGTCACCGAATCGCCCGTGCTCCATTATTCACTGCATACTGGACCTTGAAGCCATGAGGGGCGCACGTTTCAGTGCATCTCACTTTTTCAGAAAACACCGTATGCTGTTACGCTGTTTGTCGTTAGGCTTTTATAGTGGCACTCCACAGCAAAGTTATGCTCTTATAGAGAGAGGAGTTTGAAAAATATGCAACTTGAGTTTCTTATGCCCTTCCTAACAATACTGGCTATATTCGTTATCATAGGTATAATAGTCAATGCCTTATTGCTGGGAGTTGTGCTTGGTTGGACAAAGGGTGAGAACCGGGAGTTAGGGACTACATTTGTCACTGCTCTCTTCCTAGGACTATCTATGCTCCTTTATATCATCCCTCCCCTTGGCTGCCTTGCGCAGTGGTACGTACTGAAATCGCGTCACGAGCTTACTTGGGGCGGAGCGATTGCCACATGGATCCTGTTGATCATTGTCGTCGCCATCGTCGGCTTTCTAATCAGCTTCATATTCCCATTCCTATTCGTCATACCAACAATTCCATATCCATAATCTACTACAAGCTGACATGAGAGGTAACCAACGAGAAACGTGTGGGCAGTGAAGGAGAACGTTCAGGGAGTGTCGGACAAGATACCCTGCCGGGAAGTCCTGTATGACCCGACAAGAGGAAAGCTCGTGCTTGACACACGAGAGATAGTCCGACATCCCTTGCGTTTCCTGCGGGCCGCAAGCCCGTTTCTCTCTGCCCATCACCCCTTTTGTACAGAGTACGCAGGACATGTGTTTCATTGGCGAGGCCGTAGCTGGTGTATTGGCTGCTTTTTCAGCTCTATCTCATTTGCTGTGACCATGTTCGCTGTGCTATTGGTCTGGTTCTTCAATCCGGTTCTTCTGAGTAGGTTTTGGCTTTTCTACGGAGGAGTGGGAGGGGTCGTTTTATCCCTGCTGTGCAGTATCCTCCATCTCACCAAAAACAAGAAGGTGAAGGCAGTTGCTAAAGTCCTGCTAGGTGCCGCCTTTGCTACCATAGTATGGGCCATCTTGCTCTATGAAGGATCTCTCTCCTCGGAACTGGGCGCAAAGATCTGCCTGATCCTGTTTCTGTATTTTCCAATCATCACGTTAATGAATGCGCGGAGAATGGTGGAGATTGGAAAGACATGCGAGGGGTGCGACTACAGGGGACGATGGAGTCGCTGCCCGGGTTTCGAAGACTTCTTGTGTCATCTGGTCGATGAGGGGTTCTTGCACCCCGAGCCGAAGAAGGAACGCCCTCAAGATTCACCTGAGGCACAATGAGTGGACATCGGGTCCTTGTGCGAAGTCACTGATATCTACTAGTTCCTGAAGTAAGCCTCAGCAATTGCCTTTGTGGAAATTCGTCGTTTTGGTGCCTTAGTTCTCAGGATTCGGGGTCCTTTAGTAAGAGCCATTTTAGAATCACCTCACACCAGTCAGGAAAGCATAGCCAATCGCTGCAGTGGACTGTGCTTTCACCATTCTTTTCTTTTTCATTGCGTTGTTCCTGGAGTTAGTTGCTAGAGCCATTGCATTTCACAGGCACGTATGGTGTGGTCACCTGTAATGTTGATTCTGAAACTATCTGACCAATTCTCTGGTCACCTAGTGGCCATGAATGGTAGCCGCTCATCTGCATGGTTCAATAGTTATTTTATCCGATTCTGCTTAAATTGGACCAGCTTAGACCGGAGATACTCGATGGTGATCTCGCGCAAGGAATTCTTCAAAGAGCCTATCGTCCGAGTGAATACAATGCGCATAAGATTCCCTAGGATGTGTCCTGTCTGTGGTTCCACTGTGACCAAGACAGTTCGAGTTTCCACGAT
>DAOVDG010000114.1 GCA_030669595.1 Candidatus Thorarchaeota archaeon
AGACATCCTGCCTTAATCAGGTTCCACAAGAAGCTCATGGACCGCTATCCGTATAGAAAAACAGAAACACTGGTTATGATACCAAGCCGTGGAAGCCGTCCATTCTCAGACACAGACCCGACAATCATAGACGAGGCTAGGAAGCGAAGACCAGAAGAGCTGATACTGCTGTTCGTAACGCCGATGGGAGCTATCCCTTGGGAACTAGAGCATGTTCATCCAGCCCAGCAATGCCTCTTTCCAGACAGAATAGATGAATTCACAATGCAGAGTGCACAGAAGAGGCTGCAACAATTCATTGACAGCATATCATTCAAATGCGGCGTGTGGTTCAGTCGAGATGCCCCGACCGACAAATTGTTGGAAGGAATCAATGCATTGTCTTCAATAGACCGTGTAGCCAGTGCATCTGATGTCAAAGAAAAACTATCAGAGCCAAGAAGCGAGATTAAAGACTGGACTGTTAGAAAAATGACAGCTCTTCTCTCTGTTCAATGGGGGATAACTGAGGTCTCGCGTATGAACCTAGAATCAATGGATTTCACGTTCTCAAGAGCCACTGGGAAGATACGCCATGTTTCACGAAATGGTGAGATATTGTTCACAGTTGTACCATCCACAGGACTACTGACTCCTACTTACAAAGGCGGTCTTGAGATTCTAAGTGCTGGAGTCCATGAAGACTACATTGTTAAGATGGACGAAGACGCCGCGGAGTTCGTAGCAAAGGGTAAATCGGCTTTAGCCAAGTTTGTCGCACATGCTAACTCAGAGCTCCGAGCAGGGGAAGAAGTGCTTGTAGTTGATACGGAAGATGAGCTACTCGGTGTGGGGAGAGCCGTCCTCAGTGGGAGTGAGATGATGGCTTTCAACAGGGGTGTTGCCGTTACCATCAGGCACTCGAAGAAGCCCTAGTTGGCATCTCGGCGCTTGCCATCGGATGCCCTGGAACCTTCCTTAGAGATTCAACCCCACCTAGCGGCAGGACCATCACCTCCGAACGTGAGGCGTACAGTTTGAGATCATCACCAGGGTTTAGACCAATGTCCGCATCCAGACGTGCCTGAGCTTCGGTACCCCCGACGTCAAAGAACACTTCAAGCGCAGTGCCCACGTAGGTGGTCTTTGTGACAGTCCCAGCCAGCTCGTTGTCCTGGGAGCCTGCGCTCTTAAGCATCAAGTTCTCGGGGCGGATGGCACACTTCACGTCCTCACCGACTTCGAACGGATAATTGTCGATGGTGCTTAAGCCAGAGAGAAACTGACCGTCAGGAAGTCGAACTTCAATGAATTCACCAACCGTTTCGATCTTGCCCTGCACGAATGTGCATCGACCAATGAAGTCAGCAACGAATATCGTCTGGGGGTCAGCGTAGATCTTGCGAGGCGTGTCGAACTGCTGTACGTATCCAACATCCATCACGGCCACTCGGTCTGAGATGCTCAATGCCTCAACCTGGTCGTGCGTGACGTAGACTGTTGTGATTGACATCTCCTTCTGGATTCGAATTATCTCCTCACGCATCTCAACCCGTAGCTTCGCGTCGAGGTTGGACAGTGGTTCATCTAGCAGGAGAACATCGGGCTCGATGACAAGAGCTCTTGCCAGTGCTACCCTCTGCTGCTGCCCACCAGAGAGTTGGTGAATGTGTCTTCCACCAAGACCTCCAAGTCGCACTAGTTCAAGGGCTAAGTTCACACGTTTGGCTATCGCAGGCTTTGTATATTTCCTCCCCTGAACCCGCTTAATCTTCAATCCGTAAGCCACGTTGTCGAACATAGTCAAATGAGGCCAGAGGGCGTAGTTCTGGAAGCACATTCCTGTGTTCCTCTTATGCGGAGGCTCAAGCGTGACATCCCTATCATCAAAGAAGACTCTGCCAGAATCAGGAATATAGAACCCAGCGATCAAACGCAAGAGCGTGGTCTTTCCGCAGCCTGACGGCCCAAGCAGTGTTGAGAGCTCACCCTCCTTCAGGGTCATATTCACCATGTCCGTGGCCACAATGTCGCCAAAGGTTTTGCGCAAATTCTCTAATCTTATCTCGACCATCTTATCACCTCATATGCCTGTCATCGCCGATGACCTAGCACCCAGTATCTTGTTCGTTATTGTGATGACGGTCATTTGCATAGCCATCATCAGTACACCCAATGTGGCGGCGTTATACGGTCCACCATATTCTCCTGTTGCATTGAGTATTTCGTTGCACCAAAATGTCATGGGAGCTTGTTGCCGGCCCACACTTCCTAATATCAGACTCGTACTCACCTCACTCACCGAGTAGACGAACGAGAGCAGAGACCCAGCAAGGACACTCACGCCAATCAAAGGCATGGTGATCTTCGTGAATGTCTGGTTCTTGCTGGCGCCCAGATTCATAGAAGCCTCTTCCAAGACTACTGGTGTAGACTGCAGCCCGGCATAGGCTGCCCTCACTGTGAACGGAAACTTCCGTACAGCATAGGACATTGTAATCAAGAACCAAGGTCCTTCCGGTGGGAAGATAGGCGTGTTATAGAACAATACGAAGTATCCTGTCGCTATGACGATGCCCGGAAGAGCGATTGGCGATGTGACCAACAGGTCAAGCAGCGTCTTTCCAGGGATGTCCCTTCGCGCGATTATGTAGGCTGCACTCGTGCCAAGCAATACGATGATGAAGGTTGCTATAAGCCCGTAGATCAGAGTGTACTGAATGGATTGAGTGACATCCGGATATGCCCATAGTATATTGTAGTTATCTAAAGTCAAGACATCAGGGAGTATGGCATTCGTAGACCATGATTCTGTGAATGATAGGATTATGACGCTGATCTGAGGAATAAGGGCAAAGAAGAGCAACGGTATTAGCATGAGGTACAGTAGTATCACAGCCCGATTGCTCAAAGGCCTTAGTCTCGGATTCCACTGGCCGCCCTTGGTGCCACCCTCGTACGACCTCAGCGATGCATACTTACGTATGGCTAGGAAACCAGTCAGAGCGAAGATTAGTAGAATAATCCCGATTGCCGGACCAGCTGGATCGATCTTACCCGACTGGGTGGCAATGCTGGCAAAGACTTGGTAGGCGAGTGTCTTCTGAGCCTGTTGATGCTCGAAGTAGACTATTGGCGTACCTAGGTCTTCAATACTCAGGATGAAGGTCAGGATGGCCCCAGCTTGAATACCCGGCATCGCAAGAGGCAAGGTCACTGAGCGAAAGAGCTTGGAGCCTGTGGCGCCAAGATTCTCCGCTTGCTCCTCAAGGGAGGGATCTATGCCCATGAATGAAGAATAAGCATTCAGGTATACAAGCGAGAAGAATGAGAGTGACTGTATGAAGATGATAGCTGCGATACCCTGAAGCTCTATTCTGAATGGTATCACATGAAGCGTCGTGTACAGCAGGTTATTGATGAATCCCGCCCGACCCAAGAAGTACTTGATACCAATGGCACCCACGAATGGCGTAGCCAGTATCGGGAAGATTAGCACCGTCCGGATAATGCGCTTCCCAGGGAAATCGTACCTTGCCACTATGAACGCAAAAAACACCCCTATCAATACAGAGAAGACCGTAACGATGATTGCCATATAGATTGAGTTGATGACAGCACCAAAGTCCCACCCCTGCAATACCACCAAGTCTCCACCTGTGAGAATCAATTCCAGCCTCACATAGGAAATCAATTCCCCTTGATTGTTGTACTGCCAAGGCCAGAAGTTGGAGTCCTGAAACAGGCTTACGAAATGATACGGGAAGTTCTCAAGTGAAAAGAGAACAACACTAAGCAGCGGGAGGATGAGGAACAGCGTGAATGTAAATAGAACCGCAACCAACTGAGCCGTTGAGAGAGCGTCCATCTCTTGGCGGAACTTTGACCATCCTGTGCGTATCTTGGTTCCTGGATCAGCGAAGAAATCTGCAAATCCAAGGACCCTGCCTTTAATCCATTCGACGAAACCAGTGATTTTTCCTACAGCCCACAGCCCAAGGGTTGCTGGAAGGCTCAGGAGAGCGCGAGTCAGGTTGTCCTGAACGGTGTCGGATATTAGCTCTGGCTCTACGCCCACCTGTTCCTCCATCGATTGCTTTTGCTCTCTCTCTGTTGACAGAAGGCTCAGCCTCCCTTCATGATGTTGGGACTGATGCCTGAACTGCTACGTACTGCGCCTTTGCGGCCGCTGTCCAAGAAGCCTTGATTGTGTTCAGGAAAGTCGCACTATCATTCATGTCGTCATTGATTTCTGTGGCATACGCGAGCGTGAAGAGCTCCATCACGTGCGTGTTCGGATCCTCCGCGCTCACTGGAGTGCCCATTGCGGTCGCGAATGTGTCCAGCTCCGACTCCGTGATCCATCCCTGGTCGTATGCGTGAAGGATTGTATACCAACAGTCTACCAGCTCTGCGTGAGCATCAGTGAATACAGCCTCCCAGTAGTGGATGAAGGCAGTATTTGTCGCCAATGAGATTGCGTCATCGAAGACTATGCCCACGTTATCAATGGTCTGGTTGTAGTTGGCGTACAGGTCCGGGGCCGCCAAGCCCAGCGGCTCGTCGAAGGCCGCCCTCAAGACTGGCATTCGCCGTATGCTCGAATGTAGCCAGAGAGACTGGCCATAGGGGGAAAGTATGAAATCGACGAACCCTTCTGCCAAGTCCTTGTGGGAACTGGTCGAAGGAATCGCAATTGGGTCACCGTTAACTATCGACTCACCCACAGGCAGTATGTACTCACAGTCGGGATTCCGGTACGATGTTCCGTAGCCATAGAAGTCGATTGACATGCTGATGCCAACTTGACCCGTTTCGGCTGCGTTTTGGGTTGGAACTGAGCCATCGTAGATGTTCGCACTTCCCGCCATTCTTGCCATGGTCACCCAGCCTGTGTCCCAACCCATACCCTGAGTGATAATCTCATAGATACGCGTGTTCGAGGTCGTGCCCGGCGCAGTGCCCATCGCAATTGTTGGGGTGGCCTTCAATAAGCTGCCATAGATAGGGTCTGCCAAATCGGTCCACGACATTGGCATCGGAAGGCCAAAATCATCCAAGAACTCATGATTGACAGTAAAGCCAAATGAAGATATAGCTGCTGCAATCCAGACAAGGTTACCCGCAGTGTCATTGCGCTTCATTACAGATCCAGCTATTGTGGAGTTTATACGGCCGGCGACTTCGACCATAAGGGGGCTGTCGAGCGGCTCCAGATAGTCATCCCTCATTAGCTGGTCAAAGAGTGTGGGTCCACCACCCCAGCAGACATCAGCTTGTCCCAAGTCCAGTAGATCATCCCAGTAATCTGCTGTTGGCGTCTTCCACAGGATGTCAGTAATATCATTCGTCTGGGCGAAATCAGACGCCAAGAATGCGGGCTCAAACACATTATGAATCATAACGTCGTGCCGTGTCAGTACTGTCAAGGCACCTGCCACCGGCGTCGTAGTAGTTGTTGTATCGGTGGTTGTCGTATCGGTGGTTGTCGTGGGGATAAACCCGCCCAGCATGACATACGCAATAGCACCGATACCAACGATTGCTATGACTACAACTGCACAGACAATTGTCTTCATGTTACGTGCGGTTTCAAACTCGCTCATTTCTCGCTCCTCTATTCACTTCTAAACCCACCATGCACTCGCGCTCTAGGTGGGTTCCACAAGCAGGGTCAGTACCATCAGGGATAATTAAGGTTTGTTGCAGACTGCAACCATACATTTTTGTAGGTAGTTAAGCTGAAACGGTCGTTCTTGCAGAGTAAGAAGCGGTTGAACGTCAAGCCTTTTGCGGTGAAACTATCGAAGTATTATTCGACTTTTGAGCCTAGGAACACGACGCGATTGCGAATTCGCTGACTCGAAAAGGTTTTATCAGGGCGGTGTCCTGCGCCGTGTATCCTCTTACGCTTGGAGAACAACACTGGAGGAAGACTAAAAAAATGAGAACTAGAAATCTTGCAAGGAAAGGCGCAACACTCGCCATCATTTTGGCAATGTGTGTTCCATTCCTTCCAGGTCCAGCTCCTGTCCGAGCAGCAGCGTTATCTGGCGTGCAACTAACAGTTGTCTTAGATTATTCCCATGGCCAACATAGCAGCTATGTAGAAACCTTGGATGAATGGTTGGAAGACAATTTGTCTGCATACGGATTCACTGTCATCTGGGCATTAGGTGGCCTTAACGATTCAGTATTGCAAAACGCAGATGCACTCATTCTGGGTGCGATCTATGGAGACAACGGATTCACAGCAGATGAGATTACAGCTGTTGGCAACTGGTTCAATGCAGGACACAAGTTCCTGTGGGTCGGAGGCGACTCTGACTACGATGGAACGTCGG
>DAOVDG010000068.1 GCA_030669595.1 Candidatus Thorarchaeota archaeon
GACAGAGTCTACGTATGTGAAAAGTGCGGGTTGGAGATGGACCGAGATTTGAACGCTGCATGTAATCTTGTCGCCGCCAGTTGGACGGAGACAGAAAACGCCTGTGGAGAGGACGTAAGACTTGTGGCAGATCCAGTAGGACCTGCAGAGCAGACCTCAATGAATCAGGAACCGAACATCAGTCAAGGACATTGATGTCCAGGATTGTGTAAGTTTCGGGCAACGGATGCTCCTTGGCCTATCCTTGTGAAATAAGGCACACCCCCTGTCTTCTTGATTGCTTCGGCGACTTTCTCTTCATTACCCGGCGCGAAGGCCAGAATCGTACCCCCGCCACCACTGCCGTTTATCTTGCAACCCAGCGCACCCGCTTTGGTCGCCGCACGGATTATCCTTTCAATCTTGGGGGTTGATCGTTCGAAGCCATCTCTCAGCAGGGTGTGGTGTTCATTCAACATTGCACCAATGATTTCTGGGTCTGGGCGCCTGCGTTTCAGGATGTCTAGAGCTCGGCTTGTGAGGTCTCTATTCCGAATGGTGGTTTCTGTGATGACCCTGCAACGCTTTGGAATCTTATCCAGATGCTCCTGAACCTCGAAGAGGGGGGTTTCTCTGTGATCGAAATTATCAATCCGTGATGCCAGGTGTCGATAGCCCTCCTCCACTGTCAGTCGTATCTTTCTCAGGTCTCCGACTGTATCTTGTTTTTTCTCTTGGGAGTCCCCTATGACAATGCCTTCAAGACGCGCATCAAGCCTAGTCAGTCGGTTGTTATGTCCACAGTCAACGTGAATGATTCCTCCCATGACTGATGCAAAATGATCCATCAAGCCCCCACTCTCTCCGAACTCGGTGACCTCAGCATCAAACGCCAATTGGACGCGTTCTTCCTCCTCTAGTGTAGATTCCGCCATCTGCGCAACAGTCATCACTGATGCAACGGATAGGGCTGAGGAACTCGAGAGGCCTGCAGCAACGGGGATATCGCCACTCACTCTAAGGTCAGCGCCAAGTGAAGGCCGGATATTTCTTCGCGAAAGGACGTTGAATGCACTACGAAGGTAGTCTCGTTTGTTTCGGTAAGTGATGTCAGTATCAAGCTGGAACGAATCTGTCGTATCCAAATCGACATAGTTCACCTTAATCGACTTGTCATCTCGTGGCGAAGAGTAAATCTCAATTGTCTTGTCTATCGCCGCAGGAATCACGGGTAGACCAAGGTAATCGCTATGCTCACCGAAAAGGCAGATGCGCCCGGGTGCCAGCACACGAAAGGGTCTTCGTATTCCCATGTTTGTTACCCGCCATTTTATGGGGGACTAGTTAAAGCGATCTACTTCGAACCAAGCGCCATTCTGATAGCCGTGTTGAAGTCTTCATGAGCTACGAGTGGGGACTCGATCTTGAGGTCCTTGTAGGCTTTCTTGATTCTTGTAAGGATTTCTTCTTCGGTCGTCTTCGCCCCAATAAGAGCCTTCTCAAGTCCAGAGATGGCGTCGCTTGGCAGCATGGTGAAGTCGCCACTGATGACTATTTCGCGGATTCGATTTTCAACCTCCTCCACTGTTACTCGAATCAAGCCTCCCTCAGCCTTGTAGTTGGCTATTCCAATCTGTGTGGTCGCCGAGATTCGCACCGTTCTGGTGTCGAGTCTTCCACCTCGTCGCCAGTGCAACCATTCATCAGAGAGATACCTACCCCTCATCTGAGCCATGCGGCTCTTCTCCCAATCTGATAGGTGTCCCAGTTTGAGCTCGATGTCGAGGGTTTCCTCGTACAGCCGCACAAGGTCCTCTTTGACTTTGCTGCGGTCTGGCATTCCCCCTGTTTCGAGCAGGATTGTGCTCATTCTTTCTCTCAGGCTCTTGGCAATCTTGTCCCTGAACTTCTCATCAGGCACTCTCATCACCTTCACCATCATATCGAAGTTGAAGTCGAAGATTAGATTTCCAGTCAGGATCCTCGCGTCACCGACATCACCCGCTCCGTTTCCAGAGACCTTCTTACCACCCGCTTGAATGTCGTTGACCGGTTTGAATTCAGCATCGATTCCAAGATTCCTATAGGCCTGAACCGGCGCCTGCAGGAATTTTCGGTAGTATGCGTCTATGCCCTTGGGTGTTGTTGGGCTGTCGATTCTACCTATGAGTTGATAGAACATCTGACCATCGTCAAGGTAGACCCCGCCTCCACCAATCACTCTTCTCGTGACAAAGATTCCATTCTTCTGACAGAATTCGAGGTCAATGTCTTTGTCAATCTCTTGGAAGTAACCCAAGCTAACGAGTGGTCTTGCTGGCCAACAGATAACGAGGGTGTTCTCAGATTCGCCCTCAGTTATTCCTTGGGCAATCATGTCATAGATTGTTTGAGTTTCTAGCGGGTCAATGGGACCGAGGTCTAACAGTCGCCAGGTTTCGAGCGTCATCGTAATTTCTGGTGGGAATCTACCGCACATAAAATCCTAGCTATTCAACCGTGGCTGCGAATTGAGGAGTTGGCTATCAAGCTTTTGCACCTTTCATTGTCAAAAGCGGAACCATTGGACTTATTGGCCTCTGCAAGCGAAAAATCAGGTTCCGAATAACGCTCAGGATACGGTGCTCTTATTCCGGACATGCACACTGCTTTATGCAATCCGCTTAGTTTCATTCAAGCCAAACCCACCCCTCTTGAGAGCTCCTCTTGAACGAACTTCTCCCTGCCCGCGTCGTCAACGCCTTGAACGAAGACATTAAGCTCTTTGACCATCTCTGCGATTCCTTTCACTTCTTTCTCATAGTTCTTGACGGCAGCCCTGCCCGATCGCACATTGGCGATTGCCGTGCAAGCAGCTTCTCCACTCTCGACTGCTAGCCGGATTCCTTCGCCCGACAATGGATTGCAGAGTCCTGCAGCATCCCCTACTAAGAGGACATTGTCTTTGCCAGGAGTGAAGTAGCCAAATGGGATGGCCCAGACTTCCGTTTCGAGAAGCCGATTTGGGTCGAAGGAAAACTCCTCAGAGAGCCACTGCCTTAGTCTCTTCAATGCCTCTGCGATGCTTGGTATCTGATGAGGAACGACCCCCAATCCAATGATGTACTTGTCCCGCTTTGGGATCAGGTACGCATATGAAATCGAAATGTCACCTCTGAAGAAGCCGTAGAAGCTCTTCTCGAAATCCCCGGTCGCATCCCAATGCTCCTGCCCAACAATCATCACGGGTGCGTCCATCTCTGGGAAGATGATTCCACGAACGGTGGACCTTACGCCATCCGCACCCACCACGAATCGTGAACCTATCCTGAGTTTACCATCGCTGCCTCTGGCTATGATTTCGTTTTTTGCGGAGGTGCGCAACTCTTCAACTCGTGTTTCATATCTGATATTCACACCAGCATCCTCTGCAAGACCCAAGAGCCATAGGTCGAACTCGTCCCGCTTGATGTTGTAGATTTTATAGTTCCGGACTTTTCCTGCGTTCGCCCTTCCGCTCGGCGGCACGTAATGGAGACCCAGCTCAGGAGGATCTGCCCGGACCTCTTCTGGAATGCTCGCGCCGACTATATCCTCTATGACCTCGGGGGCAACTAAGGGGAGGACTCCGCCGCAGGCCTTGTGACGACCTCGGGCTCCCTGCTCCAGCAGCATGACATCCATCCCGAGCGCGGCACAACAGATGGCAGTACTGGAGCCGGCTGGCCCTCCTCCTGCTACTACGACATCAAAGTTTCTAATCGGAGGACACCTCGCCGCGCAGGTTTCCGTTATCCCACATTTTCCTCAAAACATGGACCAGCAGCTCTTTCTTGAGATTGGTCTGCCCCTCGAAGTCGCCAATGTAGGCTTCTCTTTCCTCCCCGAGTTCATAGCAAGTTGAGTCATCAACGTCCACGAGGAGGGCGGGTACCTCTGTATCTACGAAGTCCGCGTGATGCTTGCAGTAGAATGCCTCACAGCACGACCCAATGTACCCTCTGAACCCCTTGTGTTTGAATTCATCTATCGTTTCTATCAGATGCTCAAAGGTCTGAATGGTGCGCGTAGGAACACCGAACTCTTCTGCGATTTCGTAGATGTCACCAATTGAGCATGCACCGCACGTAGTACAGCCCTCAATCCTACGGTACTCACAGTCTACCAGCTTTGCGCAATAGGGGAGGAGTATATAATCGAAGATTTGTCTGTCCAGCTCATCTGGCATGAAGTTCACGGTCATGAGATGGTTGGAGTCCTCTAGCGAAACGCCGTACTTGATGAATGCTGTTTTCTTCACCGCTTCTAGCAGAATCTGAACAAGGTCTTCTGGTTCCACTCCGAAAATTCTGGCTCCAGAATCCTCAAAGAACTTCATTACGGTTTCTCTGATTGTGTCTTCGTCCGCACTCACGTTCTTCAGGCGCGCCTCAAGGTCCAAGATTGCTCTCTGCGGGAAGACTTGGAAATCACCGGTGATGAACGAGCTGACGATGAAGTTACCTGGAACATCCAGCGCTAGCGAAACCCTAATGAGACCGCCCGGAGTCTTGCGAACAGCATTGACCTGACCTGCGGTTTCCTTTGGTCGTCTAACGAGGCGCACCCACTCTTCTGACTCGATGTATGGCAATCTCTCGCGATACAGCTGTTCCTCCACGGGCAACAGGTCACCCGGTCCTAGCTCAGTATCTAGGACCTCTTGGAATCCTGCCACAAAGGCATCCTTGATCTCATTCAAAGGAGGCACATAACCTAGTTCCCATTTCAGGCAGGTCACTCTCTCCTTGACGCTCTCGACTTCTTTGTCCTTGAGTTTCTCCACTGGTATTCTTAGGGAACGTAGCATCAAGTCGACGTCGAAATCAACCAAGAGCGTACCTTGATACATGAACGAGTCACCCCTTTCAGTGCCACCAGTTCCTGATATCTTCCGCCCATTGATTTCAATGTCATTCTTCGGTCTAAACTCCGCTTCCACACCAAGTCTTCGAAGAGATGAAACCGCCCCCGAACAGACGAACCTGGCAAGTCGGTCCAAGTCTCTTCTCAATTCACTGATTCCGGGAGCCGACTTGTCAGCAAAAATCTCCCACCCAAGGCACGTGGGCGTAAACAGAATTGCTCCTCCCCCAGTAATCCTCCGATTGATGTCGACTCCGTGTCGTTGACAATAGTCTACGCGAATTTCCTGCTCGATTGATTGATGATATCCAACCAGAGCAGTCGGGGGGTCGAACTGAAGAAACCTAACCGTGTTTGGAGTCTTGTTCTCGGAACGGCACTCGAGGATCACATCGTCAAGCGCCATATTCTGCGCCCCGGTGAGGACGCCTGTGTCTAAGAGCCGCCATTCAGTCATTCTTACATTCACCGTACTCATTTGAAAGATGTATCTATCAGCGAACAGCATTCCACCGAGAAGGTCATCGACAGACCTCTCTCTTGCGCGTATGAGTATCCTTCTTCGGTGGGGTATGCAATTCCATTCACGCCAGCATCGATTGCTAGCCTGTCAGTTTCCCTGCGATGATCTCCTAGAGGTCTTGCGCACCCTAGGATTACGGGTTTATCTGGAATCGCTAGCCGCGTCGCAAGTATCACTCTGGCGATATCCATTGGGCTGGACGGAGTGACTTTTTCCATCGGGGTATCGTCCAGTGGCATGAATGCAACAACAATCACAGAAACCGGATCGTGCCGCGCAATCATCCTGATTGCATCTGCCTCCCCCTTGAGTTGTCCATAGTGTAGTCCGGCAATCACATGAGGCATGATTGGAACCCCCGCTTTTTCCAACAAGGCCATCGAAGTGTCGAATATGTCAACTGTCTTGTCCAAGTGGCAAATCCTACGGAGCGTTTCATCCGATCCGATGATGTCCAGCATTGCGCCATCAATGCCCGCTTTGCCCAGCGCTATCGCGGTTTCTGGATACACGATCCCTGTATGAACCACAATGTCCAGTCCAAGCTCTCTCTTGACTCTGCCGAGAACGGGAATGAAGTTGAGCAACGGCGTGTCACCGCGAAGGGTCGAACCCCCGCTCACAAGGCATCCTTTACCTCCATTCTCATTGACCTTTTGGCATGTCTTCCATAATGCTTCGGGTGTGAGTGCTGGAATCATTGTTTCCAGAAGCTGACCTCTGCAGTGTTCGCAGTTCAAGGAACACTTGGCGCCAGATATCGATATGCTTGGGAATCTGTATGGGTCTGTAGCAACATAGAATTCGGTTTCATAATGAACCATGCCTGGCATGTGGAACGCAATCATCTCTGAGAATCGAGCCCTTGAGATGGAGTAGGCCTTCTCAAACAGGGGACTTAGCTCATCCTCCGGGAGGCTGAAGCAATCGTCAATCAACGTGTCAGTCTTCGTCAAAGTCTGGATCCGCCGCCTCATAGGTGAGTGAGTAGTCCACCAGTTGCTTCCGGATTATTTCGACATCCTCGGCTGTCGGAATAAAGGGGAAGTTTCTCCAATGTCCTATGTATGCCTGATACGGAGTGCAGTTGCCAAAAGGTCGATTACAGGCGTTATCCATTGTTTCACCCCGACATCCTGATGTCATGAAAGCCTCGCCAGCGCTGACTGTTTTCTCCAAGCGATCGGGACTCACTCCGAAGTCAATTAGCTGCTCGCAATTATTGAACTTCATCATCTTGCTCGTTCCCAATTCCTTGTTGATGATGTAACGCGCAACCTGAACCCTTCGATAAGCACCAAGTGGAGGCTGTGGGTAATTCTCCATTAATGATCCTTCCTCAGGGAAGAATGAAAATAGGTGAGTGTGTGCGCCCATGTCTTGTGCTCTCTGAATGGACTCTATGATTTCCTTCTCTGTTTCACCAACACCCACAATTAGGTGAACTCCCACATTGTAGGGCCCGAATACCTCAACTGCTTCCTCAACCGTATTCCAGTATTTCCCCCATTTGTGGGGTCCCTTGACTCCCTTTCCACGCAGCTTGTCAAATAATGCAGGTGTTGCTGCATCCACTGCGATGCCAATCATATCTGCACCGGCAGCATGCACTCTCCGCAACCAGTCCTTGTTGAGGATTGTCGGTGCGATAAGTACGGAGATTCTAGGGATGACCTTCCGAAGCTCCGAAACGACTTGAATGCAGTCTTCGCGCGCTTGACCAAGAGTAATCATTGACACACAGACTCGTTCAACATGAGGACACGCACCATCAGAGATTGCAGCCTTGACCTCATCAAGGGGGAATACGGGCCAGTCAACACGGATGAAGCTGTGGTCTACCCAATCAGTATCAGTCTGTCTGGAGTCAGAGAGGCCACAATAGGCACACTTCGCGTGACACCCCTCATCATACGTGAGTAATAGATTGATGCAGTAGAGCTTTGCATCCCGGAAGAACTTTCCTGGGACTTTCCCCATTGTCATGGCTGCAGCTAGGCTGGTTCTTACGTATTCAGGGGACTCCGTTGAGATTATTTCTTGGTCAGTACGAGGCCCATCATCAGCAGTCTTCATGACTCGTTCACCGGTCAGATTGGTTGTGCCCTTGAGCGGCAATCTTATTACTGTTTAGCAGTGACTACGACAACCTCGCCTTTCAAGGGATACAACTCTGCCACAGCCCAGAAGCTAAGGCATAAATCAGCAGCATCAACGAGAGGAGCTTGATTTCAATGATTGAAGCTATGGAGCTTACAAAGGTCTTCAACGAGTTCATTGCCGTGAGGAATCTGTCCTTTCAGGTCAATCCAGGAGAGATTTACGGTCTTCTCGGGCCCAACGGATCTGGGAAGTCTACGACCATGCGAATGCTCCTTGGACTCTTGCAACCCACCACTGGCAGTGCTAGAATATCTGGCCATGACATTCGAGCGGATATAGTCGCTGCGAAACGCGTGATGGGCTATGTTCCCGAGGAGCCAATACTTCCTGAAAGGCTGACTGGCTGGGAGTACATCCACTACATCAGCGACATTTGGCGTGTACCGAGAGGTCCAGAACGTGAGGAGGACATTCAGGAGCTCATGAATCTTCTTGACATCAGTGATGCCAGCGATGATCTCATAGAAACCTATTCGAAGGGAATGTCACGGAAGATTAGTCTGGTGGCGGCACTGATACACAAACCAACAGTACTCATTCTTGATGAGCTGCAAGCGGGAATAGATCCTCGTGGGGCTGCCACAATGAAGGAGATTCTGAATGGTTTGCGAGAGCGGGGCGCAACAATCCTGATGTCGACACATATTCTTGAGATTGCAGAGCGGATGTGCGACCGAATAGGAATTATCAACGAGGGGGAACTGATTGCAGAGGGGACCATGGAGGAGCTTAGGACGAAAGCCAAAGGTCAGAGTTCCTTGGAAGAGATATTTCTCTCTCTGACAGGAGGTCCCGATATGCAGCTAATTGCACAGTACTTGGGTGAATCGGTTTGAGTTCATCAGACTTGCTTTTCCTTCTACGCGAGGACCTTACTCGATCTTTTAGGGTAAGGAATGCAAAGGGCAAGAGAACTGAGAAGATGGGTCTTTTAAATCGGGTTTTCAAATTCGCGATACCCGTTATCGTTGGGGGGGCAATCCTGTGGGGGGTACTCGCAATTGCACCGATGTTCTGGGATTTGATTGAGTCCTATGTTTCGGAGAATCTCGGAATGGGGGCTGCCATCTTCAATGCAGTCCTGCTCTTCTCATTTATTGGCTCAATAATGATTTCTGCTACAACTGTGGGAAACAGTTCCAAGATGGAATACCTCCTCATAACCCCCATTAAGATGAGGACGATATTCCTGGAGAAGACGATTATCATCATCTTCTACAACTCAATCATCTGGATGATGATTGGTGTTCCGCTATTCCTTGGGTTGAGCATAGTGTCGCCCTTTGCATTTGCGCTTCTATCGGTGCCAGCATTCATCGTAATGCTCTTGATTCTAATCACGATTGGCGTTTCTGTCGGGGGGTTGGTTGGACTCGGGGTTGCCCGAGCTGTGGCCGGAAGACGCGCTATCAAGCAGATTGGCACTGCAATCATGAGTGCGGTGGCAATAATAGGGACAACATTGTGGTACGTCAGTTTCTACACAAACAGCTGGAATAATGGGCCCAACCCTTTTGATGCGCTATTTGATCTTGCAAATTCACTGGGATTCACATCAATCCTAACACCTGGCTATACAGTCAGTTCTGTTTCATTAGGTCTGCTGGTTGGTGCGCCATGGAGATGGCAGGACCTTCTCTCAGTCAGCTTGTTTCTTGTGTTGGGCGTAGGTCTGGTGCTCCTTAACTCTTACGTGAGCGAAATGGCTCATTACAGTGGTTGGTTGGCGAGTGACGCTACAAGAACATCAAAGGAAGCGATACGCAAGGAACATGAAACTTGGAATCCTCAATCCTTCCCAGGCCTGAAGCTCAGCAACATAGTGACTGCATCAATGTGGTTTAACATCACCTCGGTACGTAGAGATGCACGAGTGATTACCAACTACCTGCTAGGCCCCATTCGATTTGCAATCTGGCTGATTCTCCCGGGTCTTGCTTTCGGAGATGGATTCAGCGGTATCACCTCCTACTTCATCTTGGCAGCCCTGATACCTTTCGCGACCTCATACGGGCTTTACTTCGCAGGCTACGAGCTTGTCTATGAAGGCACGAACATAATGAACCTGCAGCTGGCAGCGACTAATCTCGAGGAGTATATTCGGGGAAAAGTGTACAGTGCTGTGCCTTTCGCAATTATAGCAAGCGTTATTGTTTCAATAATTATTCTCTTCATATCGCCGCTGATGTGGGTATACCTTCCAGCTGTAATCATCGCTTGCACCTTCCTGTGCATGGCCTCAGGCGGCATTGCTGCCAATGAAGCTGCAAAAGGTGGCGACTTCAAGGCCGACCGCAGCATTACTCGTCGGAGGGGAGCTTCCGTTCAGACGCCTTTGCGCGGATGGTCTTCCATTAGAGCATCACTGGTGCCCTACGCGATTGGCTATGGTGGTGTATTCGGAATGATACTTGCTGGTGTCTTCCTAGGGGTTCTGTACACGTACATTATTCTTCCAGTGTTTGTATTTATCTGCTGGCGCCTAGCAACTCATTACACTCGTAGTGCAGGCCTAAAGCTGGCGCAGATTGACGCCACCAAGTATCTCTAAATCTAGACTGACAGAATGATCTATCGTTCCAATGTTTTGATTATTTTGGCAGGAGGGACTGTAATGTCTGTGTCAAAGTAGAGGCCAATCATTGGGTTTACCATTTCAACTAGTGTAAGGTCATCGTAACCTCCCTTGAACAGCTCAACCTCAACGTCACCTGAACGGCCGTTCTTCACATCGTAAACGAGGTGTGCGGCTGTTAGGGCAGCGAAATCAATTCCGTCTGCATCCGCTGATGGGATTAGCTTGAGGTTGATGTTTGGACCGCTATCAATCCAATCTCCCTCGTCGTCGAATGTACATGTAGCCCTCATGAGGACCTCTCCTCCACGTTCGGTAGTGGCAACCAAGGTATCATCTTTCCACTTCATGGATATCTTGGCATACTTGCGGGGATATCCCCACACTTCTCTGCCCACAGCAATGGCAACATCAGTATTGGCGAAAGCATTGCAAAAATAGACTCCAACATCTTCCTCTCCCGTGTCGGGGTTCTCATAGATGCACTGGATGAGCAGCGCTGATTCCATGAATGGGCCAGTTTCCTTGCAGGGCTCGTAGCCGTGGAGCATTGCAGTAAGTCCCATATCCGTAGGTCGCAGAGGATCAGGAAGCAGTTTCTGCAATGATTCCTCAGTTGCATTGAACAGTGCCACGAAAAGTTTCGCATCAATATAATGCAACGGGGGTTTCGGATAGAATGGACTCGTTAAGGGTGTGCTGAATTGATCTCCCATTGAATACACCAATCACTCATGATGAAGGGCAAGTATTGAATCTGTCGAGATGAGCTGTAGGATAGGTTGACCTAGCACAGATTACAGATTCAGTTTCTTGAATATGAATGGCCAGATGAATGTCCCAAGCAGGAGTACGAATCCATACCTCACGGTTCTAAGCCAGATGTCTTCAGATGGCAGAAACGATCTGAGACCGACCATAGCGCCAAGCATAAGGACCAAGCCAACGATAACTCTCACAACTAGTCGCCATTTCTGTCCGTCATGCGGCTCGACGCTGAAATTTACGAACTTCTTCTCAAGCAGAATGCCCAAAGCTATACCCATTATGAGTCCCCCGGTCAATCCGAAGTTATCATCGGGAGGCTGAGGGAGGAGATACGCGCAGATAACCAATCCCACGAACCCAACTAGGAACAGTACGATGTAAGGCATCTCTTCTCTGTATTTCGACAGGGACTGCTCTACGGACGGCCATGCGTAGATATACGCGAGCAAGATGACAATACCCACTCCCCATCCAAGGATAATATCCTCCAAGTAGTGAACACCTAGATAGACTCTCGAAACACCAATCAGAATTGAAAGAAGCGCAGCCGCCAGCATCAGCCACCACCTTTTGGCCTTGGCTGCAACCCCTCCATAGAACGCTGCTGAATTCTGGGCATGTCCGCTTGGTGTGCTGAAGTTAGGCGCATCGACTTCAGGCAATTTATAGCTCAGAGGTGGTCTTGGATTGGCAATTGCTACCTTGAGCCAGTAGTTGATCAGAACGCTTGCCACGAGCAACAAGCCAATTTGCATTGATTCCTTCTTCTTGTATGCCCAGTACCCTGTAAAAATGAGAACCACAAAAGCTGTTTCAGCACCAAGGTCGGTGATTATCCTGAAGAACGATTCTGCCCAGGGCAGGGCGTCGCGAAGCACGTTAGTTATCTCTGGGTCAAAGAACATCCACAGACATCTCCTCTAATACGAAACCGTTGAAATGGTACTATGTTTCCGTGGGTGAAAAACCTGCTTATTTCTAGGAGCAGTCGCTCAATCCAAGAGCCGCAATCTTACTCTTACTTGGCTTTCCGGTCTTCCGGCTCCATTTCCTATACTTATACCAGGTATCAAGCTGAGCCTCAACCTCAGGGACATGTCCTTCTGAGGGTCCATCAAGTGGTTTGAGCAGCAATTCGGGTAGCCCCTCATT
>DAOVDG010000135.1 GCA_030669595.1 Candidatus Thorarchaeota archaeon
GCAATCACAGAAATTTACGAGGGGGCGTATACGCCCCGCTCCCGCGCCCAATCTATCGTCTTGATATCGCATCTCTTCAGTTCTCTCTCGGGAAATTCACTCAGAAGATTCCATCCAAGGTCAAGGGTCGTCTCAAAGGATCGATTCTCGTGATCACCTTGGTTGATGAACTCTTGCTCGAACCTGTCTGCGAATGCAAGGTACTTCTGATCTCGGTCTGTGAGAGCCTCAGAGCCTACTACTGCAACGAGGTCTCGAAAATCCCTTCCTTCAGAGTATCCATAGTAGAGCTGTGCTTGAATCTCCTTATGATCAAAGCGTGTCATGCCCTTGCCTATGCCTTCCTTCATCAGGCGGCTCAGCGATGGGCCCGGATCAATTGGTGGATAGATACCGCGTCTATGGAGGTCACGGGCAACAATCATTTGCCCTTCAGTGATGTACCCGCTAAGGTCGGGAATTGGATGAGTCATGTCATCCTGTGGCATTGATAGGATTGGCATCTGAGTGACGGTTCCTTTTCTGCCCCTAATCCTCCCGGCTCTCTCGTATATCATGCTGAGATCCGTGTAGAGATAACCAGGGTAGCCACGCCTGCCAGGAACCTCAGACCTTGCTGCGCTTATCTCGCGGAGAGCTTCCGCGTAGTTAGTTATGTCTGTAAGAATCACGAGAACGTGCAAATCGGACTCATAGGCCAGATATTCTGCTGCAGTCAGTGCAGCACGTGGCGTTATGATTCGCTTAATTGCAGGGTCATTTGCAAGATTAAGGAAGAGTGCAGTATGTTCGAGTGCACCAGTTTCCTCAAAGGAGTTCATGAAGAACTGTGCCTCAGTCGCTGTGATGCCCATTGCTGCAAATACAATGGCAAAATCACTCTCTTCCCCAGGAATCTCCGCCTGTCTAACAATCTGTGCTGCAATCCGGTTGTGTGGTAGGCCAGAGCCAGAGAAGATGGGAAGCTTTTGACCCCGGACAAGAGTGTTGAGTCCATCAATGACTGACAATCCAGTCTGAATCGGTTGCCGGGGGTACTGTCGCGCGTATGGATTGATTGGGGACCCGTTAATGTCCCAGTGGTCCTGAGCCGTGAGCGGAGGGCCTTTGTCCAGAGGGTTTCCAGAGCCATCCAAGACACGCCCAAGAATCTCCGTTGAAACCGGCAGTTTCAATGTATCACCGGTGAATCGGATGGTAGTCTTATCCGCATCAAGACCGCGGGTTCCTTCGAACACTTGGATGATTGCCTTGCCACGACCAGTTTCAAGCACAGTCCCTGTCAGCACCTCTCCGCTTGGAGATCTAATCTTGACTACCTCATTGTATCCGACATTGTGTGTGTGCTTCACAATTAGGAGCGGACCACGTACGTCTGAAACCGTGCGGTAAACAATTGAAGACTCCTTTGTCATCGGAAGAAGCACCAACGGAGGTCAAATAACCCGTTTGAAGCTCGTAGAAGATGTAATGTTTTAAGAGTTACGTACTACAAGTCATATTTCTTCAGAGCCATGGCGACAAATGAAAGAACACAAGGACAGGAGCCAATATCAAGGCTCTAACTATCAGTGACTGCCCTCTTGCCGTAAGGTCGTTTGATGTAGGGGTGAAGTACAAAATGGCGCCAATCAATATGCAGAGGGCCATCAATGCATCTCCCAAGAAAACAAGGATTGCAATCAGCTCGTTGTCAGCTATGCCGACCAGGCTTATCCAAGCGTGAGTTGCGCTCTCCAGAGTGATTGGGATCACACCAGCCACCTCCGCAAGCATACCCAAGATGAAAGGGCTGAGTAGATACAATGCGATTCCTATGATAACCAGTGTCTTACTCAGACCATCGCTGAGTCCGGTCATATAGATCATAAGTCCGATAAGCACGAAAATCAAGTATCCACGAATCGAGAGGGCGAACGTGATATTCAATACAAAGCTGATGAAGTCCGACCAAGATGCGAATGGCCCGTCAAACACGGGTTGTTGGAGCATCTGGTAAGCTGTATTGGATGGATCCATAGACCTCACGGATGTGGGTCGCGATATGGGAATATATTCACCACTAAAGACAGAGCTCACGTCGAAGAATTTCGAAGTCATTATGCATGATTTCCTTCACCTTCGTCGATCGCAGCGCGGCAGCAGGATGATAAGTCATGAAGAAGGTTCTGCCATCGCACTCGTAGAATCGCCCATGCGCCTCAGAAACCTTCCATGGTCCGATAATCGATGTTATTGCAACAGCCCCCAAGAGGACTGTGACCCGGGGATTGACAATCTCAAGCTGGCGATCAAGGTATGGTCTACAAGCACCAATCTCCCACGCATAAGGAGGGCGATTGCTTGGAGGGCGTGATTTCAGGACCGAGGTTATGAAGACTTCGCCTCTCGATAATCCAATTTCATTAATCAACTCGGTGAGCAAAACCCCAGACCTGCCCACAAATGGGCGTCCTTGCTCATCCTCTATTGCCCCAGGAGCCTCGCCCACGAAGAACACCTGAGCATCTACGGGGCCTTCCCCTGGCACCGCGTTCTTGCGTGTCGCATGCAATGAGCATCTAGTACATCGTCTAATATCATCGTGAAGGCGTTTCAACATCTCTGGCCTAATCATCTCACAATTTGGATGTGCTTCCTGCCGATAAACGCCACTACACTTGCTGGTAGACTGTTGAAGGCTCAGTTCACTCTACGACGCCGGGCATTAACACTCCAGAACCGTCAGGTTCTGTGAATAGCGACTGGAACTCGCGATCAATCTTGTCTTCTATCGCGTCAATTGCTCCTTCGTAGGAATCCCAAGGTAAAGTCTTCATTCGGGCGATATTATCGAGAACACTGAACTCCAAAATCCGCCTTACACTCACACCCAGCTTTACTGCAGCCGCCATTTGTCTGGAGAACTTGATGATTGCACGCAGCATCCGGTAGGTCTTCCCTATGGGGCAATAGGTGTCTATCTCATGTAGGGCGCTTTGGGTTAGGAAGTCCTCCTTAATCATCCGAGCCGCTTCAAGAGTTGCTCGTTCGGATTCGGGTAGTGCATCAGGCCCCACAAGTTGCACAATCTCCCTCAGCTCGTGGTCCTTTTGGAGCAATGCCAAGGCATCTCTCACTAACTCTTGCCAGTCAGGACCCAAGTTTTCCTTGTGCCATTGCTCAAGTGTAATGTGATAGAGAGAATAGCTAGTCAGTACGTTGATTGCTGGGAAGAAGCGCCGTGCAGCGAGGTCTTTGTCCAGAGCCCAGAATACCTTGACTATTCTGAGTGTTGCCTGAGTAACTGGTTCTGAGAAGTCGCCGCCAGGTGGTGACACGGCACCACAGATTGTGATTGATCCAAGCCGATCATCGGAACCAAAGGGCTTGACTTTACCACCACGCTCGTAGAACTGTGCAAGCCTCGACCCAAGATAGGCAGGATAGCCTTCTTCTGATGGTAGCTGGCCTAGACGACCAGATATCTCGCGGAGTGCTTCCGCCCACCGTGAAGTGGAGTCAGCCATGAGTGCAACATCAAAACCCTGGTCTCTGAAATACTCAGCAATGGTCACGCCAACGTAAATCGAGGCCTCTCGAGCAGCAACAGGCATGTTGGATGTGTTCGCGATAAGGACTGTGCGGTCCATCAGAGGCTGTCCACTCTGAGGGTCGTTCAATTGAGGCCATTCCTCAAGAGCCTCGGTCATCTCATTGCCGCGCTCGCCACAACCAACGTAGACAACGACTTGGGCATCAGCCCATTTCGCAAACTGATGTAGAGTGACAGTCTTGCCAGTTCCGAATCCCCCAGGAATCCCTCCTGTGCCGCCTTTTGCTTGAGGCATGAAAGTATCGATTACTCGCTGCCCCGTGAGAAGGGGGGTATCGAGCGCAACTCGTTCTTTGAAGACGCGTCCTACACGTACGGGAGTTTTCTGCATCATTATGACATCATGAACTGTATCACGCTTGTCTTTGACTTTGCAGATTGTTTCAACTACGGTATACTCCCCATCCGCAACAATCTTGACTATCTCCCCCGCCACACCCTGGGGAATCATGATCTTGGATGTGATTATTCCAGTTTCTGGAACCTCGCCGATTATATCCCCCGCAATTACATTCGTGCCAGCCTTAACCGTAGGAGTGAATTTCCACTTCTTCTCCTTGTCAAGACCCTCGACTGTGAGCCCCCTTGAGATGAAATCGCCTGAGATCTCTTTCAACTCTGGCAGGGGTCTTTGTATGCCATCATAGATGGCCCCAAGCAAGCCGGGGCCGAGTTCCACTGATAATGTGTCCCCAGTTGCAGCAACTGGTTCCCCAGGAGCTATGCCTGATGTTTCTTCATAGCACTGTATAGTGCAGAGATGTGCTCCAACTTCAATCACTTCGCCGATGAGCTGCTCATTGCCCACTCGAACTACTTCATACATGCGAACCGAGGGTAAGCCACCCGCCTTGATGACAGGCCCTGCGATGTTCTCGATATATCCGATGTTAGGCTTCATTGCTAGCTCCTCTGGAATTACTGTGCTATATTTTAATCTCAATGCCAACCGCTCTGCGCATAAGCTCCTTCAATATCGTTTCATACTCGCCAGTTGGCCCGTATCTGTCCGGTATCAATAGAATCACTGGTACAGGAGCTTCTGAGAGTTCAAGGATCGTGTCTTCGACCGTTTTGGCGAGGGGCTCAGTTATGATAATTAACCCCATTTTTGGGTCTCTGAAGTACTCGAACAGCTTACTGCGAGTTTCCTCGGGAGACTTGGGTATGAAATGTTCGGTGGTTCCCACCATTCGAAGACCAGTGACAGTGTCCCTATCACCTATTACAGCAATCTTGTCGCTAACCATGAAATTCACTCAGCAGTCGTGGTTCGAGCTGTCTGCTGAGATTTCGCTAAAAAGCGTTTGCAAAGTATCTGTCCTTGTATGCGAGGGGATATGCTGTGGAATATGTCGCTTGCATCTTCAATGCTCCATGAACTGAGCTATTATATCGTCCTCTTCAATCAATGTCCAACAGTATTGGCATTTGAGCACTGTCGGACGCTTGGACACTACTTGATACTTGGCATGTATGGGCTCCCGCTCCTTGTTGGTGACACACCTCTTGTTGGGGCACACAACTACGTTTGTTATGTTGTCGGGGAGTTCCACTCTTGTCTTCTTGACAACTTCTCCGTCTTGTATGATATTGATTGTTGCGTCAGGAGCTACCAACGCAATCTTGGCTAGCTCAGACTGCTCTAGGACACGCTTCTCTAGCTTGACTATATCCTTGCTTCCAACTGTGGAGCTACTGATGTTCATGGCGAGTGTAACAACACTGCCCTCCTTCCCGGTAATTCCCAATATCTCCAAGACCTCGAGAGCATGACCAGCGCTTATGTGATCAATCACTGTCCCGTCTGTTATCTTGACGATTCTAATCTTCTCATT
>DAOVDG010000089.1 GCA_030669595.1 Candidatus Thorarchaeota archaeon
AAGTCTCACGTCCTCTCCACAGGCGTTTTCTGTCTCCGTCCAACTGGCGGCGACCAAGTTTCATGCACGCCCTAGCAATCAGCATTGAACGTCCACACTACTCAATCCTGAGCAGTATGTTATAACCACCTATGAAATGTCAAGGATTGTACAAGTTCTTGGCAGATGTTACTGGCCCCCCGATGTCCGAGGGGCCGTTACGGGTTTATCTACTGCTTCGTAGATTTAACAGCTCTTGTGGCTCCTGCAAGACCAGCTAGGCCCATTATCTCTCCTTTCACCATGTTAATAGGCATGGCAAACACTATCGTGTTACTCTGGTCGAAGCTGATGTCCTCTAGGCTTGAGAGAGTTCTCAAATAGAGCGCCTGCGCGCTCATTTCTCGAACGGCCGCCTCGAGGTTCTTCGCAGCTATAAGCTCTCCTTCGCTCTTGATAATTACAGCTCGTCGCTCACGCTCGGCCTCAGCTTGCCTGGCAATCACTCTCTTCATGTCATTCGGAAGCTCGATGTTTTGGAGATTGACGCTTTGGATGTCCACTCCCCAAGTCTCTGTTTCCTTATCGACGATTGATTTGATTCGCTCAGCAATTTCATCACGGCGGGCTAACAAGTCATCCAACTCGACATTGCCAATGACATCGCGCATCGTAGTTTGCGAGTATTGCATTACACTGAGCTTGACATTGACGATGTTCATGAGGCTCTTTGGTGTGCTTGTTATTCTCATGAACACGACAGCATCTGCCATCAAGCTGATGTTGTCCTTCGTCATAACTTCCTGCTTCATGACATCCAGAGTCTGAATCCTTATGTCCTGTCTAAGAAATCTCTCCACTAATGGCCACTTGAAGAACATTCCAGGGCCGACAAGCCTCTTGAATTTCCCAAAACGCAGGATGATAGCTTCTTGCCACTGTTGATTGATTGCAATAGTTCCTGGCAGTAGCATTACAAATATGACTCCCAAGAACACGAACACTGGCCACCAGAACGTTGGTATTCCAAAGTACGCTCCGTAAAACACCAAGAAAAAGCACACGATGGAAAGCACCAAGAACGTTACAAATGGCGCAGGTGATCCTGAATATTCGTAAGTTTCTGTCTTCTGATTAGTAGATTCTGCATTTTCTCCCATTTTGAGTCCCTACCACTCATGTAGTCCTTTGAAATAAGTGCTTATCTTCTTTTCCATAGCCGAAAAGTGAGCAATCAAGAAAGGCGAATGATTTTACTAGAAGCGTATGTACGAGGCTGATACAGTTGTTGCTCAGAACAAAGGGACTTAAGGTGATGACCGCTCTGAACAGATGAGAGCGTGAAATCACCAGGGAGGATTGCACATGTCTGAGGAACCAGTAACTCCTGCTATTAATGATAAACCGATCAATCCAGAAGTTGTTGGGATTGTGATGGCTCTTGTGGCTCTCCTTGCACCATTTGCATTTAATATCGCCATCTACGATGGGCTGCATCTCTCTGTGACTGCAGTCCTCTGGGGCTTCATTTCATCACCTTACCAAACATATCTGGATATACTAAATATCTTCACCCTCTTTGCAATGATGCCCTTTGGTTTCCTCCGATTAGCCTACGCCTATCAGATGGTCCGACTCTACAAGGGGCGGACAACCAAGAAGCGCGCACTGACACTTGGCATCGTGAGTGAGCTTCCCTTCGTAATGCTCTTCATACTATACCTCATCATGTGGTTCTTTTCTCCGTATAATCCAATGGGATTGGCCGGGCCCACACTCATTCTCCTGATAGTTGGCATCCTCATTATCAGATTTAGACCCCCTCCTGAATCTCCTGAGACATGGGCGGAGATGCCCGAGGATAAACCATGGTGGGTAGAGGAGTCAACGAATGCGTGAGGTCAAGCTCATAAGTTTGAGTTGTGCTAGTGAAAGATATGCTTCTCCCTGCTCGTCGAGCCTATCATGTCATATATGACACATCACTGATAGACGCTCTTCAATTTGCTTCAAGCAACAGTTGGACTGGAATCGTGCCCGACCTCGGGGTGCCAAGATTCTCTCCTGAGAGGTTTCTACCGGAGATGCGGGAGGAGCTCAGGGAGATGTCCAGTACGCTATCCTTAGAGTGGGGTTTCCACGCTCCAGGCGATGATCTCAGTTTAACCACAACTTACCCTCCTGTGCGATTAGCAATCATTGAGTACATGAAGCAGATAATTGATTTTGCTCGCGACGTTAGTGATTCTGCAACGAATCTCGTTGTGCATGCGGGATTGCCTCCTAGCTTTGGGAAGGCGGGTGGGGAGAAAGATGCTTTCTTGAAGAGCAATAACGAACTATACCTTCTAACATTATGCGAGAATCTCTCAGAGTTGATTGAATATGGGACACCAGACGTTCACATAGCTCTTGAGAACCATGCTTGGAATCACGTGGTTCGTGAGGCTATTAGGAATCTGCTTTCGGCAGGTCTCAGACTTTGCCTTGACATTCCAAAGCTCTATGGACCCGACCTTAGGATCAAGTCTGAAGACTGGGCTATCTTTCAAGAAAATAAGAATGTCATTGAAGTAGTTCATGTCCACGATTGGTCCAGGAAGCACGGATCCCATCAAGTCGTCGGAACTGGTTCAATAGACTTCGAACCAAGCCTGCGACTGCTGACTGGATTACATCGTCCAGCGCAATATGTGTTCGAAGTTCGACCCAGAGAGTCCGCTCAAAATAGTCTTAGCAATTTCAGTCGAATCTTGGAGGGAATTGGCATCTCCCTCTGACCTAGAACAATCCCTAACCCAACAGGTCATCAATCTTCATCCACATCATGACCTCGTCCGCATACCGGTTTCCGTGTCTTAGGCCATGCTCTAGGACTCCGAATTCTTTGAAGCCTATTCTCTTATACGATGCAATGGCTTTCTCGTTGCTCCCTTCTGCATTGACTTGGACCATCTCAACTCCTCTCTCAGCGAAATGCATTGCAATCGCCTTCATCATGAATCGGGCAATGCCAAGGCGTTGTAAGTTCTCTGCCACCACCACTTGCACCATCTCTATCCTATGCCTCTCACCCATCCATTTCTTTCTGACTCCCGTACACACTCCAACAACCTTGGATTCGCTAAGCGCACAGACACTGAGAACCTCTTCTGGGCCCGGGGCGATGAGACCATCTCTTCCCTGCCTTACTTCCTCTGCCGACATCCCACCGAAGAGATCATTGGCAATCGACTCAGCATGACAACTTTCGTACGGTTCAATGCGGGTTCTACTGCCGTCCTTCAACTCGTAATCCGCCACTGTCTGTCGTTCTCCTGACATTGTATAAGTAACAAATTTGCCTTACGTGGTGCGAATAAGCAGCCAGTTTCAGGTCTTATTGTTTATGGGTCCTCTTTGCCACCAATGCATCCCTTATCTCCCGAAAAGCCACCAGAGTGCTCTCTCGGAAGAACGTACTCTTCTTTCGGAGCCGCCTCTCAGGCGTTACAGCTAAGGGGGAACTCTTGAACATCCGCAATTCTTTGAGAATGAAATCTCTTGCTTCCTCGTAGAAAGTTATTCCCTCGATACGTTGATCTCCTGAACCCTTGGTTAACAGATGGATGAGTCCCACGACCAAACCCGGGTGCGCCGCTCCATCTGACTGTCCTGCTGTTTCAATGCGCACAACGCCTATCCCAAACAATCTATCCAGTGGTCCAGCTCTAGTTGAGAGATTTGTAATTGAACGAAATGGGACATGTTTGCGAACGATTGTGATGATACCTTTTTTCTGGAATACTTCTGGAAGAGTTTCTCCCGAGTATGCAACTAACGAGTACTCAATGCTTTTGACATAGAGATGAGTCCATATCAGTGCAGGGATCAACCAGATCATGGTGAGTATCCAATACCATTGACTACCCGTCATCCAGGTATCCTCTAGGAACCATATTTCAAGGCCGAACTCCAAGCGTATCATCTCACGCAGTATCAGTGAAATCCAATGATTAGCAAAGAATATCAGATTGAACACCACCCATAGTATAAGGGCAATGAGAACGAATTTGAGCCAAATCTTGTAGCGAAAGGCAGGGGCGGGTTTGAATATCCTGCCACTCACCACGCTCTCGACAGGAAACTTGACAACTCTTCCATCAGGCGAGCCCATCTTCAACTCTCCCTTGCGCTTAATTTCTCTGGTTCCTGAGGAGATCACGTATCTCCCTTAGAACTAACAGTATCTCATCCTCAAGAGTGCCTTCCATCCTCGGAGCTGTTTCATCCACTGGCAAAACAACCTCTGTGCCAGTCACATAGGGGGTAGTAAACTTACGCAACTCCATCAAGACAAAATCCCTAAGTTCCTCGTAGAACGTGATTCCTTCAAGCTTCTCTTCTGGACCCGACATCGTCTGCCCAGAGTGTCCTGCAGTTTCTATCTCAACACTCCCGATTCCAAACCACCTGTCAAAAATCCCCGCCCTGCTGGAGATATTGGTGATAGTTCTGAAGGGGACGTGTTTCCTTGTTTTGTTGAGGATTCCTTTTTGGACATATATCTCAGGACTTGCCTCTCCTGTTTCGCCTAACACTGAGTATTCAATCGAGTTGATGTAAATATGGTAATAGATCATTCCGGGGATGAGGATGACTAGTGCTATTCCCCAATACCACAAATTGAGTGGAATCCAAAATATGTCCATGAATGCTTGGCGTTCAAGAGGACTAGCAATCGCACCAACAAGTCCTACTATCCCAACAATCATCGTAAGCCAGATTACCACAACTATGATTATTCCTTGCAGCCACATCTTGTTACGGAATCGTATACTTGGGCGAAATTTGCGTCCACTCATCATCGTCTCAATTGGGGGTTTGATTACCTTGCTTTCTGTTCCCATTTTACTGACCTCCATCACCTAGCTTGCTCTCAAGCTTTCTCATTACATCTCTTATCTCCCGGAGCGTTATCAACATCTCATCATCAAGACTGTTATCCATCCTTGGTACGGGTTCCTCTCGCGGGAGTACCACCTCGGTCGCAGTGACATAGGGGTCTCTGAACTTGCGTAGCTCGTTGAGGATGAAGTCCCTTACCTCCTCATAAAACCTGACGCCCTCAATCTTCTCTTCAGGCCCCATCATACTGCCTGAAAATCCAGCAGTTTCGACTAGCACGTTGCCAATCCCAAAGAGGCGATCGAACGGTCCTGATGTACTGGAGATGTTAGTGATGGTCCTGAAAGGGACATGCTTCCTTGTTATTTTGATAATGCCTTTCTTCACATATATTTCTGGCATGGTTTCTCCTGACTCAGCAATCACTGAGTACTCAATGCGATTGATGTACATCGGCACCACAATCAACGTAGACACTACCCAGATGGCGTAGCTTACTCCAAGCCAGAAGCTCACGGGTGTCCACCATATCTCAACATAGGTCCAGAATGACCAACCATCATCAAGCGATATAAGGTATACAAGGCCCAACCAGAATCCGATAGCTATAGTCCAAATCGTTGTTGCAGTTAGGATTCCCTCGATCCACAGCTTATTTCTAAATGCGCTTGACGGTGTGAATATCCTTCCGCTAACTACGCTTTCAACTGGTGGCTTAATCACTTTTCCCTCATTTTCCATTCTCATCACATTTCCTTTCTCTTGTAACGAGGAACTTCTTTGGCCGCGAGTTTGTTGAAGATTGCAATGGATCGCCTAGTCATGTGCAGTTGCTCTTCGTCCGGTCTCAGCTTGATGTCATACTCTTCCATGATTGTATCCAAAGACTCTCTACATTCTGCTTCCTTGGGACACTCTGGACAAAGCTTGCCTGCGTAAGAGTTGTGAGCATACCAGACTATGACTCCGAGATCCATGGTGAAGACAATGTACACCTGAGCATTGGCTTGATAATCAAAACCAATGAGCAATCCTTTGTAGTCCAAGAGGCTCTCAATGTCCAAGCGATGACTCGTGGCATGTTCTGTCAATGCCTTCGCAATCTTTTTTCGTGCACGATTGAGCACTCTTGATACATATCCTACATCCTTGAATGTTACCTTTGGATCGGTTTCTCCGAGAAGATTCAATGCGTACTGCGGGACACTGCCGCTTTTCTCATACTCGCTCGCAATGTCACTTGTAGACTTTGCGTGCTGAAATTCCCACCAGACAATCGCTTCATGGGGTGACAGTAGTTCCATTTTCGGTCCTCGTTTTCTTTACCAATCCACCGTAATAGGTTTCCTGGTATTTCTTTCATGCTTTATAGGTAAAATATATATATAAATGTGTTGAACAATGTATAAGAATCTGGTAAAGATTTAACCAGGTGATACCAATGACACAGAATGGGATTTGCATCAAGACAGAAACGCTGTGCAAGAACTTCGATACAGTGCAAGCTGTTAGGAATCTGGACCTAGAGGTTGCCACAGGCGGCAGATTCGGTTTTCTCGGTCCTAATGGAGCAGGGAAGACGACCACTGTCCGCATACTTTCGGGTCTTCTAAAACAAACGAGCGGAACGGCTGAGGTCTGCGGCTACAATATTGACACTCAGCGTGAGGAGATCAAGGCGATAACAGGTCTACTTCCTGAGTCGCCAGGACTTTATTCCAAGCTCTCAGCTGTGGAGTTTCTCGAGTTCGTTGGCGCACTCAATGGACGTAATGGCGAGGCGTTGAATCGCCGCATTGACAGTTTGCTATCTATGCTCGGACTTGAGGGTCGTCAAAACGATCTCCTAGAATCGTACTCTTCAGGAATGAAACAGAAGGTGCTTATGGCTTCCACTCTTCTGCACGAGCCCAAGCTGGTGTTTCTAGACGAGCCCACCTCACGCCTTGATCCTGCGGCAAGTGCCATTGTGAAAGAACTCATACTCGTCCTCGCTGAGGAAACCGAAACGAGCTTCTTCATCTGCACTCATATGACAAACTTCGCAGAGGATGTCTGCGACGTGATTGGGATACTGAATAAGGGCGAACTTGTTACGCTTGGTTCGCCAGAGAGTATTATCGACTCGGCAGGCACATCTGACCTTGAACATGCCTACTTGGACATAGTCGGTGGCCGTGTAGACCGCAAGGCTCTGCTCGCATGGAGGTAAATCCCATGGTGAGAAAATGGTTTCATATTGCCAAGGCCGATTTCTATGTCCTTACGGCAGGCATGAGGAACCACAGGCGATTGTACTCCGCGGCTTTCTATGCTCTGGGGATTGTGTGGGCGATCTACGGTGCTCCACTCCTCATTGGTGGGTTTCTCAATGCAATCATACCCATGAGCGTTATTCGCACAATGCTGATGACAATGTTTCCAGGATTGATGCGTTCAGCAATGATGGTGTTGTGGATTATGCTCCTGCTGTTTCCCATGACCAAGGCACTTGAGGAGATTAAGATAGGACATTGGGAGATATTCCTCTCCAACAACGTGAAGACAAGGGATATCCTGATGGGTGGCTTCCTCGGTGGATTGCCACTCTATGGTCTGGTGACCCTCTTCCTAGCACCTCTAGTGATTACCCCCTTCATACTGGCCTTTGCGGTTTCACTCATTGGAGTGGCTCTCATGTACACAGTACTCATATTGACCGTGCTCACAGTTCTATGGATATCAAACTTTGTCACAGCAGCGGTTCAGTCAAAGCTTGGGGATTCTTCAAGAGGGAACGACATTGCAAAAGCGCTGTCATTTGTAATTGCATTCGTTGGCATTTTGCCAATGTATGGACTGATGTTCGCTGCACCGATGATGACCGAGATTCTAGGCACGGATGTCTTTCTACTCCTGCCTTTCACATGGAGTGCTGATGTCGTAAGCTGGATTGCCATCACGTTCAACGGGATTGGCCTCACTGAATCTGAAGTAATGCTCTTCGGCAGTATTCTTCAGCTCGATTTGCTAGTCAGTACTCTGTTGGCAGGCGCTTTCAGTGTCGCTGTCCTTGGTCTGACACTCGGGGCTGCAGGCAGGGTGTTTACTATCACTGCAGGAGCTCGAACGGAGCGAATCACAACAGTCGGCAGGGAGAACTTCATTCTCCGAATCATAAGGAAACTTACCAGTGACTCATTCGGTGCCCTGCTGGTCGTCAACATGAAGGACTACTTCAGAAAGGCACAGAACCTCTCCAAGATGTTCTATGGAGTCATTCTGGCTATTGTACTTCCAATCATGATGACGCTCTTCGCGGACTATGGGTCCGAGATGAATCTGTTGGACGTTATTTCCTCGTTTGGAATGATGTTTGCCATGGTGGGAGCCTTTCCGTTTGTCGGGACCGGATTTCTTGAGAGCAAAGACCAGTTATGGATCATCCAGAGTGCTCCCCGGGGCGCATCAAGGTTCGTCAAGTCCCGGCTTGTGATGGCTGCAATCGCTGATGTGTTTCTGACTTCAATTGTGGCTGTTACGATGACTTTCGTCCTTGGCCTTGGTGCGGTGGATGCGTTGTTGCTTTTGGGATTTGGATTCGTGGTTGTCATCGGCTCATCCATGGTGGCGATTGGAGTTACTGCTCGCAATCCAAACTACGAAGACACAAAGTCACCAGCTCATCAAGCTAACATGATGACAGCGATAATGGTCCCCATGGTCGCCATGATGGGCTCAATATTCCTCTTCATATTCCTGGCGGTCATGGACTTGGATGTAGTGCTGGAGAGCATGATTGGACTCTCTGGTTGTCAGGTACTCTTCGCACTCGTTGGGCCCGCCATATTGCTGAGCGTGGGTAGCATCTTTGTCATCTCGGGAATAAGAAGTCTGTCGAGCCCTGATGCGTAGGAGGAAAATACAACCTGCTGTGCCTTTCTCTGGGTGCAACCACAGGTCGGGGCTGGTAATGGCTGGTCCTGGCTGCCATTTCATCTCAAACGGCGTTGACTGGCGAATGGTCGACTTTCGAGAAAAACTTTCAGCTGAGTCGAACAAATGATAGGCTAATGTCGTTACGTTCAACAAAAAGCATATCTTATGGGGCAGCCATTCCCAATGCAAGGTTAACGCCTTTCAGACTAGTGGCACTGGGCACAACTGCTAAGCAAGGATGGTGAAAAGAATGATATCGTCGAATCTTCCAAAAAGTGCGCTTATAGTGTTAGAGGGGTTGACTGTCAGTGGTCCCATGAGCCCTAAGGACATCAGCGAGAAAACAAAACTCGCACCTCGAACAGTTAGTTTTGCCCTACGTAGACTCTTGGGCTGGAGGCTTTGCCGCAAGGTTCCCAACCTCAGCGACATGCGACAGCCTCTCTACCTAGCTAACCGGGAGATGGCCAGAAACCTCCT
>DAOVDG010000121.1 GCA_030669595.1 Candidatus Thorarchaeota archaeon
GTTCATTGTAAGTTGTACGAAGTTGGACACCAAAGTCTAGTACGTCCAGAAACGGCACTGGACTACTCCGTGAGGAACCTTCACAGGTGTGTCATATTCCTCAGAGATCAATGTCGTATCGGTCTATATAAAGCCCACAATAGAATTGTCCAGGTATGTCTAACTTTACAGCTGCTGTTTGCGACCCCTCCAGTGAGTGGAGTCGCCTGGGCTACAAGCACCCATTCGGTGATGGCTTCTACTCTCTGAGGGATTACGTTCCTATGCGATATGATAGAGAAACTACACTCAATGCTATCGATGAGGTTCCAGATGAGGTGTTAAAGGAGTTCTATGTCTTTGGTGATGCAGAGGCCATTATCAAGAATCTTGAGGACTATGCTCACGAAGGATTGCAGCATATTTGCATGTGGAACGCAACAGGAATGTTTGACCTTGAAAAGACGCGATCATCCTACAAGGTGTTGAAGGAGGTCCTGACCTTTGTTAAGGGATAAGCTGGTGCTAATGACCCAGAATCAACATAAGCTCACGGAGCTGAGGCCTCTTTTCGAGAGATTCGATGTTTCATTTGAAACGACATCCGTGGAGAAGCTTGAGATTAGGGCAAATGACGTGGAAACAGTGGCTCATGCGGCAGCACTCACTGCATACGATGTCTTGAAACGCCCCGTGGTCTTGGACGACACTGGACTCTTCGTCGATGCCCTCAATGGCTTCCCAGGCACCTATTCGGCTTATATCTTGAAGACAATTGGGACCACGGGGATTCTTCGGTTGATGAACAACATCGATAAGAGAACTGCCAAATTCGTTACTGCAGTGGGCTATGCTGATGGTGATGCAGTTCGAACTTTTGTTGGTGTTATGCCTGGTAATATCGTGCAGGCCCCCGCGGGTGAGGAAGGTTTCGGCTATGACCCCGTATTCGTGCCTCAGGGTGAAACCCGAACCTATGCACAACTGAGTCTGTCGGAGAAAGTGAACATCTCGCATCGCACGAAGGCCTTTCGCAAGTTCCTTGAGTGGTATACGAAGAGCCTTTGACAAGTCTTAAGTCCAGTAGCAGTACATCTATCCGCCTAGGTGGCATTCATGTCAGCAAGCGAAACAACACTCAAGGCTCTAAAGGAGCTAGGGCTTACAGAGTATGAAACTGCTGCCTATCTTGCGCTTGTTGAAGGCGGCCAGATATCCGCGTCTGATGTCAGCTCCAAATCAAAGGTACCGTATTCACGAATCTATGATGTTCTCGGTCGGCTAGAAGAAAAAGCGTTCATTCAGGTTCAGAGAGGAAGGCCTACAATATACATTGCTAAGGCACCAACTGAAGTTGCACGACTTGTAAGAATGGCATGGGAAGATAAGATTGAAACCGCTAGTAGCATAGTCGTGAACGAGCTTCAGCCTCGATTCGAACGCGAGGTGCAAGCATCTTCGAGAGATGTTTGGCTCATGCATGGGCGGGCCGCAATTCTCGCAAAGGCGCTTGAGATGCTCAAATCAGCACGAGATGAAGTGAAACTCTCCGTTCCCAGTCTGGATATGGGTATGGAAGACCTCACTGCTATCATCGAACGTGTGCTGCACGTCAAGGCGTCCAGTGTTCAGGTTTTAACTTCACGCGAGGCAGAGTCACTTGGGCCGCCGATATCTAGTCAGGTCGAGATTAGAACCAGGGAACGCGTGTTTGGTGCCGGCCTCATAGTGGGCGAACGACAAACGCTCATCATGCTGGCAGGAAGTGAAAAAAATGAGTCATTCTTGGGCATTTATTCCTCGCACGTGGTATTCGCCGCGATGGCTCGGGCATACTTTGATTCTCTCTGGTCCGAGTCAACTCCAATCTGACGGACCTTAAAACAGGTAATACTAACCTACAATGGGAGATTGTCCTCTGCTCATCAAACAAGAAGGTCCTGTCATGCCAAGAGAAGATACCGACTTCCGTAGCAAACTGACTTCTTCTGCAACAGCTGTTCTACGTGTTCTACAATCGTTCGAGGAACGCAAGGACGCAGAGATCTTTGATGACTCTAATCCTGATGCATCGAACCTGAGGAAGATGGTGCTAACATATCGCGGGAGTCTGTACTCTGAAATCACACGACGTCTTGTTGAGGTCATCACTCTGGGAGGCGTCAGCGTAGTTACCCAAAGGGACGTTATTGGCCTGGTAGAAGAGATTTGGGATTCGAATGTTTCAAGATGTAGTCCCACTGAACTCAAAGTCCTCAAGGGTGTTTTGGAGGACTCAAGCCTAAGCCTGCGTTCTCTTTCTTCAGTAGTGGGGCTCAGCTACGCCCAAACGCGCAGAGCCGCTCAGCGACTTCGTGCTTCTGGAGTACTGCACATCAAGGGCCTACTGAACACCAATCTTCTCGGTCTTGAACGGTTTCTAATCATCCTAAAGAATCCTACTCTAGTTCTCTCAGGACCTTACATCCATAAGGCCTTCTTTGTAGATTCGCCCTCACCAACTGCTTTCTTAGTTTCAACCCTCCCAAGGGAGCGAATTCCAGAACTACTGAAGATGATCAAATCCTTGAGAGGCACCGCTGGTTCCGTTTCAGCATGGAAACTATCTGCTGGAAAACCTCGGTTCAGTAGTGTTTACTACAACTCGAAGACTGGCGAGTGGCGCCCAAATCTGTTTCACTTCCGACTCATGTTGAGGACTAGAGACGATGACCTTACTGTGGGTACTCGCCTCTCCGCACCAACTATTCCGTCTTCCACGTTCACATCTGCAGAGCTCAAGATTCTCGAAAAGATTGTGGAGAACTACAATGCGACTGCAGTTGAGATTACCGATTCCACCGATCTAAGCGAGAGTACTGCATTCAGAAGAAGGTCCCAATTGATTAACAATCGGGTCGTAGTGCCGAGAGCTACAGTGACCATTCCAACACTGAAGGACCGGGTTGTTGCTCTTTTGAGTCCAGATTGCGCTGGCAACATCGTGCCGGCGTGGAGTCAGCTGCCTTTGACTTACGTGTCTCGTCTGGAAAATCTTGAGAACCATGATGAGAAGAAGGTCCTTCTGCTATCAGCTCTCGCATCAGGTTCTGCGTCCGATCTGATTGATGCGTTGTATTCCGAGAAAAGCAAAGCCGATGACTTCGCTGCCCATTCGGTCACAAGTGGGATCATCAACCCCATTAGGGTAGCTTCCATGTTTGACCGTCGCAAGAAGCGATGGAAGTGGGACCCGAGTTTCTTCGATCTCCTCTCGTATGGGATTGCCAGAAAAGAGAGCGGGAGGAGTAGTATCCCACTGGATTTGGCATGAGTTCGGTCGAAACTCATATCTTGATGTGACGGATGGTTCCTACTGGGTGGTTTGAATGTTGGAGGTTATATTTCTTGGAACCGGCGGCAGCATGCCCACCGAGGGACGGAACGTGCCTGCCATAGCCATCAGATATCAAGGCTGGGTTCTACTACTTGACGCCGGGGAAGATGTACAAAGGCAGTTCGAACGTGCGAATCTCGGGACCAACAAGAGGCAAGCCATATTCATCACTCACATGCATGCGGATCACATACTTGGTCTCCCTGGTCTTTTGCTGCGCTTTTCACTTCTAGGACGAATTCGTCCTCTCAGTGTGTACGGTCCTAACGAACTGATCCAGTATGTTAAATCGGCTCAGAATACAATGAACTTTGGTACCACCTTCGAGACCACTGTGTATGGAATAAGAGAGGGTCCCATCTTCGAGGTAGATGATCTCCGCGTTAACGCATTCGAGGTCGATCATCGAGGTTATGCACTCGGCTACAAAATCGTGTATCAGCGTCCCACGGGCTCTTTCCTGCCAGAAACGGCCAAGAGTCTGGGTGTTCCCAAAGGCCCGCGCTGGCAGGCGCTATCAGCAGGTCAAGAGGTTGAGCTTGCAGATGGCAGAAAGATTCGCCCTGAAGAGGTGACAGGTCCAAAACCTCCTCCAATCAGGATTGTGTATTCCGGCGACACCCGCCCATGCCAATCGTTGAAACAGGCAGCGACCAATGCTGACCTACTCATATGCGAGGCAATGTATACATCTGAGCACGCAGATCTCGCGGAGGAGCGGGGACACACTACTGCAGCGGCGGCAGCCCAGTTAGCTCTCGATGCTGACGTGAAACTGCTTGCTCTCACTCATTATAGCCCTCGCTATGAGGATGGCGCCGCAATAATCGAAGAGGCCCTATCAATCAACCCAAATACACTCCTTGCTAGAGACCTCATGAGAATCAAGATGCATAGGGATGGCTCACACGAGATGATTCTCCCGACCATCTGAACACTGGAGATTTCGTGAGAGTATCAGAGTCTTAGCCTCAACACTTTCAGAGGATGACGCGTAACCAAGCGCTTGATTAACACAGTTTTGAGTTGAAGCATGGGTTTCGTAGCAGCCAATACATCAACCATCAACTCACCCACCACTGGATCTGTTTGGATGATTTTGCATATCAGCTCTATGTTGCTGGAGGACTTGTAAATGATGTTGGCTATGAACATCGCTGCGTCAAGCTCGCGGCATATTGATGTCTTGATGATATCTTGATAGTTTCTCACCAGAAGCGGGTTGCGGCTTTCCGTGGCATCTTTTGCGATATCAGCTGCAATCAGCCCCGATTCAATCGCGTAGTATATTCCTTCTCCCGAGATTGGAGAAACAAGCCCAGCTGCGTCTCCAACTAGCATAGTCCGACGATCAATCACTCTTCTTTCGCATCTGCCAAACGGCACTCTGAATGCCCTTCTAGAATCGGGATTGATTTGGATTCCCCTTGTTCGTTCTAGCATTGACACAAAGTCACGCCAACTCCCTTTGAGATTGGACATCTTGTCCATTCTGCACCCAATCCCGATACTTAGCTCGTCCCGCTTCGGGAAGCACCACGCATAGCCCCACTCTACCAGTCCAAAGAAAAGCTCGATAGGTAAGCAGTCCTCTTCCTCGGAAACCGACATGATTCTTTCAATCTCGCTGGAATCTACTGGCACATCCGCTGCTATGCACAGACCGACCCGATCAGAAGGCCATCTTTTCCTGATTCTAAGGCTCCGAGCTACGATACTGTTGACCCCGTCGGCACCGACCAGCAGGGGTGCACTGTATGAGTCGCCTTTCGTGAGCACTCTGATTCCGGACCGCAACTGCTCAATGGCGACGACCTCGGTGCCTTGTTCAACCCGGGCGCCTGCTTCTTCTGCCTTCTTCAATAGGAGATGGTCGAACTTAGTTCTCTTCACGGTGTATCCTGCTTGAGTATCTCGTTTGAGATATGGCCGCCTTCCTGAAGGCGAGATTATGCGTACTGCGTGAATATCACGTTCAATTACTCCACTAATATCAAAATCCACCAGATCCTTGATACGGGGAGTCAGGCCTCCTCCACATAGCTTGTCACGTGGGTAGACGCTCTTTTCAAGAAGCACAACGTCGAGCCCGTGGAGAGCGGCTCTTCTTGCGCATGATGCTCCGGCAGGCCCACCGCCGACGATTATGAGGTCGTGCATTATTGTTTTCGCGTGTTCGGTGGCTTTTTACTTTTTTTTCTGGCAAACAGATAGTTGCAACTTGGCCACAACATGGATAAGATGGAGTCCTAGGTCAAGCAATTGTTGGATTAATTATGTCCCAAGATGAACCAGTCAGAGTATGCATTATTCCAACGGGCGGCACAATTACTAGCATCTATGACTCTGAAGTTCAAGCCTATCGGCCTGGCTTATCCGTAGATGCACTGCTGTCATACCTACCAGAAGGCATGGGCAAGATAGAGGTTATCAAAAGAGATCTATTCCAGCTTGACTCAGCAAATGCACAACCTCATCATTGGCAAGAGGTTGCTAGTTGCATCAAGACCGCGCACGAAGAGATACCAGATCTGGATGGATTCGTGGTTCTACACGGGACGGACACGATGGTGTACACAGCCTCAGCTGTGAGCTTCATGATTCAGGACTTCGGAAAGCCTATCGTCTTCACTGGTTCGCAAATACCCGCTTCAATGCCGTGGAGCGATG
>DAOVDG010000015.1 GCA_030669595.1 Candidatus Thorarchaeota archaeon
CTGGTGTCGACTTGGACACTATGGATGACACTAGAATCGTTAGACTAGACCGCAACTATCGATTGGCAATGCCAACTGACCTACTTGAACGTGCTGGAAATCCAACGGAATTCCGCATTACCCTCGAGGATGGGAAGTTCATTCTCGTGCCGCAGGCGGGTGATGTAATAGACACAATGCGGGTTCGCAAGACACGGACCTGTAGGGTCTGTGGAAATGAGATTCCACAGGGCAAATTCATTTGTGCAAACTGTGGAAGCACCGTGTAGACCTATTCATGCGCCCGCCAATCCTGTCAGGGATCTAAAGGCTCAGGAGAATCCCGTCGCTTGAACAATGCCACCATCTCTTCGATACAGCGCCAATTACCCATTGACTTTCGAATCTCTCGCCTGATGCGCTTCAAAATGGCAATCTTTCTGAGCTCGAGATCCCTTTCAACGAACCTGCATAGATCAACACCCTCTGGATCGAAATCAGTGAGTATCAGGACTTGACCACCCTTGCCTGCTGCTGATGCAATCTCTTCAAGAAATTCTAACCGCGGCTTGCCTGATTGGGTCTTGACGATTCTTGCCTTAACTCCTAATTCTCGCAGGATCTTCTCATCCCTCTTACCCTCAACCACAATTAGGAGCTCCTCATATTGCTCATCAATCTTCGAGAACAGCTCTACGAGCGCCCTCTCGTTGTCCCTCATCTTCTTGTTACTCGTCCATTTCATGACTCGAGCCACCATATCATTTCGGCAATTCAGTCAAGGGGTAATGGCTATCTTCATACTCTTGCCTGAACTCATGAGGTCCAAGGCATCTTTGATTTTCTCGAGTGGCATCTCGTGAGATATCAAAATGTCCGGGTCGATATCTCCGGCTATTATCAGCTTCAATGCTTGTTCAACGTGTTTCGGTGTCAGATGGAAGACGCCTTTTATGGTCAACTGCCCGTAATGGAATCTTGCGGTGTCAATCTCGAATTTGGTTCCAGAGGCGGCGCCACCAAACAGTATGGTTGTGCCGGCATCCCGTGTCATGTCAACTGCTTGTTCCCAGGTCGCTGGCAACCCTACAGCCTCTATGACTACATCTGCACCATACCCATCCGTTGCTTGCTTTACGCGTTCCACTGGGTCCTCAGCAGCTGGATCAATCACAATGTCAGCACCAGCACGAACTGCCATATCCCTTCTCAGCTTGGCCAAGTCAGAAGCAATTACGGTTGACGCACCGCTCTTCTTTGCAAGCATCATCATCATCTGGCCAATTGGTCCTGCTCCTATCACTGTGACAGTATCGCCAAGTTGTATACCGGCCTCCCCTATGCCATTGATCACACACGCCAGGGGTTCAGTAAGTGCTGCATCACGAAATGAGAGACTGTCGGGTATTTGATGTGTATTCCATTGCACGACAGGTGCTGGCACACGTATGTACTCAGCGAAGGCTCCATTGACTAGGGTATTTTTCAGCTGCTGACAGAGGTTTGGTCTATCACGTTTGCAGAAGAAGCAATCACCGCATGGTGCAGAATTCGTTGCCACGACTCGCATACCTGGTTCGAAGCCATCGATACCTGCTCCAACTTCTTCAATTGTACCTGCGTATTCGTGCCCAAATAAAGCCGGGACTTTCCTGATGAGCAGTGGATGTCCTCGTTTGTACGCCTTAACGTCGGTACCGCAAGTGAGCGCGGTTCCAACCTTGATCAGCAGTTCGCCTGATCCTATCTCGGGAATGTCGGTCTTCTCGAATCGTACGTCACCGACTCCGTAGTACATTGCCGCTTTCATTCTACGGGCCATGCGTATACATCCGGGCGGCCTATGCAAAGCGCGTTTAAATCACTTTCTGACTGAACTCCCCCCGATTGCCCTAGGGAAAGCCTTAATCACCTCGCGACCGCGTGATGAACTTAGGTGCCAACTGTGCGAATGAAATCCCGTTACCCCAAAGAGATGGAATATATCGCCACTAGCAGGTGGGATGGGAAGACAGGAGGCATTGCAACACTGAGAGAATCAGAACTGGTCTTTGATACTCCGAAAACGTATGGCGGTAGAGGGCAAGGATTATGCCCCTACAGGCTGTTCATCGCTGGTGTCCTTGGATGTCTTAACAATACGTTTCTCGATGTCAAGCGGCGCTCTGACTTGAACCTCATTTCCTTTGATCTTAAGGGGAAGGTCACTGTGAAGTTCGACGGCGAAGGCTATTCACTCACAGGTTTTCAGATTTCTGGAGAAGTGGTAGTTGCTGATGGCGAGATTGAGTTCGGTGAAAGGTGCGTAGAGATAGCAGGGAAGTTCTGCCCTCTAACGCGATCAATGAAGGATTGCATACCTTTTGAGTATAATATCGCAGTGAAAGAACAATAGGATTTTCCAATTATATCTCATGTATCCCTTCGTTCTTTCATTAACTCGTCAATTCTCTCCATGTATCTTAGAATATTCTGCCAGTACCCTCCTTGAAAGAATACGCTGTGACAGTCTTTGCAGAGCCAGAATTTGTCATAGTAGTCGTAGGTCTTCTTATGAACGAGGTTTCTTACGCGTTCCTTCTCCGTACCATCTAGTTGAATCAATTCACCGTTGCACTTGGAACATCGGGACTTGGTGGAATCAATCATAGGAGCGATTCCAAATTCGATGAACACATCCGCTACAGCTTCATCCACACTGCCTCTCACAAGCATACCTCTGATATCGCTCTTCACAGCATGCTGATGTAGATTAGCGTCAGAAGTTAGGAGAACACGTTTCTCGGAGTTGGCGATTCTTAGCAGTTCATCGTCGTCGACATCTGCTCTATAGAACGTGTCGTGCCCTGTAAGCCTAAGCCACAACGCTAATTTTCCCAACATTGCGTCGACAGCAAAGCTGCTCATGATCATTCACCGAAGAATAGGCGTGCCGCGTTTTTCCACATCACAGCGTCAATCTCGTTGTCTGTGACCTGTTCGTAACCCAGGTCTACGATTTCCTGAGGCAGTCTTAGAGTGGAGAAGAACTGGACCCACTCCTTGAGAGGCATGGCATGCTCAAAGAGCGGAAAGTCGCTCCCCCACATCATTCTGTTTGGAAAAACATTAGCGAACTTTGCCTCTGCAATCATCCTGTAGAGTTTTGACGGAACCCGTGATGCGAAGATCTGCCACCCTGCTACATCCACACTGACATTGGGGTTCTTGGCAGCAATCATGAGTGCTTCCTGTTCCCAAGGAGTCCCTACGTGCGCGAGTACAATCCTGAGGTTGGGGAAATCAGCTGCAACCTGGTCAACGAAGACCGGACGTGCGTACTTGACGTGTTTGAACCGGGAAGTAAATCCTTGATGAATCACAATCGGGATGTTAAGGTCGACGCAGAGCTTATAGTAGTCATAGAATTTTTCATCGTCAGGGTAGAACCCGTTGGGTGGATACAGCTTCAGTCCACGACATCCCTTCTCCTTCACTGCCCGCTCTAGCTCAACCAATCCTTCTTCTCCTCTTCTGGGGTCAAGCCCAACGAATGTTATGAGGGAGTCATCTTCTCGCACTTCATTGGCGTGCCAGTCAGTCTTTTCCCTCAGTGAAAGAGGCATCTCTTGGTTGAGTCCGCTGTCAATGGGGAGAATGACAGCCCTCTCCACGCCACTCTTTCTCATTGCTTCCTTCAGGTTGTCAACTGGCGAGTCTAGCTGAGGCTTGTGTCTTGCGCTTTTGGCAGCAATTTTCCGTGCCTCTAGGTCCTTCTGGCCTATCATGTGCCGCGTCCACGTATGAACGTGTGAGTCAATCACTCGCAAATAAGTACGCCCAAGCGAGGACTTCGCATTTCATCCAGATATTGCTTCCGAAAAGCTATTCCTCAGCTCCTCGTGGGCTTTTCGCAGGTTGTGCACCACTTGAATTGGGACTGTAACGCTGCCAAGGTCTCTGTGGGCCCCATCGCCATGATAGTCGCTTCCTCCGGTTTCTATCAGACCTAAACCTTCTGCTGCTGCTTGGACCTCACTTGGCTTCACATTGAGGCGAAGGTGTTGGTAGTCATATTCAATCTCCACGCCCAAGAGACCCAGTTCCCTTAGCTCAATGAGAGAAGAACGTAAGTCAGGGAGTCGCATGGTCAATGGATGCGCAAGCACCGGGATTGCCCCCTCAGACCTCAGAAGACTGATTGCTTCCCCTATGTCGGCGAGTTCTTTCTTTACGTATCCGAGCTTGCCCTTCCCCAAGTACTTGTGAAACGCCTCTTCTATATCCTTTACATATCCTCTCCTTATCAGCAGTTTCGCCATGTGTGGGCGGCCCGGAGCTTTGACTCCCTGGAGTATCTGATCAACGTCATCATCAGATACCCGGATGCCTTCAGATTCAAGACGTTTCTGCATCTTTGGGAAACGTTTGCGCCTGGACTCCTCAAGCGCCTTCAGCCTCTTCACTAGTTTCGGAGCCCGCGTGGGCACAAAGTATCCAAGCAGATGCGCCTCCACACCCTGGTACTCAGTACTAATCTCTACTCCTGGTATTCTGATAGGGCATCCGCGCACTTCCGCATTCATGAACTCAACTAGCCCATCAATCGTATCGTGGTCAGTGAGTGCTAAGGCTCCAAGGTTGAGGTCTGATGCAATGGAGAGAAGTTCCGATGGCGAGCGGATACCATCAGATAGGTTCGAATGAGCATGGAGATCAGCACGGGCTCTCACCTTGTAACGCCTCCATTCTGAGTTTTTCGACCAACGCCCGTACTCTGTGGCATACCTTTCGAATCTCCTGTCTTGTTAGAGTTTCACCTGAAGGACAGTCTTTATCCACAACACACTTGCGCTTCCCTGCATGATATATGATGGGATAGAACCTGCACCCCTCTGGGCGCGACTCGTAGATTGCGCACGTCTTACTCTGAGGGTCATAGAAATAGCAATGGCCCTCGACATTTCTAAGCTGACAGAATCCATCAGGCGCTCGAATCAGGTAGTCCTTTCTTGAGTAGCCAAGCGTATCAATCCTCTCTACATCTTCTCTAATGAGTGTCATCTCGGTGTCCATGCAGCAGAGCCTGACTTCATCACACGCACCATTGTGGTTACAGTTGAAAGGCGCCAACACGGATGGTTCTCCACTACGAGTTCCTTTGTTTTCGAATTAGGCTTGAGGTATCAGAGTGCGGTCAGATTGCGGTTTAGCGGGTCATCACGCTGACGACGTTCACCATCCCTACTTATTCATCATCCCGACACGATATCAAATGAAAAACTGTGTTATATACGTCTTCTCGCAAGGCGTCTTGAGGGAGAAAGGCCTTCCCTGAGAGTATCGAGCGTTTCTGCCGTCTTATCAGACGCCATTATATTGACCGTGCGCAGGCGCTTTCCCGTAATTCTCAGATAGGCCGCGGCATGGACCCTGTTGATCTGTGTCTTGAGATCTGACGGCTGGCTGATTGCTCCGAGGAGAAGTCCTCTCCTAGTGAAGAATGCCATTAAGTGCTCAAGCGCTTTCATATCTATCAGTACCAAGCTCTTCTCTCCTGCTATCCACAAAAGGTTTCCTAATTGACCTCTCTATTCGCTCAAGCCAAAGCGCTAAATAGTGTCCAACTGACATCCTCGAAAGCTCCTAAACACGTGTTGTGAGAACCCATGCGCATCGCAATCATCAACAAGGAGGCCTGCAGGGCCAAAGATTGTACGCACGAGTGTCAGAGATTCTGCCCCAGCGTTCGTGCCGGTCGTGAAACAGTCGTATTCCCGGATGGGCCTAACAAACCACCCGTCATAGTGGAGTCGCTTTGTTCCGGAGCTGCGATGTGTGTCAAGAAGTGCCCATACAATCAGCATGGCGCGGTAATTAAAATCATCAACCTTCCTGAGGAACTGGAATCTGACACCAGTCACCGCTACGGTGTGAATGCTTTCAAGCTGTTTCGTCTTCCGATTCCAAAGGAAGGCAAAGTTCTCGGTCTCATAGGTGCCAACGGGGTTGGCAAGACTACGGCTCTCCGAATTCTCGCAGGGGAAATCAAACCGAACCTAGGCCGCTATGATGATCCTCCAGACTGGGATGAGATAATCCGGACGTATCGAGGTTCAGAGCTACAGCCCTTTTTCGAAAAAATGCAGGCAGGAACGATTGTACCTGTTCACAAGCCGCAGACGATTGCGGATCTTCCCAAAGTGGAAGCGGTTGCTAACAAGCCAATAAGCGAACTCCTTGAGTTAGTAGATTCGTCTGGCAGGCTGAAGGAAATGAAGCAAGGTATGAATCTGGAGGAAATATGGGACCGACCCATCAAGTATCTCAGCGGTGGTGAGCTTCAGCGTGTGGCGATTACAGCCGCAATAGTCCGCGAGGCCGAGATTTACTTCTTTGATGAGCCAACTGCATATCTCGACGTTCGGGAACGTCTCAGGGTTGCCCGAGCTATTCGTCAGCTCTCTGAGTTGGGCAAAACAGTTGTTGTTGTGGAACACGACCTCTCTATCTTGGATTATGTTTCAGATCTTGTCTGTATCTTCTATGGAACGCCGGGCGCGTACGGCATAGTTTCTCATCCTCATGGGACAAGGGTGGGCGTGAACATCTTCCTGGATGGCTACATTCCTGATGAGAATATGCGCTTTCGCGATACTTCGATTTCATTCAAAGGGATGACTGGCCAGGATGAGGAATGGGGGAGCTCAGAGTCCCTGGTAGAATATGGCGATATGAAGAAGGAGTTTGAGGATTTCTCACTTAAGGTCAGGGGCGGGCGCGTGTACAAGGGTCAGATAGTGGGCATTCTTGGCCCCAATGGAATTGGCAAAACGACTTTCGTCAAAATGCTTGCGGGTGAATTGGAACCTGATGAAGGGGTGGCACCAACAAAGACAGTTTCTGGCTTCGAGCTGAGAGTGAGTTACAAACCTCAGTACATCAGCCACGACTATGATGGCTCAGTCAGAATGTATCTCCGTGAATCTGGTGGGGACATGGTGGACTCACCTGACTTCAACACATCTGTCATCAGGAAGCTTGAACTTGAACACTTGATGGAGCATTCAGTCCCAGACCTGAGTGGAGGGGAGCTTCAACGCGCAGCCATTGCGCGATGCCTTGCAACCGAGGCTGATATTTATCTGTTTGACGAACCCTCTGCATTTCTTGATATAGAACAACGGCTTGCCAGTTCTAGAGCGATTCGTCGGACTGTGCAGGCTGGAATGAAGACGGCTTTTGTTGTCGAGCACTCCCTTCTCATGGCAGACTATCTTAGCGACAGCATGGTTGTGTTTAACGGGGTGCCCGGGAAATCGGGAGTTGCATCGTCAGTTACTACGCTTCGTATTGGCATGAATGCATTCCTCAAGCGTATGGGAGTCACCTTCCGTAGAGACCCTCAGACTGGTCGTCCTCGGGTCAATAAGAAAAATTCCCAACTGGATAACCAGCAGAAATCTTCTGGAGATTTCTATTACGTTGGCAAAGGAAAACGAGCATAGCATCCTTTACTTATGAACGGTCCTCATCCAGTATTTCTTGCTGTTACTCTCCTTCTCTTCGTCCATCTCTGCAAGAATGCGGACAGCCTCGTTTCCGCAATCAATCGCTGCATCTTCGCCTTTCACCGCGAACTCGTCTTTCACTCGGTTCGCATATACCGCGCAGACTGTTCCTGCCCTGAACCCGTATATACCTGCAACCGTGAATAGGGTTGCTGCCTCCATCTCAAAATTCACGACATTCGCTTTCTGAAGGTCATCAATCAATGTAGTGCTCCAACTCTGGACATAGTTGTTGAATCCCGGTCTTGACTGTCCAAGGTAGAACGAGTCTGTGGATGCGGTAATCCCTAGATGATAGTCCAGATCCAACGAGTCCGCAGCCTCAACTAATGCCACGACAACTTCGTAGGATGCCACTGCAGGATACTCAGGTCGTACATACTGCTTGCTCGTCCCATCCAGTCTGACTGCGCCTGTGGATATGATCAAATCGCCAATCTGGATATCTTCCTTCAACGTTGCGCAGGAACCAACTCTGATGAAATCCCTTGCTCCAACATTGGCTAGCTCTTCGATAGCAATAGCGGCTCCAGGACCTCCTATCCCTGTGGAGCATGCAGAGATTGGCACGCCCTTGAAGATACCTGTGTGAGTCAGGTATTGTCTATGTGACGCCACTTGTCGGAATGAATCCCATCGCGAGCTGATCTTCTCAACCCGTTGAGGGTCACCTGGCAATATCACTGCCTTGGCGATATCCCCCTTCTCCGTTTCAATATGGTATTGCTTTCTGTCCGGGGTTTCAGGGCGCCTTGCAGAAACAGTCTTCCTTGTCATATTACGAACAACCAATACATGATAATGATGATGTTACCTATTTCCGTTTCGGATGACCCAAACTGAGCAGGCTGCGATGTTTCTCTTTGAAACCAAATGCATCTATGGAGATATAGTTATATGGGCGTAGAATACCTGAGTGCCTGTTACGAGGCAATGAGTTTCGGATAAGCTCCGAAAAATCTAAAACAAAGCCCTCGGAGTACATAACCTCTTTCGAAACATATGCAAATGGAGAGCGTCGCAAATGGTAGAAACGACGATTAGTGTGATAAAAGCGGACATCGGGTCACTCGCTGGACATATGATTGTGCCAGATTTCATCTTGGAATTTGCGAGAAAAGAGATGAAGAAGGGCGTTGAGACGGGTGTAATTAACGACTTCCACGTCACAAACGCGGGCGATGACCTTGAGCTAATAATGACTCACCATAAAGGTGAAGGCAATGCAGAGGTCCATGAGCTTGCTTGGAACACCTTCGTGAAGGGTGCTGAGTTAGGACGCAAGAAGAAGATATACGCCGCAGGACAGGACATTCTTGCTGACACTTTCAGTGGAAATGTTAAAGGCATGGGTCCAGGTTCAGCAGAGATGACATTTGAGGAACGGAAGTCTGAGCCCATTGCGGTCTTCATGGCGGACAAGACTGAGCCAGGTGCGTTCAATTACCCGATATACAAAATCTACGCGGATCCATTCAACACAGCTGGCTTGGTCATTGACCCCAATCTGCACGATGGCTTCAGGTTCGTTATCCAAGATGTGCGTGTAGACGACAAGCCCTTTGTTGAGCTTAAGACGCCTGAGGAGTCTTACGACCTTCTAGCACTTATAGGCAGCACTAGCAAGTACACTATCAAGAAAGTGTACCGTCATGACGGGATGGTTACAGCTGCTATTAGCACTGACAAACTCTGCTATATCGCAGGCAAGTATGTAGGAAAAGATGACCCCGTTGCCATAATCCGCGCACATTCGGGACTACCAGCAATGGGCGAGATTCTAGAGGCATTCACTCTACCTCATCTTGTGGCTGGATGGATGCGGGGTTCACATATCGGCCCTCTCATACCTGTGGGTGTCAAGGACTCGCGATGCACAAGATTCGATGGTCCACCAAGAGTCATCGGATTGGGTTTCCAAGTGAGCAATGGTACGCTCTTGGGACCAGTTGACATGTTCGAAGATGTTGCATTCGATATCTCAAGGAAGAGAGCAATGGAAGCCGCTGACTATCTAAGACGACATGGTCCATTCATGCCTCACAGACTGCATGAGAATGACATGGAGTACACAACGTTACCGGCAGTGCTGGAGAAACTGAAAGATCGATTCTCTGCTGAAGAAATAGTACCCAAGTAGTTAGAAGTCAATCTGACAGAAACGAGAGCAGGACAGACCAGTCCTGCTTCAGTTTCGCCGCTATATGTTTCATTGCAGACTATGCAGTCCGTTTTATTATGTGATAACCGAATTTGGTCTTCACAGGGTCTCTGGTCATTGCCCCCACACTAAGGGCGAAGGTTGCCTTCTCAAACTCATTGACCATCTGACCCTTGCCAAAGGATCCGAGGTCTCCGCCTTTCTTTCTTGATGGGCAGCTGCTGTACTCCCGTGCCATCCTAGCGAAGTCTTCGCCTTCAGCAATCTTGCGTATTATCTCGACAGCCTTGCTGTGTTTATCCACCAGAATATGACTAGCTCTGACCTTTCCGGCCTTGCCTTTTCCTTTGCCCATGTTAACAACCTATTCTTGGCCAACGCCTGTTGTCTTTTACTCTTTGGGATGCCACAGGGGAGAAGCGAACAGCTTGGCAAGATTGCTATGCGGCCCTCCTCTCGCACTCAGTATTATCCTAATACACACCCGTATCAGACACCCCTTCTTTAGATTCGCATCCAACAACTGTTCGGTGCAAAGTGACTTGAGAGTAGTAACGATATGCTTACCAGAATCCTACGTCGAGGGCATGGACAAGCTCATCAAGAAGCTAATGTACCCTAACCGCTCCGAAGTGATTCGAATCGCCATCCGCGACCTTCTGGTGGATGAGCTTTGGGGCCATCGAAAACAATCCAACACTCTGCCTTTAGTTGCAATGCTTGAGAAGCTGGATAGTGTCATTGAGGTTCCGACGCAGAATCAGACGCCCAATCAATAAGTACCTCCGAGCTACGCTTTTTAGTTCTGACACGAGAAGGACCTATGACCAGTGGGGACCAGCGCAGGACATATCCTGGACACGCGAGTTCAGTTCCTCTGGCATGTTCATTACAATAAGGAGCCAGAACAACGATGGTTATGAGACGGATCTTTGGGAGAAAAAAGGACGACGACGAAAAGGACGCCAAGGCTGAGAGTCCGACCTCCGAGGAAACACCTGAGGAAATCGAGGGTGAAACTGGAGAGGAGGCTGCGGAAGAAGCAGAAGATGCACCAGTTGAAGCGGGCACAATTCCTTACCACACATCATTGACAGACCGTTTCAAGTACATGTTTGATGACCCTGATATCTCAGCAGGTCTCGAAGGCACCGATGAGTTCTCCCTCGAGTTCATGGCAATGGGCGAGCGATTTTGGTTTGCCAAGAAGGCCAAGGGTGAGGTCGAGTTCGGAATGGGCGCTGTGCCAGATGAAGATGTCTACATTCGCATTGGGAATGATGCTGTAGGGGACTTACTTGGGGCGTCCACTTTTTCGGAGTTCCAGGAATTCTATATGAAATACTACAAGAACCCCGAAGCTGGCAAATTCGTCAAGATTGAGCTCCGAAAAGACGTCGGTGGATTGAATCGGAGAGGTTATGCCCGAGTGCCTTTGCTTAAGCTCTTGATCGGCATGACCAGATAGCAAGTCCCCCAAGGACAATACAACCCCCGCTCATATTTCAGAGAAATCCAACAAGGTAACAAGCTTAATAGACACGACACTCTCGACCTCCACCGCTGAAGGCGCGAGCTTAGCAGCTCGGGAGGAAAAATACTATGGTCAAGATCGACCTACCAGTTGTCGCTGTGAACTTTAAGACATATCCGCAGGCCACCGGTGAAAGAGCTGTGGCTCTGGCGAAGACGTGCGAGAAAGTTTCCAAAGAGAGTGGTGTTTCTGTGGTTGTCGCTCCCCAAATACCTGACATCCATAGAGTAAGCCTCGCTGTTGACATTCCTGTGTTCTCTCAACATCTTGATCCGGGTGACCCAGGGCGTTACACCGGTCATGTGCTTGGTGAAACCCTTGTGGAGGCCGGATGCTCGGGTACTCTAATCAATCACTCGGAGAAGAGAATGCAGTTGGCGAACATCGAAGATGCAATCCGCAAGGCTGAAACTCTTGGCCTCTACACAATAGTCTGCACAAACAATCCACTAGTGAGTGTTGCAGCGGCAGCACTGAATCCTTCTGCAATTGCAGTAGAACCTCCAGAGCTCATTGGCACAGGTATCTCGGTGACACAGGCACAACCCGAAGTAATCAGCGGCACCGTGGATCAGATTCGAGTTGTGAACAAGAATGTTACAATTCTATGTGGTGCAGGAATCAGCACGGGTGACGATGTGGTAGCCTCCATCAAACTGGGTGCCCAGGGTGTTCTTCTTGCTTCTGCTGTTGCCAAGTCAGATACGCCCGGAGATGTTCTTAAAGGCCTTGTCAAACCACTTCTGAAATAGCCGGTTCCGATGGTTTATTACACGTGCCAGCAGGCGATAAGAAAAGGGGATTGCCTTGAAGGTCACGCTCGAATGTGCACACTGCTTGATTGAGAGAGCTATTAATCAAGTCAATCTTGCTACAGATGATCCAGAACTTCAGATGCAGGTCGTGGCAGAACTGCTGAAGTTCCTGGGTGAGAATTTCAATGACGAGTCAGTACCGTCAAATATCGGAACTGATAGAGACCTTCTAGTTCAGAGAATGACGGGAAAAGATCCCTACAAGAATCTCAAACACGAGTCGAATGAGATGGCCCTTGGGATCTTGCCTGAGTTGAGGGCGTTGGTTGAGGAGGCAGGAGATTTCCACTCACGATTCAGAATGGCCGCTTTGATTGCCGCAGCAGCAAATGCGATTGAGTTTGATGTATCCGGGCGGGATTTCAGCCTTGATGAGCTCAAGCACATAATGTCGAATGTTGAAGCTGATCTGGTAATCGATCAAGTGAACGAGTTCCGAGAGTTATGTGAGAATGCGGAGGAAGTCCTCTATCTGATGGACAATGCAGGAGAGGTTGTTCTTGATATCATTCTGATAGATGAAATCAGAAAAGTTGGACCAAAAGTGGTTGCCGTTGTGAAGGGAGGCCCAATCCTGAATGACGCTACGGTGATGGATGCGGACGAGGTAAAACTCTCCAAATATGCTAGTGAAGTGATCGACACAGGAGCTGCAGCCATCGGCGTCAACCTTGAACGCAGCTCTACCGAGTTCAAGCAGAGGTTCCTGTCAGCGGAGCTTATTGTGGCTAAGGGGATGGGCAACTTCGAATCATTGACAGAGTTTGAGCCAGCTTGTCCAGTAGTTCACATCATGAGAACAAAGTGCAATCCGGTTGCGCAACATGTGGGGTGTCCCCGAAACAAGAATGTCGTGATGATACGACGTTCCTAGAGTACTACTTCATGTCTTCGCTGTATGGTCTAAGCGCCTTGGCAAATGGTTCAGATTCCACAAACTCTATGTTCAACTCCGGCATCTCTAGGCTTAGCTGATGTCTTAATCGCTTCATTCCAGGGGCTTCTGACACGAATGCGCCAAGCTCGATTGTGTTTAGGTTCTCTTCATTTGCAAGCAGCCTTATCTCCGGTGACAGTTCGCCTGTGATAATAGTTCCAATGTCTTGCTGTTTGGCGCTGAGGATTTCTGGCATGTCAATGTATACGCCTGGACTCACAAGTATCCTCTCGACATCACCGTCCAAGTCGCCAGCGAACAGGACCGTATCAATGCTCAATTTCTCTGCCACGTAGTTAACCAGCCGAGAGTGGTTCATAGCACTAGGCGGTTCACATTCTCTTCCAATCGGGACCATTTGGTTATAGTCCCCATAGGTCATGAACTCACGCACATTGCTTAGGTCGAGGGATTTCGCAAGGCTATCACTAAGACCACCCTCTACACCACTCCACGCGCTCCCAATCACATAAGCTGAGATGTAATTCTTGGCTAGGAGTCTGGCCCGGATGAGATCTAAGCCTGTGAGACGGTCCACTGCAAACGGGAACAGAGGCCTGTGTGTGACAAGCAGATTCGCCTTGCTTTGCGATGCCTTCGCAACAATCTTTGCCGAAGCGTATGTGGCTATGGTGACTCTGTTTATTGTGGTCTTTGCTTGGTCTCTCTCAGTCTGAGGCCCAACCTCAACCCGACTCTCACGGCCCTGGAAGGTAAACTCCTGTGGCGCGATATCCTTGAGGTACTTCACAATGTCCCGAAGAGTAGTCATGCTTAACACCAAACTGCGATTGAGGGAAACCTCTTGCTGAAGAACTCTTCGACTTGGCCGTCATATCCTTTTCCGTGGATAATCAGAATTCTTCTAATGGCTCCATATGTATCAAGAGTAAGGATGCGTAGTTCTGTTCTGCATCGAAGTAGAACTGACCTATCACAATATAGAGCTCGGTCTTTCCAAGCTCAGCCTCTTCAACAATGTATATGTCGTCTGGATTGGGCGCAATGGAGAAGTAGACCCACATTGTCACCTCGACCGGAGGACAACATGTACATAGTGGAACGTACTGATGCATCTGGAATCCATCGGCTCGTCTTTGAAGGATACTGCCATTAACTTCAACAAATAGACCATTGTACTTCTCACCGAAATTGGTGAGCTCGAAGAGGTTCGTTGCCGTTCTATTCTCTGGAATCTCGTCGAAGTATTTCTCTCCTACAACATCGTTTATCCAGTCATCACTATGTGTAGCGTCAACCACAATCATTGGCGTGATGATAAGCAGTATTATGGGCAGAATGAGGGGAATTGCAGACATCTTGAACCCCATCTTGCTTTCGCTTGAAGTTGCTGCACATACCTGGCACGTTCTTGCTTCCGGATCACGATATTGCCCCACTACTACAGCTATCCCAGCAAACAAGAGGATTGGTCCGTTGATTAGCGACATCAGAGTGTCGAACTGAATCCGAAATACAAGGATAGTAACGCCTAGGGCAATCAGTAACCAACCGTGATTGGCTCTCGTTCCAACAGGCTTCATAGTAACACCCCTGCAAGACCATTTACAAAATGGCCGATTGCCAAGATTAGTATTGCGGAGAGAAATAGATATGCAAAAATCATCTTTTTATTCAAGTATCCAAACATCATGCCCACGTAAGCCATTCCTAACAACGGACCTGCGAGGAAGAACGATACTAGACCTCCCGTGCTCAGTCCAAGATCTTGAAAGGTCTTGCCAATGGGTGGGTCTGCCGTTGGGCAAAGGCAGAACAGGACACCCATGAGCGCACCGACTGGCACGGAGATTAGGCTGCCCGCGAAGAAATCAAAGAATAGGGCTTGGTCAAGAACTGCAACAAGAAAAGTCAAGATGGTGACTGCGAACACGTAGTACTTGCCAACCTCCAAGGTTTCCTCACCTATGTCCCAAAACACTTGAAGCGGGTTTGAAACAACCTGTTCCACATTCTCTGGTCGTCCGAATGCTCGACCGCCAATAATTGTCTTTTCGGGTTCGATTCTCTCAGAGAGTATCGGTCCATCGTGTAGAATGTCAAGAAGTACGCCTCCAATGATTCCCAGCACTATCATTGACACCGTACGAATAATGGCCAACTGCAGTCCGAATACGGACGCAGTTACAACAAAGACTATTGGATTTGCTGCTGGCGCAGAGAATAGGAATGCATATGCTGCACGTTTAGGCATTTTTTGTTCGACAAGCGTAGCAAAGATTGGTAGAAGGCCACAAGTGCACACTGGGACAAACACCCCTAGGAGCGACCCCAGTACTACTCCGGCACGTTCATGCTTTGCGATTCTTAACATCAAAGAGTCGAGTGGTACGTATACCTTTACGATGCTGCCAATGACAATGCCAAGCAGAAGGTAAATCAATGAACCGAAAAAAATACCCGCAAACACCCTGGTGTAGAGTGATAGATTGAAAGTAGGGACATTGACGTGAAACCAGAGAATCAGGCCTAGGAGCAGCAGAGTCAGAATAAGGTATCTGACCTCATAGAGCCGCCTTGCGGGGGATTGTCTAGGCAAATTAATCTGAATCTCGATGGTTTCACTGTCCTCCGTGTTCACTTCCTCCTCTTTGCAATGACCAATGCAACAACGAGTACTGCGACCAGCCCGCCTCCAATCAAGATTGACAGCCAAATGTCGCCAATCGGAGGCATAGGAGCCCCCTCGTTGATGACGCCTTCGATACTGAATACATTTCCAAGGATATCTGTCACATTGATCATGTATGTTATTGTAGCTATATTTGTCGTGAAAGGTCCGAATAATACGCCGTAACTATCCCCATAGTTCTCAAGGGGAATCATGTCTTCTCCAGTGCCGTTGTCATACTGAATAATTGCAGATTTAATCATGCGTGCATCTAGGTTGTTTCTTCGAAGACGGATGCGAATGAAGTAGCCCTCATCCTCGCTTATAGTATTCAAGGTCACATTCGAAACAAGGCCTCCCACAGTGAGTGTTACAGGGTGGGGTTTCACAGGCGTGTTGAAATCCTTCAAATTGAAGATTACTTTCGTATAACCGAAGCTTGTCGTAGTTGCGGTTATTGGAGTAGCCGAAGTGGACTCCGGGCCGGTTTGAACCAGCGTTGAAAACTCATCGAAGATCAGTGATGTGAAGCCAAATTGAGTGACATTAAATTGAACTTCCACATCAAGCCTGTTTACTAGGTTGATGGTCACGTTGACGTTGCTATTGGGGTCCACCACGCCTAGACTGGGAGCGACCAGAGTGAGATCCAATCCTAGCACTGTTTCCGAAACCGCATCTGCAACAGCCCTCAACGCGCGAGATGGATTCCACCATGCAAGAGAGTTCTCCGCATCGCTCAGATACAGCCTTGATAGACCAACATTGGTCCCCTCATCCTCCAATTGTTCAATCTGAGTTCGTGCATTCTCGATGGCAATCTCAGCCTCATCCCAGAGTTGGAGGTATCGGTCAACCCAGACTCCTTGTCCGAAAACAAACCCGTTCATCATATCGAGGATAACAACCCTCATGTCCATGACTGCATCGATTATATCGTAGGCGGAGAGCGTTCCATCAGGCCCTGAAGGGGTTTCAACGAATATCACATTTCTGACAATGCCATGGTTTGGTACAGAGTGCCCGTCGTTTGACGCCATGAACGGTCTAAAGTAGCACGACTCACCCAGAGCATGGAAGTAGCCTCTACAGTCCACCTCAAATGCATCATACCCATAGTCATCGAAAGCCTCCCATACCGGAGCGTATGCTGAACCTATAGTGGGGTGCGCAAAGACTGCCATTGCGCCTTGGCTGTGGATTCCGTCTACTGCCTCCTGTGTGTTGGCCGTAATGATTTGTGCACTGAGCGGAAATCCAACTGTGTGTGGTACGCTGGACAACTCAGCTCCAACAAAAATCGAACAGTCAGCATCGTACAAGTCAGCCCATTCCTTGACCTTTAGCCCTCCGTATATGCCGTTCCTTGCATTACGATCGTAGGAGTGGTCTGAAACTACCCAGAAATCGAGAGCAATCTCAATGCTCCTAATCATCATATTCAGTGGTGTGTCCTGTCCATCACTGTAGGTTGTGTGGTCATGATAAACGCCGTTGAAGACGTCATACTCTTCTATCTCCGAGCTATTGAGTGATGGTCCAGAACCGACTCTGATTATGGCTTTCTCGGGCGGGTCTACCTTTCTCTCTCCATTCCCGGTCAACCAGTCAATGACGTTGAGGGAAAACTGGAAGTGGTCATCCGGTTCAACTTGCCAGCTGGCCCCATGCCGATAGATAATGAAAGGCGCCGCCGAACCTACAGCCACAACTCTTCCGCTCCCTGATTCAGCAATCGCGAGTACATCGTCATCCTTGTGGTTGGTCGCAATAGATGTTGCCGGGCTACTCACTGTGATAGTACAGCCCTTAAGCTGGTCACAATCAGAGTTGAATGAGCTGATATCGTACGTCAGATGATGGTCTACTAGCTGGCTTTCGCTCTCTAGAACTTTACCCAGCCATCTATCCTCCTGGAATGTGACTCCGTAGGTTTCCGAAATCGGATTGAGGTTGGCGGCAGTGTACTCCCATCCGACTTCGGTGTAGTCCACACCCACCATGAGAAGTCCTCCGCCGGCATTCACGAAGTTATGTACTGCAGTCACTTCTCCACTCGTCAATGGTATTATTGGGAAAAACAGGCAGAGCACACCATAATCATCCAGAATCCCTGAGTCCAGCGGCGCATCCCAGTTGTTTGACACATTGTAGCCGTGCTCCATCAAAAGCCAGCCAAACATCGATGCGTTGCCAGGAGTCCACATATCGGAAGCGTTTCTGGTATGGTGCTCATCGACGAGGATGTTAGCGGACGTAAATGTCTGAGCGGTCTTATGGGGTATACTTGCTTCAATCAGCATGTTCGCAGGGCCACTGGATAGCGCTGGCCATAGTGACACTGAGGCCAAAAGAAACAGCAGCAAAATCGATATTTTCCACGGTTTCATGGGAGACCAACAATCCCCGATGAAGGCAATGCCATAGATAAGCTATTCTCTTCAGATGTTTCAGAACTGCCCACTGATATTATTTGTAAAACATCTCTTCAATAGAATCGTTGATTTTAGGTTTCGGGGTTCTCCTCGGTCTCGAGGGGCACCTCATCTACTTCCTCAATCTCAGGGGTCTCCTTGGTTTCAGTAGACTCCTCTTCAATCTCCTCTTCATAAGTGTACAACTCATCGAGTTCATCTACTTCATCGGTCTCAGGCTTCTTCTCGATGACCTCAAGCTCAGGCTCTTTCCTCTTCTTTTTCTCTTTCTTCTCCGCTTTTGGCTGCTCACTCGGAACCTTCTCGCTCAGAACAGCAGCCCTCTTCTTGGAGGTCCAGAACTTGGCTCTGACTCTGCGGAGTCTTCGTATTCGTCTGAGGTCCACTTGTCCGGAGCTCTGTGACTTAATCAGTCGCGTCCTCTCACGCTCTAGCGCCTTCGTCTTGTTTGCCATTCTCCACACCGAAGGGAATTCTTTGCGAGTCCCTCGATGTTGATGTTATAACTGTGTCGGGCGATTGATCGCTTGACTTATGGCAAGCCTTTTTCTCTTGGTCAAATGCATCAATTGTTATGTCTATCAAGGCACAGATACGTGCGGTGTCGGGCGATGACTAAGAAAAGCAACGCATCTGTCAGCATCCGTATTCGGTTAGATCAGGGAACACTGGACCGCATAGATCAGCTTGCTGGGGCCAATGGCCGCCAGCGGTTCATTAGGAACGCAATCCTGTGGAGGCTTGATGAGGAATTGCCCCCGATGTTGATGGAACTCGCCGAAGAGATCGATCAACTGAAGACAAGGGTGAGCCATCTTGAAACGGAGCAGTCGACCAGCGTATACCTTGGCAAGTTGAATGATCTGACAAAGACGAAAGTCTGTCGGGATGACCTTGATCGCAGTCTCCTTGCATATTTCCTACAACATGAAGGTGCTACAACGCCTGAACTCGCACTGGCTCTGACAGGGAGTCAAGGAAAACGCCGAACGATACTCGATCGCTTGTCCAAGATCAATGAGAGAGCGAAATCCATCCTGGGTGTGGAGATAGTGATGCATAGGAAGGGCATTGTCAAGGGTAAGCGTGGCGCCTGGTGGTTAGTGAACATGGAGCAGCTAGTATAGCAGTTCTCCATTTGAATTCGTCTTCAATTGCGAGCTGAGGTTTTCTGAGCAAACGATTTAAAGAGAGTGCGTCTGTGAGGCTTGGGGCCGTAGTCTAGCATGGATAAGGCACCAGCCTCCGGAGTTGGTCATCCCCGGTTCGAATCCGGGCGGTCCCGCCACAATTCTATTTTGTCATCCATCAGACAATTCGATTGTAGTTTAAAAGCCCAATGAGGGCACGAATGACCGAACTGAGGTTTCTAACAATGAACGCCGTTGAAGAGATCAAGACACACACCAGTCGGGTCGTAGTCAGATTCACCAACTACCTGAATGGGCCTCTGGGACGTAACGTGCTTGAAAACCTAGACGAAGGAGAAACTTTCATCCTTCAGACATCAGATCACACTCTGTCTATTACCAAGCGAAATGGCAAGGCAGTTGTGAACCTAATCAGCGTTCCAGTGGCGTGAGTGCATCCAGGAGAACCAAGGTGCCGCACCCAGAGTCACGTCAGCATGATTCTCTACTACGCGTGTTAACGGCTCTGTGGAATAATCCCGTTAGTTCACTATCAGTACAATCAGAATCGATATTCGTTTTATCATGGAGTGTCTGAATCCTGACATTACTGAGTGTGAATTCAGATGTTTTTCCTCACGCCATTTGATTTATTCTACAGGGCCCGTATTAACGAAGAATCTTTAAGACGATTCAGAGTTTCTGCGAGAGGGGCCGTAGTCTAGCATGGATAAGGCACCAGCTTGCGGAGTTGGTTATCCCCAGTTCGAATCTGGGCGGTCCCGCCATAGCCATTTCTTCGCCTTGTTAATAAGATACAGACTGCACTCGCTGCTTTGGGTCAAGGAACATCGCGAGAAAGCGTGTATTCTATACGACTTGCTGCCATCTTCGCAGTTTCTGGAAGACTTGAGCGATTGTTTCCGCCCTCGCTGATTGCTTCTCAACTTCCTCTCTGGACAAGTCGCGAATCTGGGCTGCTGGGGCTCCGGAGTTCGCGCTTCTGGGGGGAATAACCACGTTTGCAGGCACAATGCTGCCGGGCGCAAGTCTTACTCCCTCTCCGAGTGTTGCTCCATCGAAGATGACACACCCTTCACCTATGCTTGCCATGTCGCCGATGTAGACTCCATGCAGAACTGATGCTGTGCCCATAATAGTGAGACTACCAATGATGGCTGGATTGTCCTCTGTGTGTGCATGTATCACCACACTGTCCTGAATGCAGGAACTCTCTCCAATTCTGACTGAAGCTTGGTCGCCGCGTATTACTGCACCTGGCCATATGCTTGCTTGCGCACCAATCTCAACATCACCCACAATGGTTGCCTGTGGGCTCACGTAAGCTTTCGTGTCGATTTTCGGAATCTTATCCCCAAAAGGAAGAATTGGCAAGTCTGTCACCTCGCTATGTGTTGACTTAGAATCGGCTGTCTTCTCTAATAAAACAATGGAGTTGGGACGGAGCCTATTTCATAAGCTGCTCAATCACGTTCTCGTAGTGCTCTGCCGGCCTGGTACCTATCAGACGATCTGTAACTTCTGTTTTATCACCACGAACAAGCTCAAACTTCGCTGGTTTTCCATCAAAGTAGACGAGTACACAGGGTATGGCGTAGAGGTTTTGCTTGGCAGCGAACTCCTGATGAATCTGTGTGTTGACCTTTAGAAATCCGACCTCTGGATTATCAGCATACTTCTGATTAAGATCATCCAATATCGGCCCCAATGCTAGGCATGGTCCGCACCAAGGCGCCCAACAGTCTATAAACAGAATCTTGGTTTCATTGATTGCTTTCTCGATAACATCTGGGGTAACATCATTCACCAATGGAGTTCACTCCGTTTCGGTGTCCGGAAATTGAAACACCTAATAATGTTCCTAGTCCCCAGTGGGTTAAGGCCGGCTGTTCGAAAAAAAGGAGGAGTTCCCCCGAAGTGAGAGAGAGAATGAGATACGGGGGAGACTCTGTTATGCACCTATGCCGCTTCGGCTAGAAGATTCTCAGCAATCTGTTCGTAGACCTCGTTTGGCATTACACCTACGAGTTTGTCCATCTTTCGTCCGCCGCCGTCGTCAAACACGACACGTTTGCCTTCGCTGTATACAAGCACGCTCGGAATCCCTGAAATTTGATTTTCCGCGCTGAACTCCCTGTTCTGATCCACATCAATCTTGACGACTTTCAGACCCTTGTCTTGGAACTTCTCATCGAGCTCTTCCAGGATGGGGCCAAGGATTTTGCAGGGCTGACACCAATCTGCGTGGCAGTCAACAAAGACTACCTTGTTATCGCCTATTAATTGTGCCAATTCGTCGGAGCCAATATCTTCAACCATTGCTAATCATCTTCCTGACCACTGCGGGTCGGTTGTGCATGGCGATTTCACAACCGCATATAAGGTTGACTATTGTGACGCCAACTTGGATTTGCTAATTACATTCCGGGCCAAAGTTTGATAAGAGGAAATTAGAGGGGGTCTGTAATCCCGGTGGTTAAGCTAGTGGTCGTTCTTCATTGTGCAAAGTGTGGTTCCACACTGGACATCAAGAAGGGAGGTCACATCTGGTCAGTGCGATGCTACTCCTGCGATGCAGAGATCCTTGTTGATGGTAGGAACAAGGATATGTTCGATGCATACGCAGCATATACGGAAGCAATCACGACCGGACGCGTTTCCCCTGGGGATGCGAGAGGCTCTCCACGTATATCCACAATGACTGACACCATAGCAGATGGACGGGGTCGTGCAACGAGCAAGTCCCGCGCAGGTCGTGCTCCTGTCCAATCACCGAAGGAGATTCAAAAGCTGGTAGAGAATGGAGGCTCCAATCTTGAAACTCTCAAGGATGAAGTCCGTGCTTTGGTCACCAAGGGGAACGACTACCTGGTCACCTATCGCCATATGCCCCAAAGCGATGCGGAGTACGGTAGTCAAGTAGACAGTCTCCAATTACCGACACGGCTCAAAGAGCATCTCCAATCTAAGGGAATCAAGCGGTTGTATCGCTTTCAAGAAGAAGTGTACAATTCAATTTTGAAGGGCAATGATGTGGTCATATCAGCTCCTACAGCACAGGGAAAGACTGAGGCTTTCATTCTGCCTATCGTGAGGAGTCTTGTTATTACGGTGCAAGAGGCCTTCATGAATCCGGGTGTTCGGGCTTTGCTGATGTACCCAACAAAAGCACTGGCAAAAGACCAGTACAGAAAGATCAAGGGGATATGCGAAGCTTCGGGCTTAACTGTGGCTGTATTCGATGGGGACGTTTCACAATCTCAGCGGAGCAAGATATACGAGAGCCCTCCAGATGTACTGCTCACGAATCCTGACATACTCCACTATCATCTTGGATGGGACCGTTCTCGGCTGGTGCCCTTGTTCCACACAGTGAAATACGTGGTTCTTGACGAGATTCATCTTTACACAGGATCGATGGGCGCAAATGTTTACTATATCTTGAAACGCCTTGAGCTGGAAGCGGGCCAGTTCCAAAAGATAGGTGCTTCTGCTACAATCGCGAATCCGAAGGAGTTCGCTGAACAAGTCTTCGACGGGGATGTGCACCTTGTGGAGTCAGTTACTGCCAAACGTGGACCAATCCATTTCATGATGTACTACCCGGAGAAACGCAGCAAGTACAGCATGATTGTGAATCTCGTGCAAACCCTGCAGAGCGGCGGGTTCAAAACTCTTGTTTTCGGTAACACGCATTCTGAGGTTGAGCTTCTTAACATACTCATCAATGACCTCGGAATCAAGTCGATGGTCCATAGGGCAGGGCTTCCTAAGAAGTACCGCAGCCAAGTTGAAACTGACTTCAAAGCTGGCAGATTGTCTGTTCTAGTTTCTACACCGACTTTGGAGCTAGGGGTTGATATTGGCCACCTTGATAGTGTGGTCAGCATGATAACTTCGATTACACGACTCACACAGCGCATAGGTCGTGCAGGCAGAATGGGTCAGGAGAGCATAGCGATACTTGCCCTTAGGGAGAATGACCCGATATCAGCCTTCTACAAGAATCAGCCTGAGAAGTACTTCACAGATGTTGATGCTGCATACATGGAACCTCAGAATGAAATAGTTGGATACTACCAGCTTATCGCTGCAGCCATGAGTGGCAAACTGAATACATCTCATTTCCCGCAACAACTCAAAATCATCGAAACCCTTGAGAGGGAGGGCCTGCTTCATGTCAGTGAAAATGGCAGTGTTAGAGTGGTAGACTCGGAGAGAGCTCGAAAGGCTTGGAGGGGCTACAATATCAGAGGGATTGGCGATACCATTCAGATTAAGCTGGGAAAAAGAACAATTGGAGATCGGTCCATGCCAATGGCCGCTCAGAGTCTACATCCTGGTGCAATCTATCTTCACGGTGGGAAGAACTTTCTTTCTGTTGAATTCAAACACGCTCCTGGCTTTGGGAGAGCAACCGTCGTTTCCATGCAAGATCGGACCTACTACACTCGCCCATTGTATTCACTTATGCCCAGAATCCTAAGTGTAGTTGAGGAACGAAAGATCTTGGGGCTCAACGCCATATATTGCAGTCTCGAGATGACCCAGACTGTTCATGGATATGTCAAGAAGGAAACGCGGACTGGAAGAATCCTTGGAAAATCTGACTTGCCTGAGTCGCTTACCTACAAGTATGTCACGCGAGGCTTTGCTTTCACTGCCCCAGAGCCAACGAAGACCATAAACGAATACATTGAAGGTAAAACGAATGGCTCAAAGGGCCCAAGGCTGGGTCCAGCCGAGCTCTATGGAGGTGCATTCCACGCGTTGGAGCATGTTGTGATTGAGTCTAGTGATATGCTGACAGGCGGGAGTACCAGAGAGATTGGGGGTGTCTCGATGGGTGACTCCGGAATTATCTTTGTTTATGATGGAAGTCCAGGAGGAAATGGAGCATCCAAGTTGCTTTTCTCAAGATTGGATGAAGCCTTCAGAAGGACTGAAACCATCTTGGCGACGTGTGACTGCAAGACTGTGGATGGCTGTCCCCTATGCACGTATTCATATCAGTGCGGTAATAACAACCGACCATTATTCAAAGCAGGTGCCCTAGAGAGCGTGAGGAAGATTCTTGGGAATGTTGAAACCAGTGTGGACACGAAGGAATACAGTGGTTATCAGCCAATTGTCTAATTGGAGGGGCGAGAGAGTATGACAGAGTTTCTCATCGGACGCGGTCACGACGGCCCCGCAAGAGTTGGCGTGTATAAGATGGGGTCCACAAAGGTTCAGACTCCATTCCTGGTTGGCCCCCCCAGCACCGAGTCTATTATAGGATACGCGACTCTTGGCAGAAACGATAGCCCCGCAGGTGGACCGACGATTCTTGCTATTCCCTCGCCAATTCATGATTCGAAGTCACTCATATCAGGCGTCCGCGAAGATGACTCACTCCTCTTACCCTCGTTCCCTGCTGTTTCGACTCTCGGCACGGAAGCAGCTGAGATATTGCTAGAAAATCAGTTACGTTTCATTGATGAAGTTCAAGGCAAGGTAGACCCTTCTCGTTTGATTGTCAGAATCCCCCAGCAATTTGATTCTGAGAAACTTGCATCAATACTGGCAGAATTCTCTTCCTTAGGGGTAAGGGCTGCATCTGTATCATTGGATGGGTGGCTTGGACCACATGACTACAGCGCGCTCGGCAAGCGGACAATGCTGCCAATCGACTGGTTAACCATTGCACTCGGTAGAATCTCCCCCTCTTCAGTACCCTTCCTCTTCTATTTGGGCTTTGATGTATTTGATCTGGGATATGCGATTGAGTCGGCTTCGAGAGGAGTACGTCTTTGGAATCTCTCGGAGGAATCAATCACGGGCAGGATTCTTCCAAGGACTTGTTCGTGCATCGCGTGTGCAGATCATAGCGACCTTCGAGAACTATGCAGAGATGAGCTTCATACAGTGTTGTTGCGTCACAACCTGAACATCTACCAATCTATTTTATCCGAGAGCATCCAATCTTTGCGTTTAGGAAGGTTGAGATGGCTCGTTGAATCAATGGTACATTCAAGCACCGCTGCAGCGTCTCTGCTCAGAATGACAGACAGGTCGCTATTCGCTTTTCTTGAAGAGTTCACGCCGACATCGGGTCAAACCAATCTGTCCCTGATTGGTCCCGAGTCCTACAATTCGCCCACAGTGAAACGCTTCCGGGATTGCTTGGCATCCAGATACACACCTCCTGAACATAAGAAACTCATTTTGCTCCTCCCGTGTTCTGCTCGAAAGCCATATTCAGAATCCAAGTCTCATCAGCGCTTCATTAAGGCAATAGAGCACTCGATTGGGACTACACGTTCTTCAGTGGCAGAAACTATTCTGACCTCTCCTCTGGGAGTGATTCCAAGAGAACTAGAGCGGCTGTATCCTGCTGCGTACTATGATATTCCAGTGACTGGGAACTGGGATACCGAGGAAACCGAAATCGCGACCGAAGCTCTTGTGACACATCTCCAGAAGTTTGCGGAGTCCGCTGAGGTTGTGGCACACGTTTCAGGTGGCTATCTCGATGTTGTGAAGAGTGCAGAGGATCGCGTTAACCAGAGCATTGTATACACGACAGATCAGCACTCACCTTCGAGTTTCGATTCTCTACAGTCACTGCAGAATGTGCTGAAAGATATGCGCGAAATTTTCTCGTTGAAAGGCGGTCCCCCCACTCTCTTCGAAGACACCCTGCGCGCTACTGCAGACTACCAATTCGGGCCAGGGGCTGGCGAAGCACTTGTGCCCGACGGAGCCAAACTTGGAGGAAAGCTATACAGAATGGTTGTGTGCAGAGTCAACAAGGAACAGACTTGTGCATTCATCGGTGACGGTGGCTCCCTTTCGCTTACGCTTGAAGGCGGACGCCGGCTGATTCCACTCCGCCGCTACTGGGTACGATTCGAGGGGCGCAAACTGCAGGGCGGCTCTGTCTTCGCAGTGGGAATCAACGAGGCCGATTCTGGGATACGCCCCGGTGATGAGGTACTTGTGTTGAACAACCAAGATGAGGTCATTGCTGTGGGTCGGAGTGAGATGTCCGGGCGCGAGATGTGCGATTTCAAGAAGGGCCAAGCAGTTTCAGTGCGGCACAAGGTGAAGTGATACAGAATGAGCGATCTCATTGAACGGCTTGAACACATCATTGTAGATTCAACAGTCAAAGCTCGTGGCACTTCAGTGGCAAAGCGACGGAGACGAAACCCCACAAAACCCTCAGCTAAATGGGTCGCACCTGCAACGATTGGAAACGAGGTTGGCGCGGCACTGGCGGTCGTATTGGGAACGGTTGGGTGTTCTCATGCGCGTGGTGATTCGGGGGGTTGCACGATGTGCAGCTACCTGCTAGATGGCGATGAACGCAGTCCGACCACTGATGAACTACTACAACAGTTTGAAGTTGCGCTCTCAGATTTGGCTGATAAATCGGCGCCTCTTTCTGTAAAGATCTATACGAGCGGGAGCTTCTTCGACACTACCGAGATACCAGCTGATGCCCGAGCCAGGATACTCGCCCGAATTGCCAAGGACGAGCGGATTCAAGAAGTTGTCATTGAGTCACGACCTGATTACGTCACACCCGAGCTTATGCGTGAAACGCGCAACATCCTGGGGTCTCGTAGAATAGAAATTGGGGTTGGTCTTGAAAGCTCAAATGATGCTATTCGGTCAATCTGTATCAATAAAGGATTCAGCCTTGGCACCTTCAAGAACTCTGTAGCAAACGCCAAGGAATACGATATTGGAGTGCGTGCTTATGTTCTCTTGAAGCCTCCCTTTCTAACGGAGAGGGACGCTCTCCTAGATGCGGTAAAAACCATTGAAGACGCCGCTAAGTTGGGGGTATCAACGGTTTCTATGAATCCTATTAATATCCAGAAGTATACGCTCGTTGAGCGCCTCTGGTTGAAAGAACAATACCGCCCTCCTTGGTTGTGGACCGTCCTGAGTGTCCTAAGAGAAGCTTGGGACAAAGTAGGGAGCTCGGTCAATATCCTGTGTGAGCCTGTTGCCGCAGGGAAGCCTCGCGGCGCACACAACTGTGGTTCTTGTGATGAATCCATAACAAGCGCTATCCGAGAATTCTCAATTCATCAAGACGTTTCTGTGTTTGACTCATTGGATTGTGATTGCATGCGTCAGTGGCATCATGTCCTCAATCACGAGGATATCTCCTTGCTCATCCACTCACGCAGTCGCAGGAAGCGAGTCGGAAAGGCTTAAAGCAAATTGAATGACAATGGCTTCATTCGAAAAGTTTGGGGTTATTGGCCATGACACGCTATGTGACACGTGTTTCAATTTGGTTCTATAGTGAAGGTGCATCTCCCTCTGTAGTTATGCAAAAACTGCTTGAACTTGGATTCAAGCCTGTGAGAGGTGCTTACGACTTTGTGTATGCACATGGAAAAGACGAAATGGATGACCGAGATTTGAGTAGTGCAATCCTTGAGATTTCGAACGCCATCCACGCAACAATGAAGGGGTTCAAGGTTTTGTATACACTTGATACGCAACGTGCAGAAGATGTAGACCATACACTATTGCAGGACATTGATGAATTTCTAGACTCAACACGAAAGGAAATTCGCGACCTTGAGGGTATGTAACAGCTGCAGAAAACCTGTACAAAGCTGGACATCTCTTAGATGAATAGCGAATCGAAGACCCTCTTTTGTAGGTGTTAATATACTCCAGAGAGGGACCTGTACATGTAGTGTCAGTCTAGGACGAGAACCAAGTCCAAGGATGACTCCACCGTCA
>DAOVDG010000057.1 GCA_030669595.1 Candidatus Thorarchaeota archaeon
TCATCGAGATGGGATCCCTCCTACAGACCTAGCTTCCTTCTCCTGTCTTGATGCGGGCATATCACTTCCAGCGACAGAAAAGGTCTTCACAGTTCTTGCCACGGCGGGGTCATTATCACCCATCCCAGATTCATCACTGAAGCTGGGAAGGCTCGTCTGAGCATGGTGAACAGCCGCGGACTCTCCAGAGTGCGATACACCACTCTTCATGGAGAGTAAGGACCTCCCTTGAGAAGATACCTTCCCTCGGGTTTTCGGGAGTGAGCGTTGGCTGCGTGAAACAGCATTAGCCCACTTGCCTAGTCCTCTCACAGAATGAAGTGATCCCGTGAGCGTAATGAGGAAAGGGATGGAACGGCTCCTGAAACGGTACAGCATGACACCAGACAGGAAGTTGACGGCAGCGATTCGAGGCAAGATTGAGGACGCCCTTGAGGGTGCTAGAGTGAGTGAAGAGAGAGCTGACCTGACATTTGAGAGAGTGACCGTAAGCAGGGCTTCTTTCGGAGGTGAGAAGCTGCACGTTGTCTTGAGCTCCACGCATGGAAATGAGTACGAGTATCCGGTCCTGACATGGGTTCATAAGATACAGGAGTGGGGCCGCCTGAGCCGTGATGAGATATCAGAAATGGTGAGGAGTGACCTTAATGAATTGAAACTTGATGAGTCGATGCTGAAGGACATAATCAGGAGCTCTGTCCGAGCCCTGCGGGACCGGCGTATCAGGGTATCCTGAGGAAGATATCAGGAATGAGATGGACTGAGTGGGAGTCATGGCGATGCAGGCACATGTGGATGACTCCCGCGTATCGTGGAAAATTTACATATTTCTTACATCTCTGTGTTCCAGATTACTAGAGGGCTGTAAGAATTCCATCGCTCTAGATGCCAAGTCAGTATCCAGGTTGCTACTCTACGACACAAATGGCAAAGTCTGGGCATTCCATCTCACATAGTCTGCAGACCTTGCACGCTTCTAAGTCCACGACAACTGGGAGGAAGAAGCCTCGATTGTCGACCTCATCAGCCTTCTTGAGAACTCCATGCGGACATACTGAAATGCAGATAAGACAGCCCTTGCAGAGCTTTGGATCCACAATGATCTGCTTGGGTTTCTTTGCCATTAATGGGGTCCTCAGCGCGGCCGGGCCTTTGATGGAATATAACACTATTTGTCTAGTGGCAGAGAGGGACCATTATAAAGCTAGGAACTGGAATACACAGGTGATGCTGGTGTTTGATTGGTGAAGTCATTCTTTGTCTTCATGTGCCCTAAATGTAGGAACTTCACAAATGCTCCTGTCGGCCAAAAGCGAAGACGATGCAGCTACTGCGGCAAAATCATCAACATTGCCAAGGCAGCCCGTGCACTGTTCGATAATCCCGAAGCTGCCACAACCGCAGTCAAGGAGTTCAACGCCGCGCGGGGCGGTGATGCGTTTGAAAAGGCTGTGGAAAGATCACAAGAGAGAGTGCGCGCTCTGGTTCCTGAGAAGCGATTGCGTGCTGAGGATATCTCAGAAGGGATGGATGCGCTTATCCCCTCGGGGAAGAGAAAGAGGCTTATGCTCCTCCTCGAGAGAGAGGCCACAGGTGCTCCATGTACACTTGGCAGAATAGAGAGTCTTTGTGAAGCGTATCAACTGGTTTGGACCTGGGTGGAAGACCAGATAACAAATCTTGCCAATCATGGCACTCTGATTTTTCCACATCCTTGGTCGATTCAGCTGGTCAATTCCAGAGTGGAGAAAGCAAAAACGTCTTCAGACAGAACGGACGTTTCAGATGCAATTCTCGTGCTACTCAAGGATAAAGGGGAACACCTGCGAGTCGATGAGATAATCGCACACCTTCAACAAGGAGGAGTTTCTCAGGATTCTGTGATAGCCTCATTGGAGCGACTGATGAGAAAAGGGGATATCTTCGAACCGAAGCCTGGAGTTGTAAGTCGAGTATAGGTACCTCGATTGATTCAAATGATGATAACACTCTGAAAGGATGATTGCGATGCCTATTGTCGAGTTGATTGCCAAGAAGACGATTGGGAACAACCCAGACCTAGGTTTCAGCGTAGTTGACCTCATAGTACTGCTGTGGCTGTACTCAAATCCGTATGATAGTAAGAAACGTCAACTCAGCTCAATTCGAACCGTTCTGAAGATGTGTGAAATCCTGCAAACACCGGGGAAGGGCATCGAGCTCACTGATGAAGAACTCACTCAGATTGTATTGGGAAGCTTGAAACGGTTGAAAGGCAAGAAACTTGTCTTTATACGATCAGCTGGTCGACACTTCGTGAAAGGCACTCTCACCGATGCTGGCGTTAGTCTGGTGCGAGAGTCCGTGAATTCGCCTTCACTAAGGCGGGTCATTGCGGAGTTCGGCAATAGCCCCTAAAATGACTCCTCACCGACGAGAGAATGCCAGCAGACGTGGAGAACTCAGCAATCCAGGCGTTTCAAGACCTGCAAGTCCATAGGTTTAAATGCTAAACATTTCCGAAACTGGCCAGTCGCTCTCTGGAAGCGATTGCTTGAGAACCGATGGATGCAGTGCAGGCGCCTAGTTCTGCTCGCGAGAACAGTCTGTATACGTGTGCCGGTAGGGCCTGAAGTAGTCGTTGAGGGTGTCATAGTGTCTGGTTGCACTCAGTGCTAGAACTGGGTTACACCGGCCAGGTCACTACACCGGAAGTGAGGCACAATGCCGACATATGGATATTCAATCATAGGCATGGACCCAGACCGAACAGCCGTAGCTGGTGGCAGAAATCTGCGCTGCTCTCCCAAACAGTCCAGAGAAGTCTGTAAAGAGATTCGCGGAATGATGCTGGATAAGGCCATTGATCTTCTTGAAAGCGTAATTGAAGAGAAGGCATGGATACCTTACAGACGCCACAAGAAGAAGCGCGGCCACCACGCAGGAATGAAGAAGTGGGCTCCAGGCGGTCATCCGGTGAAAGCATCCAAGAGTATCTTGAAGATTCTGAAAAATGCTGAAGCCAATGCGGACAGCAAGGGTCTGGACATTGACAGGCTCAGGATAGTCCATTCAGCCGCACAGCGCGGTAGAACGTACAAGAAGTACATTGAGAGAGCTTTTGGCAAAAGTTCACCGTACTTCGAGAACACTACACACATCGAGGTTGTGTTGGAGGAGGTGGGTTAAGTGTCAGCAGTGAAGTACTTCATAGAGCAAAACACTCGTAAGCTTAAGATTGACGAGTTTCTGGGGCGAGAACTCAACGCGGCCGGATACGGTGGTGTGGAAATCCGAAAGATGCCCATGCGTACAGAAGTCATCATTCATGCCTCTAGGCCAGGCGTGGTCATTGGACGTCGAGGGTCGAAGATACGAGAACTGTCAGACATCCTTGAAACCGATTTTGGCATTGAGAACGTGCAGGTCGAAGTGAGCGAGATAGAGAATCCTTGGCTTTGCGCTCAGGCAATGGCTTCCAGACTTGCAAGACAGCTCGAACGAGGCGTCCGTTTCCGAAGAATGGCTTATTGGATCCTTCGACGTGTAATGCGTGCCGGGGCCCTAGGATGCGAGATAATCGTCAAGGGCAAATTGTCAAGCAGAAGAGGACGCTACCAGAAGTTCAAGCAAGCCACGGTTGCCAAAACGGGCGCACCAGCCGAACTGTATGTTGATGAGGCAGATGATACTGCAGTCCTAAAACCAGGCGCAATAGGTATCAAGGTTAGAATAATGCAACCCGATGCCAAACTACCTGGAGTGATAATTGTCAAGAAGCCGAAGCCAAAGAAACCTGCAGAGCTAGAGCTGCTCAAGCCAGCGGAAGAGGAGGGTGATGTGGTTTCTGAAACGGAAGATGTCGAAGAGGGCCTTGAGGGAATAGCGGACTTGGATGAGCTAAAAGAACTAGAAGAACTCGATGGGCTTGAGCTTGTGGAAGATGTTGAAACCGTCGAGGAGAAGAAAGCTCCAGAGAAAGCAGAAGCTGCTGTACCTGAAGAGAAGCCGCCTGAAACAGAAAGCGAGTCATTACCTGACGAAAAGAGTACTCTGGAAGAACTGAAGGAATTGGATGAGCTTGATACTCCCAATGAAGGAGGGAATTAAAGGATGGCCCGACTCACAGCAAAAGACATCCGCAAACTCAATCCGGCAGAACGCCAGAAGAAGATGGATGAGTTGTTCAATGAGCTCACTAGTGTTCGAATCCAGATTGCCACTGGGGGCGGTTCTGATAACCCCTACCAGACAAGGGCAATCAAGAGAGCTATTGCTAGGATTCTAACAGTTCAGAGAGAAGAGGAGTTGAAACCGGAACAATGACTGTGACTCCAATGAACCTCATCCAGCACGAGCTGGTTGGCTTGAAGACACATGTGGTCGCGTCTAGGGATCCTGGACAGGTATGCAAATCCGGCACAATAGTTGTCGAGTCCAGAGAAATGATTCACCTCGCCACAAGCGCAGGTGTAATTCAATTGCCAAAGAGCAATTGCGTGTTTGACATGAGTCTTCCCGATGGAACTGTCGTCCGCGTGGACGGGCACGTATTGAAAGGAAGACCTGAAGATAGGCTGAAGAAGCGCCTCAGCAGGAGATGGTGAAGATGGTAGATATGAAAGCAAAAGTCCGTGACATTGGGATTCCAAATGTAGAGCCACCTAAGAATGCGTGCGACGATCCGAACTGCCCATTCCACGGCAGTCTCCCAGTCAGAGGACGCATAATGGAGGGCATCGTCACCAGCGTGAAGATGCACAAGTCGGTCACGTTCCAAACGGACTACTTGCGCCTCGTCAAAAAGTACTCTCGATATGAGAGGCGCAGATCAAAGAAGCATGCTCATCTTCCACCGTGCATTGACGCCAAGGTAGGCGATATGGTCAGAGTAGCCGAATGTCGTCCCCTTAGCAAGACTGTATCCTTTGTGGTAATAGAAACAAAGTCGCAACGAACTGAAGAGGAGGAATAGCCCGTGTCAAGGAAAGTCGGTAGAGGCATCAGGAAATTCACTCCTAGGATTGCACGAGGGCTGCCCATTGGGGCTAAGATTCTGTGTGCAGACAATTCTGGCGCGAAGGAACTCCAGATAATCACAGTCTTTGGATACAAGGGAAAGCTCCGGAAACTGGGAAAGGCCGGGGTTGCAGACCGTGTGAATGTATCTGTGACAAAAGGGAAACAGGAGTTGCGAAAGCAGGTCATCCAAGCAATCATTGTGCGTCAACGAAAACCGTTCCGCAGACCTGATGGTACTTGGATGCAGTTTGAGGACAATGCAGCAGTTCTCATCAAACCGGGAGGCGAGCCTCAGGGCTCGGAACTCCGAGGACCAATGGCGAGAGAGGTCACTCTGAAGTGGCCCAGAGTTGCTGCCATCGCTTCGAAGATAGTGTGAGGTAGAAACTGATGACAAAGAAGCCGAGTTCCAAATCCCCACGCAAGCAACGCAGGCGCATCTACAAGTCACCCTTACATACCCACAAACGATTGTTGAGATGCCAACTAGACGAGTTCCTCAGGGAGGATTACGGTTTTCGCTCACTAGTCGTGAAGAAGGGAGACCTCGTTCGAATAATGAGGGGACAGTTTCGAGACACTGAAGGAAAGGTCGTTAGGGTTGACTACCGCAACGTGCGAGTCTATGTAGAGAGTGGAACAACCACAAAGGCGGATGGCAAGGAAGTACAGATTCCACTCCATCCATCCAACCTTAAGATAACACAGCTTGAGCTTGATGATGAAAGAAAAAAACTCATCGAGAGCAAAGTAGTCAAGATCGCGGAGAGTGAATAGATGACAAGAAGAGGCCAGAAGAAGCACCTGAAACGCTTACCTGCACCAAGACATTGGCCCATCGAGAGGAAGGTAGCAAAGTTCACGACTAAGCCAACCGCAGGTCCACACTCCAAGGATCAGTGCTTAACATTGGCAATTCTACTACGAGAGATGCTGAGCCATGCAGAGAACATGCGTGAGGTAAGAATGATACTCTCCGATGGCCAAGTGTTGGTTGATGGTCGAGTACGGAAAGACCCAGGGTATCCAGTCGGTCTGATGGATGTCGTCGAGATTAAGTCATCAGGTGAACGCTTCAGACTCCTCCCTAAGCGACGAGGTGGATTCCGCCTTGTAGAGATTTCCGAGAAAGAAACAAGTGTCAAACTCTGCAGGGTTGAGAGTAAGATGATGATTCCTGGTGGGAAACTCCAAATAGCACTGCATGACGGCCGCAATATATTGCTCCCAGAAGGGGCAAAGCCATCAGATTACAAATCGTTGGATACACTGAAGATATCCATCCCGGACCAGAAAGTCATATCTTCGATACCCCTCGACAAGGGTGCTTACAGCATAGTCACCCGGGGAAAGAACGTCGGGATTGAGGGCAGGATTGTTGAGATTGAAAGGCGGTTAGGTACTCACGCAAGTACAGTAACACTAGAGGATCCAGATGGGAATAGAGTCCAGACAGCTCTGGAATACGTGTTCGTTGTGGGTACCAAGAAACCGGAAGTCAGCCTTAGTTCCGCAGGAGAGTCTGAATAATGAGTACTCCAGATGAACAGCTCTACGTTGAAGAATGGAGAGCATACCCGATGCGTGCGCCGCTTATCTCGAAGGTTGTAGTGGACATCTGTACTGGAGGCGGAGAGGAGATGAGCAAAGCATCCACGATACTGGAACAGTTGACCGATCAAACTCCAGTCCAGTCAAGAGCCCGCCAGACGGTTAGAGAGTTTGGTATCAGGAAGAATGAAGCGATTGCCGTGAGAGTCACTCTGAGACACAAAAGAGCAGAGGAGTTCCTGACCAAGGCGCTCAAGGCCAAGGAGAATGTACTCCTAATCAAGAACTGGGACTTGGATGGTAATTTTGCATTTGGAATCAGTGAGCACATAGACATACCGGGAGTGAAATACGACCCTCAGCTGGGCATTCAGGGTATGAACATCACTATCTGTATTGAACGTCCTGGTTTTAGAGTGAAGCGAAGACGTAGGCAGAGAAACAAAATCCCATACAGACATAGGCTAACACCGGAAGAGAGTATGATCTTCGTCAAGAACAAGTTTGGGATTGAAATACTCGAAAAGGTGCGTGAGAGGACCTATCTATTCTGAGGTGAAGCATGATGAGTACGAAAAAAGAGCGAGGAAGACAGCGCAAGAAGATGGGCAAAGGAAGCCGGACTTGTCACAGATGTGGTACTCACAAGGCCGTAATCCGCTCGTACGGTTTGAATATGTGCCGACGCTGTTTCAGGGAAACAGCTGTCAAGCTGGGATTCCGCAAGTATAGTTAGGAGGTCCGTGAAGAAATGACACTACTAGATCCACTGGCTGATGCGATGTCAAACATATACAACAGCGAGCTAGTCGGGAAACCGGAGGTCGTTGTTGCACCAGCTTCCAGCCTGATAGAGAGAGTATTGCAGGTCATGCAATCAAGGGGCTACGTCGGTGAATTCGAGCGCATCGATGATGGCAAGGCTGGCAGATTCAGAATACAACTCATGGGCCGAACGAATAAGTGCGGGGTAATTAAGCCGCGATATCCTGTGAAGCGCGATGGCTTTGAGAAATATGAAAAACGCTTCCTGCCAGCATTCAACTATGGAATACTGATTGTGACTACGCCTAACGGGGTCATGACTCATGTGGACGCCAAGAAGGAAGGAATTGGCGGACGATTGCTTGCATACGTATACTGAGGTGAAACGAAGATGTCAGGCAAACCAAGCTATAGGCAGCGTATCGAAATCCCCAGTGATTGTCAGGTCAATCTAGAAGGCAAGACTATCACGGTGACGGGACCTCTCGGAACGCTTGAACGGACATTTCCGGAACCTCAGACGAGCATCGTCATAGAGAACAATGAAATGGTAGTGTCCACCGTAAGGTCTCGCAAGAGCACCCGAGCTCTGGTTGGTACTGCTATTGCCCACGTGCGTAACATGCTCACAGGTGTACAGCATGGCTATGAATACCAGATGAAGATCGTGTACAGTCACTTCCCCATCACCGTCGAGGTGAAGGGCAAGGAGGTCATGATCAAGAACTTCATCGGAGAACGTGGCGTTCGTACGGCACGCGTAATAGGTGACGTTGAGATAAAGACCGGAGAGGATGATGTAATCATCAGCGGTATCAACATCGAACACGTATCGCAGACTGCCGCGAACATACAGCTTGCCACAAAGATCCGTCACAAAGACAGGCGCGTCTTCCTTGACGGCATCTACGTCCTCACGAAGAGGAAAGGTGAAGCGGTCAAGTCGATAGTATAGGAGGCGAGATGATGTCCAAAAAGCCAAAACTGACAGATGTGGATGGAGTCGGGCCAAAGCTAGAGGAAAAGCTTGTCGCAGCCGGGTTCAAGACCGTGGCAAAGGTGTCGAAGAGCGACCCTGCAAAGCTTGCAACCAAGGTGGATGGCCTCAGCGAGAGCAGAGCAGCTGATATCATTTCATCTGCCAAGAAGATTGTGCCAGAGGCTCCGAAGGCCAAGAAGGCTGAACCGAAGAAGGAGAAGGCTAAAAAGGCACCAGCCAAGAAGAAGGTTGAGCCGAAGGCCAAAATCAAGAAGACACCTGCAAAGAAGAAGGCCAAGAAGAAAGAGAAGGAGATACACGCCAGGGACAAGCTTGTTGATCAGAAACTTCTCAGGATTTCAAAAGAGATGAGAAGGAAGCAACCTCGGTTCCGCCATGAACAAGCACATCGCTGGACGCGCGTAAAAGACTCCTGGAGAAAGCTACGCGGAATAGATAACGCTACACGAGAGAAACGCAAAGGCCGCATAGCCATGGTGTCTCCGGGATACAGAAAGCCAAAGGCTGTGAGAGGTATGCATCCCTCAAGATTCGTTGAGGTGCTTGTCCACAGGCCAGCTGACTTCGAAGAACTGAATCCCGAAGTTCATGCTATCAGGATTGGAGCAACCGTCGGTATGAGGAAACGTCAGGCGATTCTCAAGAAAGCCGACGCAATGTCCCTAAGAGTTCTGAATCCTGGCGCTCCGGAGAGCATCTCAGAAGAGGACCTCTTCTCGGAGCTTGACGTGGAGGTTGACTAGAGATGAAGCTTACATCCCAAAAACGACTCGCTGCCCAAGTGATGAAAGTAGGGAAGTCGCGTGTGTGGATAGATCCCCAATTCGAAGATGAAACCAGCCTTGCAATCACTAAGGAAGATATCCGCCGTCTTGTTGACGAGGGCGCGATTCAGAAACATCCCAAGAAAGGTGTGAGCAGAGGTCGGGCGCGTCACAATATGCGTCAGAAGCGGAAGGGTCAGAGAAAAGGACCTGGCAGGATGAAAGGCAAAGCCACTGCCCGACTCTCAGGCAAGGAGCGATGGATGATGAAGATACGCCCAATGCGTCGTGAGTTAAAGCGACTCAGAAGCGAAGGCAAGATCGCGCGCGGGGTATATCGCGAACTATACTTGAAGGCAAAAGGCAATGCGTTCAGGAACACTGCGCACATGAGAACTTACATTAAAGAGCGCAAGTTAGGGAAGGTGAAATAATGGCTCAGGGACCGACATACAAAGTCAAGTTCAGACGCAGACGAGAAGGCAAGACGAACTACTATCGTCGCCGTCGGCTACTGCTCTCCAGGCTCCCGCGCCTTGTGGTCAGGAAGACCAATACAGGAATGATAGTCCAGATTGTAAATGCCAGTGTGACTGGCGACATGACTGTGGCATCTGCAGTTTCACCAGAGATCTCCAATCATGGTTGGTCTGTTAGTTGTGGAAACATGCCTGCAGCCTATCTTACCGGCCTGCTAGCTGGTCTAAGAGCTAAGAGTAGAGGCGTAGAGCAAGCAGTACTTGACATTGGACTTAATCCTCCAGTGAAGGGCTCGAAAATCTACGCCGCACTTGCGGGAGCGTTGGATGCGGGCCTTAACATCGCACACAATCCAGATGTTCTGCCGGATGGGGCCAGACTATCTGGCGAACACATCGTCGCTGCGTACAATCACTTCGCCGAGAGCACCGGTGATTCTCTGATGTTCTCAAAGGTGGGAAAGAAGAAGACAACCGTTGCAAGCATTCCAAGACAGTTCAAGAAAGTAAAGAAAGCCCTCTTGGAGATACCGAAAGCAGAGCTCAAGAAGAAAAAGAAGAGAAAGGCGACACCCGCAAAGAAGGCTGCCGCCAAGAAGCCCGTGAAGAAGGCTGCAAAGAAACCCGCGGAGAAAGCGCCTCGTGCAGTGCCCAGAAAACCAAAACCCAAGAAACTCCTTGCGCGGAGAGGTAAGAAATAGGGGATGATACATGATGAGTGGAAGAAATCGAAGAAGACGTCGACAACCCCGACAGGACGTAGACCCGCTCAAGGACTGGGTTCCTAAGACCCGGTTGGGGGAGCTGGTCAAGGAAGGTCACATCAACAGCCTGCAGGAGGTTCTACAGCAGAACTACCTCATAAGGGAATCCGAGATTGTAGATATGTTGTTTCCAGAACTCCAGCAGGAGATTGTAGACGTGAACCTAGTTCAACGCCAATCAGACAGCGGCCAACAGAAGAGCTTCCGCATTACTGTCGTTGTCGGTGATGGCCAAGGCAACATCGGGATTGGTATAGGAAAGGCTCCAGAGTTTGTCCCATCGATTAGAGCAGCTGAAGCTAGGGCCAAGATGAACATCACACCATTGCGTAGGGGCTGTGGTTCTTGGGAATGCCGATGTCACGACCCTCACAGCGTTCCGTTTGCAGTGAAAGGAGCGTCGGGCTCAGTTCGTGTGACACTCAAGCCAGCTCCAAAAGGAACTGGTTTAGTCACGGCTGATGTCGGCAAGATAGTTCTTCGAATTGCAGGACTGAAGGATGTATGGTCGATGACAAAGGGCCGTTCAAGGACGTCCTCGAACTTCGCCAAAGCGTTTGTTGACGCACTTTCAAAGACATACAAGATGCTGCCACCTCAGGAATGGGCAACAGCAGGAGTGGCTGAGTCATGAGTGAAAATGGAACCGTTATACTGGCGATACGTCTCAGAGGACAAGTGAGTGTTAGACCTCAGATCGAAGACACATTGAAAAAGCTGCGTCTTGGCAGACTTCACCAAGCAAGGGTCATCAGGCTTACACCTAGTCTTCAGGGAATGATTACCAAGACCAAGGATTACATCACATGGGGTGAGATTGACGCTGACACTGCGTACAGGATTCTGGCCAAGCGTGGCCGCCTCTCAGGAAACAGGCGTCTTACTGATGCCTATGTGAAGAAGAATTCAAGCCATTCATCGATTAAGGCGCTCGCCAAGGGACTGGCTGCAGGAACAGCCAGCGTAAACGACGTTGAGGGACTCAAACCTGTCTTTAGGTTGACCCCTCCGAAGAAGGGCTTTCGTGGCAAGCGCAACCTCCCCGTTGGAATGGGGGGCGTGAACGGTTACCGAGGTGCTGGGATAAACGAGCTTGCACAGAGAATGATATGAGGTGAACTTGATGTCTTGGGACAACGATTCATTTGATGAGGACCAACGCAAGGCGCTCCGCAAATGGTTGGGTGACTTTCTCCCCGAGTCAGTATTCCAGCAAATCGATGAGATGATGGACCGTATGATGCAAGACCTGAGCGAGGGAGGAATGCTTGACCCGGAGTCCATGGAGAAGTTCATGCGCAACCCGGAGGGCACGAACCCCTTTGTGTTTGGCTTCTCAATGCGTCTCGGGCCAGATGGAAAGCCATTCATCCAGCGGTTTGGTAACACCAATCCAGATGCAGAAGGCGTCAAGACGACTCATCAGCTAGAGCCATTGGTTGACGTCATCGAAGAGGATGACGAAATCATAGTTGTAGCAGAACTGCCCGGTGTAGAGAAAGATGAAATCAAGGTCCGAATCAAGGGAACTGTCCTCACAATCCACGTTGAAAACCAATCCCGCCCATACCACAAGGAGATTGAACTCCCTAGCAAGGTGAAGAAAGAACAGGCCAAGTCAGCAGTTCGAAACGGAGTCCTAGAGGTGCGACTCAAGAAAGCATAGTAACGGAGGAACTAGTGATGGAGAAGCGAAAATCGAAGAAGATCCACAAGATGAGAGGCCGCAGGGCCGCTGGTTATGGTTTCAGCGCGGGTCATCGTGCATCAGGACAGCGGGGTGGCAAGGGCATGGCTGGGTCTAAGAAGCACCACTATCAAAGAACCATGGCGGAAAACCCCAACTACTTCGGGAAGCATGGATTCAAGAGACCTCTCAAGATGATTGAGGGCGAAACCGTTCTAAATGTTGGTGACTTGGATGAGGCTGCTGACAGGCTCGTTGCATCAGGACATGCCACCAAGACAGGGCGGAGATACACCATTGACGTGTCGCGTCTTGGCATTGACAAGATTCTGGGGTCCGGAAAAATCACGCGTCAACTAAACCTGACCGGCGTTAAGTCCATCAGCGTAAGAGCACGAGAAAAAGTAACCAGCAAGGGCGGGACCATTGACCTGCCAGTCGACAAGTGAAACAGCTCCCGGATGCGATTGGGGCATAAATCGCGCACGGTCAACATCGATTTGATGCTGTAGTACACGACTATAGGGACCACTATCTTTAAAGGTTCAGCCCATTTGTTGGCCGAGAAAACCTGCAGGAGAAGTAAGGTTGCCTAGCGCCTTTCTAAAAGCCCTATCACCATTTGTAAGAGTAATGCCTGAAGTAAAGGCACCAGACCGTGAAGTTTCTTTCAAAGAGAAAGCTGTCTGGACGCTTGTCGTGCTCCTGATATTCCTAGTGATGTCACATATGCCACTCTACGGCGTGGACCCACAGAGTGGTACTGACTATCTGTGGGCAATGCGAGTCATTCTCGCAAGCACCAGGGGAACGCTGATGGAACTGGGGATAGGTCCAATCGTGACTGCAGGCCTAGTAATGCAGCTTCTCTCGGGATCAAAGATCATTGATGTTGATTTCGGGGACCCAGAGGACAGAGCATTATTCACTGGTGGACAGAAAGTTCTCGCACTATTCATGACAGCATTCCAAGCGATTGCATACATAATGGGTAATGCCTATGGCCAATTGGAACCAAATGAACAAGTGTTAGTGTTCGTTCAGCTCTTTACTTCCGGGGTCATAGTCATTCTGATGGACGAGTTGATCCAGAAGGGATGGGGACTCGGTTCAGGCGTTTCACTATTCATCATGACGAACGTCGCCGGACAAGTCATATTCAATATGTTCAACGTCACCGAGTTCGAAACCTCGTTTGGGGATGCTCCGGAAGGCTATCCTCGGGACTACACCAACTTGCCAAAGGGCATTATTGCTGCTGTCATCTCGAATATTATGAGAGTTGTAGGTGTTGGTGGCGATACATATCCAGTAGTCGATGCGAGCTGGCTTGTGTTCCGCAACGGTTTCAACCCGAGCCTCTTTACACTTGGCGTCACATTCCTAATCTTCGGAGCAGTGATTTGGTTAGAGTCCGTGCGCGTCGAGATACCGCTTCAATATGCTAAGTACAGAGGAATGAAGGCGCGGTATCCAATCAAGCTGCTGTATACATCAAACATTCCTGTAATTCTGGCGCAGGCGTTATACGCGAATGTTCTGTTCTTCGGCCAAATAATTTTCACGAACTGGAATCACCAAGGTACGAACCCGCTCCTTAACCTCATTGGCACGTTTACTCAGGACCAGAATTCCAGCCGCATGATAGCAGATGGAGGACTCGCCTACTACATCACGCCACCGCAGGGCATCTTTTCCATCATGAATGAGGAGCTTGGACTGCTTCATGTGGCGTTCTATGCAGGTGCTATGATTCTACTATGTTGGGGCTTCTCGAAAATCTGGGTGGATATCAGTGGAATTGCCCCACGAGATGTGTCAAGACAGCTCCTGGGCTCAGGGTACATTGTCCCAGGCTTCAGGAGGAGCGAGAGGGTTCTTGAGCGTCTCCTCGAACGCTATATTCCAGTAGTCGCAGGTCTGGGTGGATTCCTCATAGGGATACTCGCTGCAACTGCGGATATCCTCGGCGCA
>DAOVDG010000102.1 GCA_030669595.1 Candidatus Thorarchaeota archaeon
TCATCGAGATGGGATCCCTCCTACAGACCTAGCTTCCTTCTCCTGTCTTGATGCGGGCATATCACTTCCAGCGACAGAAAAGGTCTTCACAGTTCTTGCCACGGCGGGGTCATTATCACCCATCCCAGATTCATCACTGAAACCGAGAAGACTCATCTGAGCATGGTGAACAGCCGCGGACTCTCCAGAGCTAGTCATGCTTCTTTAGTTTGGGTATGAACTGGCCGGTTTTCGTCATGTAGTTCCGGTAGCCATTGCCGAAATGGGAAATCAGGAGCGACGAAATTCTTACAGATCTCTAGTAATCTGGAATACAGAAATGTAAGAAATGGGTTATATGTAATGCCACATCAACCATGGCCACCACGCTTACAATGAGCCCCGCAATTTCGAAGTCCAGCATTCTTCGACACAGGACAGGACCGCATATTTGGTTTTGGGAATCGCAAGCTGTGGTTTCATCTCGCAACCCGCAATCCTTTATTAGGCCTTTCGAAAACGCTTGAGAGAGACCAGTTTCACAGATTCCAGGACAACACGCGGCACACGAGGAGAATAGAATGCCCGAGAGAAGAATTGGCGTATTCATCTGTCATTGTGGATCAAACATTGCTGGTGTAGTGGAAATCGACCGCGTTATGAAAGCTGTCAAAGATATCGATGGGGTGGCACACGTAGAAGACTACAAGTATGTCTGCTCCAGACCAGGACAACAGATACTCAAGGATAGGATAAGGGAACTCCGTCTTGATGGAATTGTTATTGCAGCTTGCTCACCAAGGATGCACGAGATTACTTTCAGGAATGTCATGCGCGACGCGGGCCTATCACCGTATGTTTTCGAACAAGCTAACATTCGTGAACATTGTAGCTGGATCCATGCAGATGACCATGAGGCTGCTACGGAGAAAGCAATAGACTTGGTACGAATGTCCATTGCACGAGCAAGGCTCCTTGAGCCTCTAGAAGAATCCGAGGTGTCGATCCTGAAATCTACACTTATTGTCGGTGCAGGGATAGCAGGCATTTCCGCATCTCTGGACCTCGCGGATGCGGGCTTCAAGGTCTACATGGTTGAGAAGAAGCCCACCATCGGCGGGCACATGGCTCAGTGGGACAAGACCTTTCCAACCCTGGATTGTTCCTCTTGCATTCTCACACCGCGAATGGCTGAGGTGGGAGCGCATCCGAATATTGAATTGATAACCATGGCCGAGGTCGAGAAAGTCGACGGCTTCGTTGGTAATTTCGAGGTGACTATTCGACAGAGGCCGCGGTATGTTGACTTGGAAACCTGTACATCTTGCGGTGACTGTTCACTCGTCTGTCCAGTGGACGTTCCAGCCGAGTTTGAGGCTTACCTCTCATTCCGGAAGGCAATATATGTCCCGTTCGCTCAAGCAGTGCCCTCAGCATACGTTCTTGACATGGATAACTGTCTAGGTGTCGACGCTGTGCGTTGCGGCAAATGCAAAGTGGCATGCGAGGCTGGCGCAATCGATTATGATGACCAAGAGAAGATAATCAATATTGAGGTCGGCACAATCATCGTCGCCACCGGTTTTGAGATATTCGATGCGACTCAGAAGGAGGAATATGGCTACAGCATCTTCCCGAATGTCGTCAATCTCGGCGAGGTTGAACGAATGCTGAGCTCAGCGGGGCCAACCGAGGGTCATGTGGTGCGACCGCACGATTTGAAGGAAGCAAAGAGAATCGTGTACATCCAGTGTGTGGGAAGCCGAGATGAGCGCACGAACAAGTACTGCTCGCGCATATGCTGCATGACAGCTATCAAACAGGCTAGAATGATCAGAGACAAGACAGGTGCAGATATCTACATATTCTATATTGATCTTAGGACGTTCGGAAAGGGCTACGAGGAGTTTTACGAGGCCACCGCTGCTGCGGGAGTTTCGTTCATCAGAGGTCGAGTAGGTGATCTTCTGGAAGACAGTGAAACGCACCTCCTCACCGTAAGAGGAGAAGACACGCTTCTGGGCAAGCCAATCCAGATTGGTGACGTGGATCTTGTTGTGTTATCAACTGGAGTGGTAGCCCCTAGTGAATCAAAAGACATCATACGTGTTCTTGGCTTGAGCCAGTCACCAGATGGTTTTCTGATGGAAGCACACCCCAAGCTCAGGCCCGTGGATTCGTTCAATGACGGTGTTTTCGTGGCGGGAATGGCTCAGGGTCCAAAGGACATCCCGGATACAGTAGCTCAAGCGAAAGCCGCCGCGGCTGGCGCAATGGGACTTATGGGCAAGGGCAAGATCAGCATCGAGCCCTACTATTCTGTTGTGGATGAGGACAAGTGTTCTGGTTGTACAGTATGCGTTTCTATTTGCCCGTACAATGCCATTACAATGAATGATCGGGACCGTGCGGAGGTCAATCCTGCCCTGTGCAAGGGATGCGGAACCTGTACGTCCACCTGTCCCAGCGGCGCGATAACTTCACAGCACTACACAGATGGGCAGATTTCGGCAATGATCGAAGAGTATCTCTCTGCTCATGAGTGACTTAAAGAAGTAGAGCAGGCCAGCTGGTATCTATCGGAGGGTAACACAATCATGAGTGAGAAGCTTCTAACTGTTGCAATACTCGCGGGAGGAGTTTCAGGACGGTTTGGGTCAGAGAAAGCATTGGCCAAGTTCCGTGGTCGCCCCCTTGTGACCCATATGATTGAGATTGCTAAGCACTTATCCTCAGAAACCCTTGTTGTCGTTTCCAACGAAATGCAGAAAGAAACCATAGACTCAGTGGTTATAGGAGAAAACATTGTCGTTGACCCAGAGGACAGTGTTAGATGCGCTCTCACGGGAGCAGTGACCGCATTCGAGTATACTACCACCGAGTACGTGATGCTCCTACCAGTCGACACACCTCTGGCACGCATTCCTCTGCTTCGGTCAATCGTGGACCTTGGTCCGGGATATGGCGCAGTCGTTCCATCATGGCCTTCAGGCTACATAGAGCCTCTGCATGCTATGTATCTCGCAGAGCACGCCTACGGTCGCGGACTCGAAGTGATGGCTAGGCAAAAGCACAGGATGAGTGACCTACTCAACTCGCTGCATAATGTGATGCATATCTCCACCGAGGTGTTGAAGATGTTTGATCCGAACTTGGATACTTTCATCAACATCAACACCCAGCAAGACCTCAGAAAGCTAGAAAGGAAACATGCACGGAGAACTTAGTCCATTGTGCTTTCATGCCTAATTCTGCAAGTACCCTCATAGCCAACCATGCAAGGACCATATGGATTCTCGGGTACGCAGCGCGTCCCGAACAACGGGCACTCCTTAGGATTTGCTATCCCAATCACGACTTTATGACAGATACATCCAGGAAGTATGTCCACTGAATCGAGGGGCGGAAATTCGAACTTTTCGCGAGCGTCATAAGCAGCAAGTTCAGCACGTGGAAAATAGCCAGAGTTCCCTATAACACCGAGACCCCTCCATGGAGCGTCATCAATTTTGAATGCATCCTCCAACACTTTCTGAGCAGCAAGATTGCCCTCAGGACGAACCACACGTGTGTATTCATTCTCTGATTCAGCACGGCCTTCCTCAATCTGCAGGAGTATCATTCTGATAGACTCTAGAACATCGAGCGGCTCAAAGCCAGCTGCAACACACGGCACTTTATATTTCTCTGCTATCGGCCCGTAGGCATTCGTGCCGATTATCACTGAAACGTGACCCGGCGTGATGAAGCCATCCACACTGAATCCATCCTGATTCATCAGAATCTCCATGGCAGGAGGAACTAGCTTCAATGATGTGAGGATGGAGAAGTTCTCTGGGGGTCCTTTCAGCAGTTCTACAGCCATTGCTGGAGCGGTAGTTTCAAAGCCCACACCTACGAACACTATTTCTTTGGCGTGATTCTTTCTTGCGATCTCCACGGCCTCGTTTGGGCCATAGACTATACGTACATCGCCGCCCCTCTCACGCTCCTTACCAAGAGATGATGAGGTTGAAGGAACGCGAATCATATCTCCAAACGAAACGATGATGTGTCCCTTACGGACCAGTTCAATGGCCATGTCAATATCCTCTGCCGCACTGACACACACGGGACAGCCAGGGCCAGCTACGAGGTCAATCTCCCGGGGCAAGAGCGACCTGATCCCGCTATGACTGATTGTGTGCTCGTGTGTCCCACAAACGTGGACTATTCTTGTCTGCCTGCCGTCGTTGAGGCGACGGATTTCCTTTGACAAAGCCTTTGCGTATTTGGCATTGCGAAACTCATTCTGGTTGAGCATCTAATGTCAGTCCATTGATAGGTGATAATGAAATCGGATAAAAGAAAGATGCTACCGGATAAAAGACCAAACAAATCAACTAAGATTGTTTGTGAATGTCATAGAGAATAACAAGTGCTTCGCCCACTGAGATGGAGAGCCTGCTAGCGAGTTCCCGAACACTAACCTCGGGCTCTTTGGGTAGTATCTCCTCCCTTATGTAGCCAGTTAGGTTTGCATACAATGGACTTCTTCTTGCAGTTTCAACAAGGATAGGCCAGAGCGACTCGTTCGTCAGACCTGTTAGGTCGAAATCAAGAAGACGTGTTGGTTCAGCAGAACTCGCAAAGGCTGAAGAGGCTTTTTTACTCTTCGCCTTGTCTCCTGTTGTATCTGTGAGTCGCACCTGTTTCAAGTCAATGTCCCTTCCTGAAAGGGGTCCCGGCGTGAACCTTGGAAAAGGCTCGAATGCATATTCTCTCATCTGCATTATAAGCATTCGGGCGTTTATCACCCTTGAACTCCATTTAGCGCTTTATTGAACGAGCGAGCTCAGGCGAATGACACGTTGACCGCCTTCGCAAGGTTTAACAACTCATTAGCAACGGCTTGACATACAATCATGACCCGAGAGTCATTAGCGGGGAAGAAAACTAATTGCCTCATGCATTTGGAATTAGAAGAATTGTTCTTGACGTTTTGAAACCACATACACCAAGACTAACAGACCTAGCCATGGCAGTCGCCAGCGACGAAACTGTCTTGGGTGTGAATATATCGTTGAAGGAAGTTGACCAGAGCACCGAGTCGATTGCAATCACTATTGAGGGGGACGACCTCCGTTTCGAGATCATTAAGGAGATATTGGAACAGGCAGGTGCAGTCATTCACTCTATCGACCAAGTAGTGGCAGGTAAACGATTTGTTGAGGAAGTGGCACTGCAACCAGAGAATACCTAGGTGCTGGTCGATCGGCCGCCCAGTTCGGTAAGTAGTCGCTTACTCTCGTCCTCAATCTTCCGTTGAACAAGATTATGCAATTCCTGTTCGAATGCAGGGGGTAGAATTTTCACAACACTGCAGAGACTATCAACGATTCGCTCAGCTAGCGCATTGGGAGAAACTACACTGCCTCTAACAATGCTGCGCACGACCTCCTCACCCACACTGGTTCTCACGACAGAGTTAACGACACTTGCAATGGTCCCCTGAGAATCGACGTAGAATGGAAGCTGACTCTTGTCATATAGAATGGCGAAGCCTAACTTCTCGACTATGCTTTCAGTGTACCAATCAAGGCTTGACTCCTTCATCCGTAGCTTCGCTGAGAATTCCGTCTTAGTCAGCGGGTTGGGATGACTCCAAGGATGACGTGTCACCAGAAAAAGAGCGGCCCCGAAAAATGGATCAACATCACGTGGCATACCCTCTTGCGAAACATATCGCCTCACAAGATCAAGTGCCATTGATTCGTATCGCTCGTCAACCTTGTGTTCCGAGAAGAACTCGTGTGCATCCATGACAAGGTTCACCACAATCTGTGGATTGACAACGAGGCTTACGTCATCGCTGCGGGACACTGTTTCGTGCACTCCGTGAAGTAGCTCAATTGGACCGTAGGGAAAGTGAATATTGAGTCGGGTTATATTCTTTTGCTAAAGAAACCGAGGTGAGTTGCTTTCGCGCGATTTCCAATCCTCATCTCGCACGATAAGTCTTCTCAAGAGCCCACCGAAGAGTTCGCTGTATCTCCTCAAGCCTACTGCTTGAACCGAAGTTCTTTATGACCAGCTGAAGAAGGATGCCATCCTCAGCGTGAACTTCGAACTCAAATGCCTCGCTCCACTCGAGCTCGCCATTCTCGACTCTCTGTCTATCTTCTCTCTGAAACTGTCCCAGAATCCTCTCAACAAAGAATCGGGCGAAGGCGCCCCTCTTGATATCATACAGCGCATGCTCTGTCGGAAGAATCGTAACATCTGGACCAATGACTTCCATCGTACCCAATTCGAGATTGCGAGCTTTGTTCAGCACTACGATCGTATTTGGCTCCTCAGGCACATCATCATCCGCAGCCTCGGTCGTGTCTTTGGCCGCGGTGTCTTTCCCTCCAAGAACTGCGTCAGCTGTGGAGAAGCTACCCATGCCAATGACTGAATCGAGTACATCAATCATCTCCTCAGTCCTCCCAACTCTCTTTCTGAGCTCTTCCAGTTGGTCTTCCAAGTCCTTTCTAAGCTCAAGAAGAGTACGTATCTGCGGATTCTCCAATATCTACACCATTGCGTTGGCCAAATCGGTGAACAGATTGGCCCACGATTATATCATTACCCGTTTCTTATATTTCATGTGAGTGACACTCAACTGCAAGAAACTCCTGTGTTCCACCCTTCCCCTGCCAGATGTCGCCATCCTCCATTCCCCATCGGAGTCTAGAGTCAGCAGGGGCTTTGTCTGTATCATCGGGATGGTATCCCTCCTACAGACCTGGCTTCTTTCTCCTGTCTTGATGCTGGTATATCACTCCCAGCGACAGAGAGGGTCTTCACAGTTCTTGCCACGGCGGGGTCATTATCACCCATCCCAGATTCATCGCTGAAACTGGAAAGGCTCGTCTGAGCATGGTGAACAGCCGCGGACTCTCCGGAGTGCGATACACCACTCCTCATGGAGAGTAAGGACCTCCTTCGAGAAGAGACCTTCCCTTGGGCTTTCGGGAGTGAGCATGTGCTGCGTGAAACAGCATTAGCCCACTTGCCTAGTCCTCTCATAGTATATAATGGCTCTCCAGTTCTGATAAGGCCCACACAATTCGGGACCTGTATGTTCGAAACGCTACACAGAGAGGCTTTCAGACTGACCTTCCCGATTCAGGCACATGTGGATGCTTTCTACATATTGTGAAAATCTTACATATTTCTTGCATTTCCGTGTTCCAGATTACTAGAGATCTATAAGAATTCCATCGCTCGAGATTCCACCTGTCCCCTGGTAGGCATCTCATAGGGCCCCATGGTTTCAAGATTGAACGAGGCACATGAGGCACCGAACACTCCAGCTTGCCTCAGGTTCTCATTCCGTACATACTCAACTAGAAAACCGATGGCATAGGTGTCACCTGAACCGGTGGTGTCAACAAGCTGATTAGCCAAGATTAGTGGGATGTCAATCTTGTTCTCCTGGGTGTAGATTGTCGATCCTCGTCGATCCCTTGTCACAATAACAATCTCAGGCCCTTCGCTGAGAATCTTACCTACTGCATCGATTTCAGTGGCAGTGCCCACAGCACTCTGGAGCTCATCCTCGTCAAGCTTTAGAACATCAACGTGCTCTAGAACAGCAGCGCGGTCAGTCCATTCCTTCGGAACCACCCGGTCACCCTGCACGGTGCGCAGAAAGCCCTGAGGGTCCAGTGAAATCAAGGCACCGGCTTCCTTCGCGGCTCTA
>DAOVDG010000051.1 GCA_030669595.1 Candidatus Thorarchaeota archaeon
GCAATGAGCATCTCCACTCTTTCCTTAGCGCTCTGATTGGGTATTCCCATTGCACGGACTAGCCTCAGTCTGGACTGGAAACAGCCGTGGTGTGCACATAGTATCCCAAGCAGGTCCCTGTCTCTCTGTGAAATCGGCCACGGCGCACCATCAACTTGGGGTGATTCACGGTAGAGCCATCCCGGAGTGTCTTTGGGTATCATATCTTCAGCTTGCCACGGTCTTACGCTCCACTTGGGCTGACCGCACTCATTGCAGAAGAGGTCCGTTCTCATGGAGATTGCCTCGGAGTCAGCAGTGATCTGCACTGAGCCAGCGATCAAGTCCTCCTCATGTGGCCCGACCGAGCTGGCTGGTTCAGCATAGACGACAATCTCAAGGAATTCACTATTACTGAAGGTTGTGTCTTTGCATACGTACTTTTCAGCAGCTCCCTCAGTCGGGACCTCACTCCTGCGCCCTGGAGTCGCAATCACCCTATGCCTCAGGCCTATCCCGGTCATTGAGGGAATGAATCTCTCCGTGAGAAGGGGTTCTACTTCTCTGGTGACGCGTCGTGCAAGCTTTCCGCCCGAGCCCAAGAGCTTCTGGACTAGCGCCATTGTGATTCTGACGGGCTTCTGCGCTTTGGCAAGGTATTGAGTCATCTTTCTGACATAGTCCGAGTTGAGGGTGCAAACTCTACTTCTGAACCTGTTGAGAAAACCAGTCCACTTGGAGGCAGTGGCTCCGTCAGCCCTCAGCGTTAGTGTCTGCCACTCCGTCAGGTGTCCAGCGTCCTTCGCCTCCCTGCGAACAATCTCGATCCATGATATGGGGGTGCAAGCTCTCACTGCCACCATCTGGATGGTGAAGAGGGCTGACGTGAGGTAGTCGAGTCCATCATAGAATCCCTGCCATTCGTAAGGGGGTGGTAGATCGCCAATGACTATCCTTGACATCGCATATACGAAAGCCTCCCTGATTTGACTATCCTGAGGGAAACTCCCGGCCTCATCTGGAAGCAGGGATGTGATCTGTTCAAGCAGAGTATCACCATCAGGATTCTTGTAATAGACTGCCGAAGATTTCTTGTACGCTAAGGCGTCATTGATTTGTTCGTTCCCTAGAGGGCCATCAGGTAGTGGGGTTAAGCCGAGGGCGGCTTCAAAGACACTGGGTCTAAGAGTGGGTGGTGTCTTGTAACCGAGCATCCGGGTTGCAATATCACGGAGTATACCCTCATCATCGTACCTGTAAAGGTCAGGGACCGCAGCTCTTCTTAACCAAGCGGCGTCAACCTTGGCGTCATACCTCAGTTCGACTAGCTCCACTGGGACCTTTGGAATCAACGATATAAGGCATCTCCTAATACGTGCTTAAGGTCGAGGGAAATGTTCGCGATAGGGTACAGATTTTAACGGTACGCGAGTAGAATCTCCTCTCATAGACCTTATTCCACCGATATCTCCCTTTTTACGGGCCATTAAGTATTCTAACAGCACATTATAGGCTTCAAGCACGCATTCGGGACTATCCTATCTCAGAGCCCTCTCTCCAATAGGATAAGTATACTGTGTTCATCCCTACTACAAGGATAACCTACGTCAAGAGGGTGAAGGAATGCAGATTGACCTGTCAGCGGCACTGTTTGCGAACCTAGTGTTCTCTGTCAGAATTGCACCTGGTGTACTGGTGATTGTGACAGTCGTCAGAGGATTGATACTCCTCAGCGGCCAGAAGCGAGAATTCGAGGACTGGACACGCAACTCGCTGATGTCAGCTCTATCGATCATATTCCTTCCCGGCACGCTAGCCTACATCGGGATAAGGTACATTGTGAGCAGAGCCTTTGGCATAGATGTGGAGAACATCGGTGGCTCGACAACCTATGGGGAGATCAACCTCTTCCTGAAGGTGGAACGTCCACCTCGGGTAGCGATTGTGCTATCTGCCCTATACATGATAGTGGTCATGTCGGTGTTTGTCGCACTGTCGCTGATTCTCTTGCCGGCGCTAATGCTCTTCGAGAACATGCCAGTTGTGCTGTTCTGCTGGTATGTGGCAATAGGTGTTCTCTTCAACAACTCGTTGAGGAGCGGGGATGTTTCCCTTGTGGTTGCATCCCTGCGCAGAAGGCCGCGTACTGGTGCACTTGAGTTCATCGCTGTGATGGTGGCGCTTGTCCTTCTCTATACGCAGGTCGTGGGGGTGTTCGTTTGAGCAACGCAAATAACGTCCCTGGCTGGAATCACAGGTCCTGGCATTTCGCCCTATTTATTCCAAGACCTATCTCTGCACGGAATACCCCCTTCCTTTCGAGCCAAGGACACCCTTTTCGCTTAGGAGGCAGTTGGTAGATGAAAAGCAGGAATAGACTAATTCTAGTTGTTGTATTCGGACTTATGTTGCTATGTTCAACGCCACTCTTCGCGACCTTACACTCATCGCTTGAGCCGCCGGGAGGACAGACAGCGACTCGACTTGAGAACTCATTCACACGGTCAGCAGACTCCAGTGTACTTGTACAGCTGGGCTCCTACGTGGTTGTGAGCCTTCCTAGTGCAGCCATTCCTGATAGGGGCGAGGAGATTGAGAGTCTGCTGGCGTCCTTCGGGGTTCATACTGAGTTGACTACCGTCAGTGACACACTCAGCGATCCCGAAGTGATTGAGAGTGCTCAGGTTGTCGTGCTCGATGCCAGCCTTGGATCTGAGGACGGGAGTTCTGTGCCGTCGGAGTTCGTTACACTTCTTCTAAGGCACGACATACCCGTTGTTCTGGTCGGGCGCGCGGCCTGGTTATTGCACAGACTTAGAGGGCTAGGTCTCCCCTCGCAGACTGCTTCCATCAACACCCTTCTGCAGACATCTGAGGGTCACGAAGGAGCGGTCTTTCTTTCTTCGCCTGAGAGCCTCACACTAGGAGCCAGTCTCACATCTGAAACTGGGATGTTGCTTCCAAATGACGTAGTGCAGATCGAGCGTTCAAGACTGGAGGACCTGACAGGCAGAGGAGAGTCTGGTCAGCTTGCCCCATTAAGATATGACGCATGGCCCCTTGATACGTTCCTCTTCGGACCCGAGGACCCATCCCTTCTGACTAATGATGGTAGGGGACTAATGCTGAACACAATTGCCTACGCCACAGCGATAGGCGAGTCACCCACATCGCAGATGCTGATTAACTCACAGACTCCTAATGGTGAGTTGCTTGCAGGAGGTTTCCATTACCAGCATGAGTCGATGACAGAGTTCACGTACTATGCAGTACACTCTATGAGATCGGTACTCGACGCAACCGCAATGACCCAGTGGAGGACTGACCATCAATCGAAAGTGCAGAGCATTCTATCCAGTTTGTATGTTGAGACCGGTTCAGACGCTTGTTTCATAGACTCTGCGTCAGAAGGCAAGGTCAGCCTCAAGGCAACTGCGTGGGGCCTTTGGCTGGTGGAGGTCATGTGTCTATCATCACAGTTCACAGTGTCGAAGCTTGTAGCCAATCTGAGTAGCGGACAGGATGTGTCCGGTGGCTTCAACGATGACATGACGGCAACATTCCATGTTACCGAAGCGTTGTTCGAGGCAGGTGAGCTGTCAGCAATCAACACAGGCACCCTTGAGTCTTGGCTCAGGGACTGTGTAGTTACGGGAGGAGATGCCCCCTCGAACCCTGAGTACTGGGGTGGGGTGTCAAAGAACCCATCGAGCATCATTTCAAGGAACTCCTACTCCGCACAGTATGTGTTGGCCCTTGAAATGCTTGGAGAGTCACACCACGACCCCAACAAACTGACCGAATGGATCAATGAGGATACATCCAACGGTGACGGTTCGTTCAATGATGTTGTGGGACAGAGCTTTGAAACCGTCACAGGAACGTCCTCCGCACTCACCACGCTCTCAATTCTGGGAACACTCAATATCCCCAACAGAACTGCTGGGCTTGCATGGCTATCATCTAACCAACTGGACTCTGGCGGGTTTGGAATGCGCGACAGGGCTTTGGATATTGTTGCCAAGTCGCGAGAAACCGAGAGAGTCGCGCTGTGTCTGGAAGAGCTGGAAGAAACCAGTGGTAGTCTTTCCAATGGTATATCGGATTACTTCACACTTGTCGAAACTGACATGGGATTCGAAACTATGGAGCCCATCCCGACCCTGATGTGGAGCTACTGGGTCACGGATATCGCAAGGCTTACGCATAGCACGATTGACCACGAGCAAGCCATTGGCTATTTGGAGTCCTTTGATGAGTGGCGAATGTATCCCTTCTGGAGCAACATGACCACATATGCAGGGGCAGAGTACAAGTCCACACAGTACAGGACCAAGAGTGTTTGGTCACAATTCTTTGGAGTAGGGCTTGCTAAGTCTTTGAGTGTGCAGCTCTCAGCAGGCATGGTGTCCGGAACATCCAACTACATCAGTCAGGCACAGGACTCATCAGGCCACTACAGAAACGCTCCTCTGAGCGGAAGCCCACACATGCAATACAGTGTGGCTGCCATTGAAGCGCTATATCTCATTGATGAACTTGACACAATCACATACCGGACTCAGCTGGAGTCCGCACTACTATCGGAATACTCCTCCGGCCAATGGTCCATAGACGGATGGGCCCTGATGCCTTTTGCAGGCCAGCAGTCTGCGATAGACCAGTTGTGCACGAGGGCAGCATTCCGACTTGGTCTGATAGACGCCACAATGGCGTCAGAGATTGCTAGTAACATAGAGGCGAGGATTCAGTACGCTGATCTGGGGGCACTGAGTCATGACGTAGCTACTCTTTCTCTTCTTAATTCCTCGTTCTCTATTAGCGTGAGTTCAATTGACCGTGACATTGTACTTAGTGCCCTCGGGTCTTCATCCTTCCCTGATGGTTGGTTCAACTCTACTGACCTTTGGCAGCCTGCTCTCACAGCCGGAGTCTTGGAGATGATATCCTCTCTGGGATTGAGAACCCTTCTCTATGACACGTCAGGAGGCTCAATCTCGGCCACTGTCCAGTCAATGCCGGAAGTAGGACAGATTCTGAGCCTCGATGTTGCCATTACCTCATCTCTCACTACACACACAGTCTATGTGCAATCCTTTGATGAGTGGATGCGTTTTGACAACGTTGCCAACACGGACACTCTGGAGGTCCCGGTTCCGAATGACGAGTCAGCCCTTGGCCCTGCAAACGCGTCAGTAATGTTGTGGGACTGGGGCGCATCCAGAGCCTTTGACGGCATCACAACGCAGGTGGCTGGTACACTTCAGGGAACTCTTGACCTTGAAACCCCAATAGTGTTTCTGAATGAGCGTGTCAACGGCACGGTGACATGGTCACTCACAAGCGGTGCAGACGCAGGGCTCACTGAAATTGTAATCAGACTTGGCGACCCACCCACGTATCAAGAGTGGACTTACGACGATGTGAGTCCATTCCACTTCTCTGTGCCTACAACGGGCTTCGACACAGGGATGCAAAACCTCACAGTCATCCTGAACAGAGAGTACTGTGATGCGCTCGTCCTGCGTGACGAGGTAGCGATAGCATCCCCTGATCCAACCTACATGCTGGCGCCAGCAGCACTCTCTGGCGATGTGGGGCAAGTAATGGACATTGACTGGTCCCTGCACTTTTTGGAGAACGATAGCCTGATTCCAGGGCAGCTCGTGTCACTGGAGGTCAGGGATGACACCGAGTCCATTATCCACACAGACAGCGCCATCTCGACAACAAGCCCCGGTCAGTTCCACTGGATGCCACTAACGAGGGGCGTCTTTGCGTTCAAGGTGTTGTTCGAGCGCAACGGCACTCTTCAGTCCTCTGAGGCCTTAGGATTGGCGGACGTATTTGAGAGCACAGTCCTTGAGTGGATTGACGCAGGGACATTTGACCAACATACCACGGTATTAGTTTCTGTGCAGCTGCGGACGGGGGCAGGAGAGCCTCTCGCAGGACAGCCTGTTCACATCACCATAACAGCACCCTCGTCCACAGTCTTACTGGATGCCACGTTTATGACCAACAGTAGTGGTCATGTGCAGGTCACATTCACATTAAACGAGAATGGAGTCTATTCCCTCGAAGCCTCGTTCGCAGGGCAAGGGTTCCTGAAGGCTACCCAGACGACAGACGGTCTCGTATCATGGTCCGATAGCGTACTCACACTGAGCGGAGTGCCTTCCGAAGGACTGACAGAGGAGTCATGGGCCTTTTGGGCTCTTCTTGAGGACGTTACACCGCTCCCCCTTGAGGGAGAACCAGTAATAATGAGGGTCATTTTATTGCCCTCGACAGTAGTATTTGAGCAGACTTTGACCACCAACGCAACAGGCCATGCGTCAGCCACGTGGTCGACCAGTACGGCAGGCTCCTATCTGGTAGAGGCTGAGTACGAAGGCACCATTTCGAGACAGGCGCAGTTCGATTCATCCCCCCTCGATGTACGAATCTCCGTCAGTCTTGGTATTGAAATCTCATCGGACCCAGAAGTGAGTGTGCCTGGCTGGGTGGGGATTTACGCCGAGGAGAGCTGGGGTTCACCTATAGTCGGGCTGGTTGTGATGCTGGTAATCAGGGACCCCGCTGATGTCGTAGTCTTTGAACAGACAGCCCTTACAGGTGGCTCTGGTTATGCCAACTTCTCGTGGACCCCATCAGTGAGAGGGTTGAATACGATAGCCGCCACGTCCGACAGACAGGCATGGTTCGAAGCCTCTGAGGTGAACACTACCGCGGGAGTGATGGAACAACCGGTTATCACCATAGACATTGACGAGCTCCTTGCGCCCTCTAACAGCCTTCTAACGGTATCTGTCATCGACTCATCACTGGCAGGAGTATCAGGGGTCACTGTACGTACAATTGTGACGCTGAACGATGCTACGATACTTGATGTGACGAATGTGACTGCTGGTGACGGTACTGTTATTCTGAATTTGCAGCTGACAGAGCCAGGAGACCTTAGTATTGCGGTGAGCATGTCTGAGCAGGGTTGGCTCTTAGCTCAGACCAACGGCACGGCTCATGCAATCCACGGTCTCACACAGATATCCGTGAGCGCACATCCTCAGCCAGTAGATCAAGGAACGACATATCCGATCAAGGCTACACTGATTGGCTGGGACGGACAGCCCATGATCGGTGCCCTTGTCACGATATCCGTGAGTTGGGCCAATGGAATATCGGTGGATTCTGCAACCCTTTCAACCGGGATTGACGGAACTTGCACTCTAGGTCACATCTTCAATTCAGTCGGCGATTTCATTCTCAACGCGACTTATGTTGGAACCGGGCTCAACTGCACGGCCATGGACACCAAGGTACAGAGGGTTCGCGTGACACCGTCCCTCACGCTTACTCACGATCCCACAAGCCTTCTGGGCGATGATGTTCAGTTCCTCTGCGGGGTCTATGATGCGTTTGGCCAGTACGTGACAGGTCGGACTCTCACTCTGTCCATCATGATGAACAGTGTACTGGTCTTTGAGATCCAGTTCATTTCTGGCAGTGAGCTATCAATGGTGCTCTGGACACCGGCGGAGAGGGGCCTTGCGACCATTACTCTTACACACACAGGAGATGCGTTTTATCTGGACAACTCAACGGTTTCCACAATGTCCGTTCTGGAACATGTAAGCGGTACACTTGAGATAGACCCGACACCGATTGACGTTTTTCAAACGATCACACTCACCTACACACTGGGATCCACAACTGGCCTTTGGGGGATTGAGATAGTCTTCGAGGTTCTCGGTATCAATCTTGTGCCAGTGTGGACAGAGTCTGCATTCACCAACATCTCGGGAGTTGTGGAGGTTCAGTACATTGCCGATGACCTGCACGGTATCCTGATGGCTCAGGCTGGGCCGTCAGAGGACCAGTTCCTCGTGGGCGGGGACGTACAGGAACAGCTGGTCGTGATGACACAGTGTCACACTACCACAGAGTTCACTCCTCCGCCAGCTTCCGTGGGGAGTGCGATGAACATCACAATCAACGCAGTGGATGACCTTGGTGAGGTAATAGACGGCCTTTCGATACAGGTCACGCTCTTCGACCCCTATGGCCAACCCGTCAAGTTGGGGCTGTGGTCGAACCACATCACAATTACTCTGGAGGATGGTGCAGCCTATGCCGAGTTCACACCTGAATACTCGGGACTGCATACGGTCTTCCTTGACTCATCAGGTTCCGTGTCAGTGCACTCATTCCATCACGAGAGCTTTCACACTGTCCACACCCCGACCTTCCTAGACTTCTTGGACACTCCCTCGGAGATGGAGGTTGGCGAGTCCTTTGACGTTTCTGTGCTACTCTCTGACTACGCAGGCCAGCCACTTATTGGCATGGATGTGACCATACTGCTGGAGGGTCCGGGAGGAGCGACAATCGGCCCCGTGGATCTCAAAACAGATGAGAACGGACTAGTCTTCTGGAATGCTGTGCTTGACGATGCAGGTCCTTGGCAGCTCACCGCGCAGTTCGATGGTCTTGGAGTGTATCTAGCAGCTCAGGCAGTCCATGACATTGACGTGCGAGTAGCCACAGTGGTTGAAGTGGTCTTACTTGACACTGGCGATATAATCGCAGGAGTGACGCCTGCATGCACCACTGTCCTTCTAACGGACTCTCAGGGGACTCCCCTCGAGGGACAGACGATACGCTATGAAGTCTACCATGAAGCCTACGGGCTGGTGGAGTCTGGTAGCTTCATCCAGTTCGGTCACAATCCTGAGTCATTCAACATCACCTTGGTCCGAGGGGGAAACCATACCCTTGTGTTCGTGTTCGATGGAACGGAGACCTATCACTCCTCAACCGCTGCAGGGAATGTGTGGGTGCTTGGTACAAGCGGAATCTATGTCACAGGACCGACCAGTGTAGACAAGTCCAATGACTCGGAGCTGGTCATCGCTGTGATGGATGAACTAAACAGCAGGTTGGTTCTTGCTGAGCTTGATTTATTGATCACTATGGACGGTCCTGATGGCGCGGTCAACCTGACTGCATTGGCTGACTGGCAGGAATTTGAGGTGCACATACCTCTGTGGGCGCTCCCCGTGGGAGCTTATACGTTGGATATCGCGGTGCTGGAGTCCTCCATACGATTGGGGGATGCCTTTCTCCACATGCTCAACATGACGGCAGAGACCACCCTAACGACAGAGGTAGAAGAACTCAGCGGTCTTGTTGGCCATTTACACTCCATCACTCTAATGCTGACAGATACGCTGGGGGACGGCGTTGATGCCGTGGATGTCTGGATCAGCCTCTTTGCTCCTGATGGCAGGGAGATCTATGGGAGCCCACTGACCTCACAGACGAAGATTAGCAGTGTTGATGGAATGATTGAGGTCTCGTGGAATCCGTCAATGACTGGCAACTATACTCTGGAGGTCTGGTTCGAGGGTGACGATTTCAGGGGTGCTTCATGGTTCACAGTGATTGTGCTAACGCGCCGCGCCACGGTGCTTGAGGTGAACTTGCCTGATGCGGTCACCTTCCCCGCAGAACCGCAGCTCATTCTGAGCCTCAAGTCTGGGTTTGCCAAGCTAGCGGATGCGGATGTTCACCTAACCATTATGCTTGGGAATGAGACAATCTGGACGACTGTTCTGGAAACTGACTTCAGCGGAAGGGCACTGATAGACATCGAAAGCCTTCTTGCGGGCGAATACATGGCACTTCTGTTCTATCTGGGGTCTGAGGTCTATGCACCCAACAATGCCTTCGCAGAGCTCAGGGTACTGCCCAGCGTGGCCGTTGCGGCCATCTCTGTAACAGACGCCTACATTGGCTTCAACTGTTCTGTCGTACTGGGGGTTGTAGTGCAGGGTGTGCCGGAGAACTGGCAGGGGACAATGCAAGTCACAGTGTCCGATACTGATGGCTCTATCATAGCGGTCACGGAAACGATTACATCCAGTTCCGAACTGAGTCTGCTCTTTGTGCCTGAACTGGGGGGCGTGCATGGACTGAACTTCACAATTAGCGGTCTTCCTGTCATAACGAACTTCACTGATGGCTTCAGTTTCTCTGTGGTTGATGCTCCCCTTGCACTGAAGTTGGACCTTGGTTTGGGGCCTCTTCTAGGTGGAGGGGGGATTATTGGTCTCATTGGCATTCTTGTCCGCAAGAAGTTAGGTGCTATGATGGACAACCTGCCAACGGAGTGGGAATCGACATAATGGATGAATGGCTGAGTGTTCTTTAAGACCGGCCTCGGATTTGAGAGAGCATTGCTGAAACATCATCATCCCAGCTGCCATCTTCCATCAGGAGTCGAGTGTAGAAATTATGCAAATAACCTCGATACGCCCTGATTGACATGCATCGCGCTTTGACTCCGTATTCCTGAGCCCTGGAAGGAAGAATAGCTGCCAACTCGCGCAAAGCATCATCGGGCACACGGGATATGAAGTAACAGGATTCACCGTTTCTTGAAACCCTTGCGGTAGTAGTTGGAGTCTGCGACAAGAACCCTCTTACCATGGAGCAAACATGCTTGGGTTTACCTTGAGCCAGTATGAATAGTGACGCCAGATTTGCTGGCATGGGTTTGTATTGCAGACGAAGATTGAGCTTCTTCAACTTGGTTATAGTAGATTTGAACTGCTCTCTCGTGATTCCGTGGAATCGCCAATATCTGTCTGATTCAGGGTCGTCAAGGTATACACCTCGAGAAGCAAGGTCAATGGCTTTTGCTTCTTCTTTACTTGGTCTGAAAGGTGACTTTCCTTGCCATCCACCAAACTCGTTCCTAAGTTGTCGTATTGTTCGTGTTCCCCCGATTGAATTCATGATTCTTGCCAGAGATGTTTTCCATCTCCCCTTCCTGATGTTATACAATGCAAGATTGGCCGAGCTGCCGGACCACTCAATCTCCTCGACCGAAGGTCTGGCCCTAATGACGCGCTCCGCCGCCGAAGGTGGCATGTGCATCACATGCAGATTGGGTGGTCTCGCCAGATCGTTGCCTAATCGAGCGGATAACACCAGATGTTTATGGGGCCATCTGTGAGCGGCTCCAACATAGACTAAATGTTGAAGTCCAAGTAACTGAGGTTCAATATGCATGCCAAGATACAGACCATGTGCCACGAGAGCCAAGCGATCCCCCCAGGCTCTTCTCGACCGCTTGGCAGTTGCACTAGATACTGGAAGTCCAACAGCCACATCACCGGATGCATTAAGGTCCATTGCATACTTGATAACCCTTCCACTCCAATCTGGAACCTGCTCGGCTATCTTGTGGTAGGCCATCGACCAGGGCGTTTCCTCCTCTGACTCACTCGGGGGCCGGCTAGACGGAGGAAGCTTGCCAGACACAGCGAGATTCATAAACCGAACGTAGGGAGTTGGTGGAAGCCCATCTAGAATGCGCTGCAAATGCCCTGTGTACAACCTTGAAAATAGGCGGAGCGATTTCGTGTTGCTGAAGAACCTAACGGGGTCCTCATCTGGAAGTCCTTTTCGAGTAGTCCACGCAAGGAACGCCATAATTTCTTCACGCACCTCACTTGGAAACTCCATAGGAACAAACTGATTGACCGTTTCTCTCATATTGTTGCCAATCATTAGTCCAGGAATCTGAACTTGGGCAGCCAGCGATGCGATGTCTTCCCAAGTTGGCGGCGGTCCATCCAGTATTGCCAGCGCTCTCTTCAATGATGATTCAGATTCTTCTGCGCTTATGCTTTGGTACATCTCCACATCAGAATCAACGTCGCCGGTCAGAGTAATAATGCTCGTCTCGTATTTGTGGATGCCGTGTGATTCGTATACATCGGTTGTGGCAGTGTTGACAATAGTTAGCCAGTAGCGTTCAGCCCCCCTCCCTTTATCGTACAGCTTTTGGACAACATACAGCGCTTCCTCGCCTTTCTTCGTCATTCTTGTTGTCCAGCCATATGAAGCCGGAGGGTATAGATCATCGGATAGTCGCTCTACCATTGCTGAGTAGGGCTTCTTTGTCACCGCAATCGGTTCCACAATGATTCTTGCCGCTTTCTTGAGTGGCACGTGTTTTGAGAATCCATTCTCATCTACAACGATTTCATTATTGACTTCGTAGGAGTAGTCCCTAGTATCTCCTGAGAACGATTGACCTGATTGTGACGTGATGTGTGGACCGTTTGCATTCCAAGTGAGTTGACCCAAGACGCAGTCGCCCGCAGGTATGAACACCTTGACAGCGATTCCACTTGGTGACATAACACAATCCCTTCTCAAGATTGGTTCCAACGGGGTAATTACCTTGTCGATTTTACCGTGGATCAAATCGATACCAGAAGTGCCGAGAACGAGAAAAGGGGGGATGCAGAGCAGGGAAACCTTCACGACTGTGCCGTTCAAGTGTTCCATGCTCTGAAGTGTTGTTTACGCTCACCACGGCTCATGGGGCGGTTTCACAGGTCCGTTCATACAATTGATAGTCTAAGACACTCGATTATCACCCCTACGATTGATGTGACAAGTTCGTATCAATTCCGAGCTATCAAACTGTGCTCTGTTCGCATTTTTCAAGCCCCGTTCAATATGAGTTTAAATGCAATCTCGGATGGACAGTTATTGGCATCTTCCGCTTATGCACAGTGAATAACACACAGTCTAAAATCTGGGCTAGGAACTCTGAAATCGTTGAGTGGAGAGTCATCAGGACAGCTGGCTAATTTCTCAACACAATCCTTCACACCCCCCAAATTTCCCTCCCATAGATACCTGCTGACTCTGCTCTCCGCTCACACCTCCTTTATCAGCGAATCACGGGAAAAATAGAATGTTACTTGGCCCAAGCGGACCAAGTACTAGGTTGAATTGTCCGGAACTAGAAGACTGCTTGGTGGGCCATGAAGTAGCTCTTAGCATGGTCACAAGCTGGGCATTTCTTAGGTGGGTCTTCACCTTCGTGAATGTAGCCACAGTTCTGACATCGCCACTTGATCTTCTTCTCTCGCTTGAAAACGCGGTCCTTGGCAATGTTGTCAGCAAGCTCGATGAAACGGTCGTGATGCCAAGTTTCTGCCTTGGCAATCATTCTGAAGACGACTGCTATCTTTGAGAAACCCTCCTTCTCCGCGACTTCGGCGAAGCCAGGGTACATTTCTGTGAATTCGTACTTCTCTCCGGCTGCTGCTGCTCTTAGATTCTCCTCGGTGCCACCAAGTGGGCCTGTCGGGAAACCAGCTTGAATCGTAAGCTCTGGAGTTGCTCCACCTTCCTTCAGCAGCTTGAAGAGCCTTTCTGCATGTTCCTTCTCATGACCTGCGGTCTCCTTGAAGACTTCGCTGATCTGAATATACCCCTCCTTCTTGGCAATGCTAGCATCGAATGTGTAGCGATTCCTTGCTTGGGACTCGCCAGCGAAAGCAGTGAGGAGGTTAATCTCTGTTTTTGTACCTTCCAATTTCATTGTGCTACCTCCATTGTCTCACAGAACGGCGAACGTATACATCACTCACCGCCATGGAGTCAAGATACAGCGACTCAAGGCTGGTATCTAATAAGGAATTGCTTAGGCCAGTCTAACTTGATGAACGGTCACTTGAGTCTATCAGCAATCACCTTAGCGAGCTTCTTGCAGTCCTCGATTTCTTGTTTGTTGGGCCTACCTCGTACGCGCACAACTGGCTCAAGTACCTCGCATTTCATTGCCTCAATCATCTTGCGCAGTTTGAAGACACCACCGCCGCCCCAGCCAAAGGTGCCGAATAGAGCGATTGGTCGCTTCATGAAGCGCTTGCCATGCATCTCATTGACGAAGCTCCAGACCTTAGGGAATGGATATGCATCATACGTGGGTGTTCCAATCACGAGGATACCCGCGCGCATAGTGTCTGTGATGACCTTGCTTAGCTCACTATATGACAGATTGTGCAACTTCACCTCAACCCTGAGGTTCATGAGTTCCTTCTTCAGATTGACCGCGAGTCGGTGAGTCATGCCGTACATAGTACCGTAAACGATAACGGCGTTCTTCTCCAGCTCGGGGCTGCTCCATTCAAGGTACTTCTTGACAATCCACATTGGGTCCTTGCGATATATCGGTCCATGGCTTGGAGCAATCATCTTTATTCCGATGCCGAGGTCTTGCACTTTTGCTATGCCCCTCTGGACGAATTTCAGATAGCTTGTGATAATCGCTGAAACGTAGCGTCGGCTTTCGGATTCAACCATCCCCATGTTAATTTCGTCATCGAAGATTTTTCCGTTCAATGCACCGAATGCACCAAATGCATCGCAAGAGAATACAATCTCATCCTCAATCAGGTATGTCAACATGGTTTCAGGCCAATGTAAGAATTGTGCATGCACGAACTTCAGGGTCTTCTTGCCGAGTGACAGTTCCTCAAGGTCTTCTACTATCTTCTCCTCAAGCGGAACATCATAGAATGATTTCTGCATCGGGGCCGCCTTGGCAGTGTACACCATAGTTGCGTTTTTGGCAATCTTGGCTAAGTCCGGAAGAGCACTTGTGTGATCTGGCTCCATGTGATTCATAACAATATAGTCAATCTTTGCCGGGTCCACTATCTCTCTGATGTTGTCCAGCAACTCGTCCACCCACGGATCCTTCACGCCTTCTATGAGTGCTATCTTCTCGTCGACAATGAGATAGCTGTTGTACGAAACACCGAACGGTAGTTCCCACAGACCCTCGAACAGTTCTGTGTGATGGTCGTCAACTCCAACGTAGTAAACACCCTTTGCGATCTCTCTGTGCATTGTTTCAGACTCCAATTCATTATAGTTATTTTTCGAACACTCTTCAAACGAGTGTCCTAGTTAAAAGGTCTGCTGTCGGTCATAAGTTGGATACTCCTGCAGATTTCAACCTAGCTTTTGAATCGCTTTGATTTTGGTGCTTGCTTCCCTGGAACTGAGTTCGAAGAAGATATGAGGAAGCAAAGAGCATTCAGGAGTTGAGTGTGTATAGAATTGGCTCCAAA
>DAOVDG010000111.1 GCA_030669595.1 Candidatus Thorarchaeota archaeon
GAAGAACGATGTCAGTGAACGTGAGCCTTACAACCTGCTCATCCGCTTAGATGTGAATGGTGAGGGAGCAGACATCGAGGAGGCCCGAGCAAAAGTGAAATCTTGGGTGGAGGGCGCATTTATTCCTCGAATCAAGGCAAAGGTCCCTGTGAAGACGATTAATGTCCATCAAGCTAATGAAATCTATATGCCAGACTTGGCGTGAAATACCCTAGTCTGGAACCATTGACATTAGATATAGCGTGCGGCCTACCGACTGTACGATTTCTACGGTGCCATCCCCGTTTACATCTCCAAGTGCTACCAATGCTTCAGCTGCCTTTTTGACTGGTCTAATTGAAGCCTCCGGAGTGAGCATCCTCGATTCGTAAGAAAGAACCGTTATGTTTGAGTTGCCTTGGCAGGAAATTACTTGGCCATCAGCTCCTGCTTTGTCCAAGAGATGACCGATCCGCACAGACGTGATCAAACTAGGTGCTCTGATGCTTGCCAATTGCTTCAGTTCTCCTTGGTCAATTCCGTGCAATGTTAGTTGTTTTTCATCTGAAATTGTAAGAATCTCATTGCTAAGCCCGCCAGTGACTGCACCTGTGGCCACGAGGCTAATCTCACCCTTGACCTTTGAACGTTGAATCTCGTGGAGTCTATCGTCTGCGTACTGATAGACATAGAGGTACCCGGCATCATCTCCAAACACAAATCGGCTGAATGAGAGTCCCCTACTTCTCAGTGGTTTCATTGAGAACACAGGTCTATCTACTACCTTATGGGCAAGCTTGTCCAATGCAACATCAAACCATCCGTAGCATCTCAAGGTATTATCAGCAGTAGCCACTATTACCTCAGCTGAGTCATCACTTACGACGTTTGTTACACAAATGGCCGTGGGAAGAGTTCCAAGAGGTGTGGTTGCTCTGACTGCCAATTCATCATCCAAATAGCTCACAACTCGGAGCATATTGTCAAGGCCCCCGAGCACGAAATCCTTGACGCCATTTCCCATCACATCGCCAAGCGCCAATGCAGCAACGGGCGGTAGATTGCCGGTCTTCATAATCTCGGTGGCTCTAACCTTTTTGCCAATCTCAAATTCAAAGATCCGAAGCTCACCATTCATTGTAGTAAGAACAAGATTGTCTTTGCCATCGCCAGTGAGGTCTGTGAGTTCTAAACTAGTGATGACCTCCTTGAATGGAATCTTTGCGATTATCTCGAGCTTGGGCATGCTATGGAGTCCTCTTTGCATTGTAGTGATTGGGCTGTTTGAACCTAGCTAGACTAATTTAAGAGTTGTTCCATTGTCCAGCTAAAAGAATCGCGAATCGCTCACTGATGAAGCCAATCGCATCGAGTGATGAACTTAAGAACTGCTCTGCCAAACAATTATCCGAAACATCTATGCGGAAGCAAGACCATCCACCTGTTCTAGAACAAAAGAATTGGAATGCCCCAGCAGAAGAGGTAGCAGGAGAACTGCAGTCATTCGTCCAAGAGTTTGGTTCGTTCACTCCGGAGCTTTTCGCTCAGATCAAATTCCATCTCTTACGATATTCGGGGTTGGATCAGGAGAGTAGAGATAATATCTGTCATATTTCCATCTACAATGGTCTTTGTCCCAAGTGTGACCTTCTCTACACAGCAAAGAAATGTCCGCTCTGGTCTGATCTCTTCAAAATGATTCGCTGGAAAACCGTAGAGCGAGCACCACCCTGCATCAGACTTGCATTCGCGAAGAAGAGCATCAAGAACGTGACCAAGTTCCTTGTAAAAGCGAACTTGATAGATGCACCCTTCTACAAGGCGATAAGCGCCCCATCGTGCAAGGCCATGCGTAACTGGGGGTACTGCAACCCCGATAGATACTGTCGCGCTATGAAAACTGGGAGCACATTAGAATACAACAGCGTCCGTGAGAGAGTAAAGTTGCTAGGAGCACATGATGACCTGTAGGTCAGCAACTCTCGCCGCAGGTTAAGTCCTGGCCATCGCTTAAATAGTGGCTCAGCCAGAAACCGCCTAGGGGCTGACCCAAGTGTCAAATGATTCCAACATCGAACTCATCAAATTAGTACGCATCACAGGAATGCGTGAGGTCGAATTAGCCTCATTGAAGGCAGCTGGAGGTTCAGGTTGGAATCGCGTAATGCAGACGGTCGCAAATCACGAGGCCCTGCTTTCGAAGGGTGAGAAACACACACGTCAGAAGGCAATTCAAGACCCTGTACACGGAGCTATTCTTCTTGAGCCTTGGGAACTTGATGTGATCTCCACCTGGGAGATGCTCCGACTGAGGTTTGTGATGCAACTGGGTCCAGCTCACATTGTCTATCCCGGTGCAACTCACACAAGGTTTCAACATTGCTTAGGCACGAACTTCCTGGCTCAGAAGACGATTCGAGTCGTGAACTACTGCGATGATTTAGAGCACGTGTGCTTCGCTCCGCTATCCCGGCTGCTGGATGACTACCAACAGAAGATATTCAGAATCACGGCTTTGCTTCACGATATTGGCCACCCCCCAACATCTCACACAATTGAGTTTGCCCTGAAGGGAGCCCATGACCTAGACCATATTGATCTTGGCGAGTCATTGATTCTTCATAGCGGACTAACTGATGTCTTGACTCGCAATGACATCGAGCCCCAAACAGTGGTGGATGTTCTAAGACGTAAGTCAAAGGACCCAGTTCTGGCATTGCTCTCGGAATTCCTTGACAACCCCTTTGACATAGACAAGACGGACTACCTCATCCGCGACGCCCATTTCAGTGGTGTACAGCTAGGAGTCTTTCCCGCTGAACGTGTCATGCTCACGAATAGAGTTGTGAAGGACAAGAAAGGTCGATACATACGCGGCTACATGCTCAAGGCTTTCCGGTCTCTGGAATCACTAATCTTGAGTAGAAACTGGATGTTCTTCGACCTGTATCTGCACCATGCAGTGCGATTGGCTGAGGCCATGGTTTCCAAAGCGACGTACTTTCGAATCAGGGAGGAGAATCTCTCGAAGAACGAGTGCATTGGGTTGTTCACACGGATGACTGATGCCGATCTCTACGGGTGGCTCCTTGAGTCTGAAACAGAATTCGTGCGCGAATACGCGGCCAGAATTAGGTATCGCCGCCTGTTCAAGGTGGTCCTATCAAGGCCAATAGCGTTCTTTGAGGACGAACCCAAATCTCGGTTCTTGAAGATGCTTGATGAAATACAGGTACTGCTTGACGCCGAAGAGGAATTGGATGAAGAACCTGGGGCCGCTATCATCGATGTCGTCTATCCTGAGTTTGGAGCTAACACATTGGGGAAATTACCCCTTCTTGCTGGTGGTGAGGCGATAGGTTTCGATGTTGTCAAACTTGAGGACACTCAGGAAGGCAAGTCCCTGATGCAAACATTGAGTCGACAGGAAAGCACGATTCCTTCAGTCAGAGTATATGCAAGCCCAGAGATAGCGGTCAAGGTGCACAAGAGGTTTGACCAGCTCTTTCCCGCGAAGGAACATGTGGCGTATCGCGAAGACGAATATGATATGACCGAGACCTAGACCGTGTTTTGCAGAACAACATCAGGCAAGATACCGGATCAGCTCTATGATCTTTTCCAACCCATGTTCAATGTAGACGATTCCGTAGATTGCCTCGACCAGTGTACCCTTGTCATGATCCATCTCTGACTTGCTCACAGCGTGGGGGTCGAAGTGGATGCGATGTTCATAGAGACCCCAGTTATCGCAGAGTTCAGCCATATGTTCGTTGTTGACAATGTCTGATCTCTTCTGGGTCAACACGCCCACATCAACCGATTTCGGCTGCCAGACGTGGTGCAATGCAGCCAATGAGATTGCCGCATCTCCCACTAGTGCCAGCGCCTCAGCCATTTCACTAAGAGCCACAAGATGCCTTAGTTCTTCCTGCTTGGATGGGAACTCATCTATCATCTCAAGAAACAGGTTCTTCGTGCTTGGCTGGAACATCGCAACTAGGAGAAGATTGTTCTTGTGTAGGGGCACTCCCAGAACTTTCTCGAGTTTCGGCCTTAGCGAATCTTTCACCCGGTCTACTAGGGACAGTATGCTGGTCAACTGTGTGGTCCAACGCTTCATCTTTCCAAGAAGACGTGTATTCTGAGAGGGCGCTTTCTCCTTCTCCCTCTTCACTTCAGTCAGCAGTGAAGTTAGCTTCTTCTCTATATGGATTTGTTCGAGATTTAGAGCGCTTACACTCGTGTTGATTCCCTCCTGGGCAGGACTGATGTGATTATAGTCTTCTCGCCTTCGTATCTCTGCACATGAATTGCGGGCAGTGAGTACTCCATAGCCAGAAGGCTCAATGCAAGCACGATTGTAGGTGGGCCTGAAGACAGATCCACAAGAATGTCACCTTCTGGTATGTCTTCCAAAACAACCTTCTCTATCTCGGTGTATGTGGACATGAGATTCCCTCGGAGACTTCCTTCGTTGTCCCCCGCAATCTCGATAGGCAGTTCAAGCCATCTGTTCTCCCACTGCCGAGGTGCATTGTCTGGAATGTGTTTCTCAAGGTTCTTGGAGACCCCTCTAGCAAAGCGTTGTTGTTCTACAACCAACCGGAGGAGCTTGATGTCAGGACTGGCTTCTGTAGAAAGCCACGCAACCAACAGCCGAGCGTCTTCAGGCAGTGCCAACGACGTGAGGAATACCTTGGGCTTTGAGATACCAAGTGCTCTTCTAACTGGGTGCACTGCTTTCGGTTCAAGACTGAATACACGCTGCTGTGACTCTCTCCAGCTACGGATGATTCCTGCATCCTCAAGGTGTTGAGTGTTGAAGTAGAGCTTTGGGTCCGTGACCTTGACTTTCTTTGGGTCTGCCTTCTTGCCTTTTGAGCCGACTTGCCGCGCAGCCATATCCTTTCTGATACTCTCTCTCAACTCGCTTCCGGTTCGTGGACCTCCCTCAAGTTGGTCTAGAATTATCCTGCGAGCACGCACTCCTTCTATCTCTTTGCGGATGATGTCGTCACCAGATGGCCAGAACATGACTATTCACTATGGGCCTTTATCAACATGACCTATATATGTTATATTGGTTGATACGTGTATTATCCTGATGATATATCTCATGAACCTTTGCAGAAACAGGATCGTCTTACGAAATCGCCCCATATGCTATTATCCGCCCTCGAAAGCCTACAACGCGGTTTTGGGCATTTCGGGCATTTTTGCTATGAAATACATTATCTATATAGAATAAGTAGTTCTCAAACTAATCGGACTGTTTTTCGAACCCAACCAGACAAGGCTTAAATAGAAAAAAAACGCATTTCCTGCCAGCACAGAGTTCGGATAACTTTGCGCGGGAATCTAGATTCTAGATAAACAATAATGAGGACCGACAAAATGGCTGAAGACGAATTTCTTGGCGCGAAACCTGTTGTCATTGATAATGGCACAGGTCTCAGTAAGAATGGTTACGCCGGCGAAGATCAGCCACGAAGTGTTTGGCCCACACTAATTGGTTATCCGCGATACGAGTCGATTATGACAGACGTCGACCACTACACGCGTGATTACTACATTGGTGAAGAGGCTATCAACCTGCGTGGTGTTCTACGTCTGGTATACCCAATCGAGCACGGTGTGATCGATGACTGGGATGCTATCGAGAAGATATGGAGTTACACCTTCTATAACGATCTCAAGATAGACCCCAGCGAGAACCCAGTGCTTCTGACCGAGGCGCCGTTCAACCCCCGAGAAAACAGAGAACGAATGGCATCTGTCATGTTCGACAACTTCGGAGTACCCGCAGTGTATGTCGCAACGCAGGCAGTGCTATCACTATACGCATCAGGTCGGACAACTGGTCTGGTCATCGACTCTGGTGATGGTGTGACACACATAGTCCCAATCTACGAGGGCTTTGCTATCTCACATGCCATCGCGAGAATCGATCTTGCAGGCCGTGACATCACCGAGTATATGCGCAGACTGCTCAGACAGAGGGGTTACACCTTTGTCAGCGGTGCAGAGAAGGAGATTGTCCGAGACATCAAGGAAAAACTCTGCTACGTTGCTCTCGACCCTGAACGTGAGAGGACCGTTGCAGACAAGGCAGGCGTTGACAAGCCGTACATGCTCCCCGACGGTGATGTGATCACCATTGGCGCAGAGCGCTTCCAAGCTCCCGAGTTGCTCTTCAACCCGAGCGCTATTGGCTTGGACACGAAGCCACTGGACGAGCACATCTTTGGCTCAATCAAGGCATGTGACGTCGACTTGAGACGTGACCTGTACGCGAACATCGTGTTGTCAGGTGGCTCCACCATGTTCCCAGGACTAAAGGAGCGGCTCCACAAGGAGATCACCGAACTAGTCCCAGAGAACGTCGAGGTTCGCATCATTGCTCCTCCTGAGAGGCAGTACTCAGTCTGGATTGGTGGAAGCATCCTTGCTTCACTGAAGACTTTCCAGAAGATGTGGGTCAGCCGCAAGGAGTTCGATGAAGCAGGACCCGAAGTCATCCACAGATGCATCTAGTGCAA
>DAOVDG010000009.1 GCA_030669595.1 Candidatus Thorarchaeota archaeon
CCTTGCGCGAGCTGCCCTGTCCTTTCCGCACCATGGTCTCTCACCTGAGAATCCACAAGTTGTGATACATAAACTCATTCCATCGACTAGGACTTCAAGAAAACGGAAAGCTTGGTCAGGTCTGCTGGGTCTGTGATAAGATAATCCTAATCCTAGCGAGGGCTTTTCCACTGCTTGTAGGCTAAGTCAATGTCCTTGTGCGTGATTGTCTTTCTCTTTGCGTGCTCGGTCAGCTCAAAGGCCCTTTTGGCAATGTCCTCACCGACCTCCTCAAGAATCTGTGCTAGTCGCTCCGCCCCCTTATCACTGACTCGCTGAGCACCAGATTTCCGTATCAGCTTATCAATAGGCGCCACCGGGATGATTCTATCCTTTTTTGACCGAGGCAAATCTATTCATTCTCCTTAGACTGGCTTTAACAGCCCACATAATCCCCCTTTGACTGTAATCTCTATTTAAACACTTGTAAGTGGCGAAAAGAACCCTCTTTCTTACGCGCGGAATTGACTCAATGGTACCTTTTTCCCGGCTTCAGAATAATGATTTCCGCTCGCGAGATTTGCTCTGAAATCACCTGCAGGTCAAATGCCTTCTCAATTGACTCGACATCTTTCACTGAAGCTTTCACTTCGGGGTACCTAGGAGGGAGCGTGCAGCAAGATGAAACCTCTCCTGCAAGGGAGTATGTGCCAATCTCTGCGGCTAGATGCTCAATATCCACCTTGTCATCTCCAGCACAAGGCCTCAGGATTGGATAATCACAGACCGCAGTGTTGATTGCTCTCAGATTCTTGGAGGTCTGCGAGGCTTGCTCACCGATTATCTCACCTGTAACTATCACGTCTGCATCCTCGATTATTGCAATCTCGCGCGCGAGCCGTAACATGTTCCTCTTGCAGCATATGCAAATCATCTTCTCTGGAGAGTGTTGAATTACTTGGGCAAGATCCAACCCGTGAGGCACGATGTACATCTTCACCTCATAGTCATGGATGTATTCAGCCAATTTTCTGGCCTGCTTGATGGCAACATCCTTTGGGGAGTTGTCCAAGTAAGGGTCATTGTCGAAATGCGCGAAAACGGGTATGCATCCTCGCTTCATCACTTTGTACGAAGCAACGGGAGAGTCAAGACCGCCAGAGATTGTACAGATAGCCTTGCCTTGAGAGCCAGTTGGCATCCCTCCAACACCCTTGACTGTTTCTGTGAATAGGTACGCTGTGTCATCGCGCACCTCGACATAAATTGACTCCTCGGGCGCAGCTAGGTTTACCTTGAGATTGAGCTCAGGCAGTCCCTCAAAGATACGTTCCCCAAGCTTCTCTCTGATGTCTTGACTTGTATACTCATGCGTGCCAATTCTCCTAGCATCTACTGCAAATGTACTGCCCTTCGCGAACTGTTCTTTCGCCATGGCACCCCCGGTTGCCAAGATTGTATCCATATCCGAAGATACAACCACCACTGGTGAAGCTGATACGATCCCGAAGACTTGCGATGCAGCCTTTGCCGCTTCAGCTGCCTTTTCAGTTTCAATGAATATCCGTCCGTATTCTTGTCGTATCTTCGAGAAGGAAACTCCCTTCGCCTTCAGCGCCGTTCCTACATGTTTAGTGAGCAATGAAGTCATCCGGCGTCTTGTCTGCTTCGACTTGATTCCAATCTCACCGAATCGTAAGAGGACAGTTGAATAGACGGGCATCATTATGTATTCCTCTGGCCTCTGCAACTCATCTGGCTACGCGAATAAAGGATTCTAAATAGACGATTCTTGAGATTCTCACCATATCCCTAAATCACACAACGAGTGGGGGGCTTGATCTTCAACAAGGTCGCCCAAGTATTCTTAATGCGGCTGGCCCTGTGAACTCCCAAGGAAGATGAAGGTCATAGGTTGTGATGTCGGAGGATCCTTTACCGATATCATCATGGTCGATACAGATACAGGCGAACAGGTCGTCCACAAAGTACAGTCAACACCACACTCGCAGGATATTGCTGTCATTCAAGGCATACGTGAAATCCTGAAGGACAATGGCACACTACCCGCTGAAGTGAGTCTAGTTGTCCATGGAACAACCGTTGCCACAAACGCTATGCTACAGAGAAAGGGGGCAAGAGTATGTCTTGTTACAACTGCTGGCCTTGAAGACTTATTGGAGATTGGAAGGCAGAACAGGGAAGAAATCTACAGCCTACGAGCAACAAGACCGCGGCCCCTAGTTGGACGGGAGCACAGGATTGGTGTACATGAGCGATTGGATGCACAAGGTGGTGTAATAGAGGCCCTGAATGATGACGAGGTTGAGAGAATCGTCAGCTTACTTCGAAAGAAGAAACCAGATGCGGTCGCGGTTTCGTTGCTGTTCTCTTACTGCAACTCCAAGCATGAAATGATGCTGCTCGATCGCATCAAGCAGGAGGGCGAATACTACGCCGTTGCATCATCTCAAGTGCTTCCAGAGTTCAGAGAATTCGAACGCACTTCTACAACGGTTCTAGAGGCGTACCTCGGCCCGTTGGTTCTGGGGTATCTAAGGAACCTCGGCACATCGCTAGGGCAACTTTGCCCGGAGAGCAAACTACTGATCATGCAGTCCAATGGAGGAACAGTTCACTCCAGCCGCGCCAGTGGTCGAGCGGTTGGCTTGGCAATCTCAGGCCTTGCCGGAGGGGTGATGGGTGGCTGGCATATTGTAGGTCAGAGTGGAATAGAACAGGCCATCACAGTGGACATGGGGGGTACAAGCTGCGACATTAGCGCAATCACGGGAGAAGTGGTTGTGAAACAAGATAATGAAGTTGGAGGACTCCCGCTACGTGTGCCTTCAGTTGACGTGAAGACCATCGGAGCAGGAGGAGGGAGCATTGCGTGGGTTGACGACGCAAATGTGCTCCACGTTGGTCCACAGAGCGCTGGTGCTGACCCTGGACCTGCAGCATATGACAAGCAGGGACTCGAAGCCACGGTCACAGATGCCAACCTATTGTTGGGAAGATTGAATCCTCAGTTCTTTCTGGGCGGCAGAGTGGAGCTTAGTGCGGATTGCTCAAGAGCTGCTGTTAGCAGACTCTCAAAAAAGCTAGGCAAGACAGTGAATGAAATTGCATTGGGCATCATCAGAATCTCGACGTCAAACATGATACATGCAATCAGAGAGGTAACGGTGGAGCGAGGACACGATCCGCGGCATTTCACACTGGTCCCGTTCGGAGGTGCAGGACCCGCCCAAGCCGTAGATATCGCTGAGGCTCTTAACATCAACACGATTGTAGTCCCACCGTTTCCGGGGATAACATCGGCCCTAGGACTCGTGTGCGCTGACCTAAGAGTGGATTTGATGAGGACTGTTCTCACAACTGACTCCGAAATGGATGCGGAGGAAGTTACTTCCGCTCTCAACGAGCTCACCGAGGAATCCAAACGCAGGCTCCTAGAGCAAGGGGCAAAGAAACAACATATCACATGTGAGTGGTCCATAGACATGCGATACGCAGGCCAGTCACATGAACTCTCCATCCGTTTGCCACAGCGTCAGCGTGCACTGCTGTCTGCATCTAAGCATCTATTCGAGTCTGAACATGAGAGGATATATGGCTACAGAATGAAACGGAGAGCAATCGAATGGGTCACCGTGCGGGTGGTCGCCAGAGCTAAACAGGTGGACTTGAAACCATATCGACACGATTCGCTGGAAGGGATGACCCCACACAGTCAGCGCGACGTGATTCTTGAGGACGGCTCCCGTGCACGTGCTGAGGTCTACAGGAGAGAGCGACTGTCCGTGAAACAGCAAATCAACGGACCGGCAATCATTGAACAGGTGGATTCAACGACTTATCTTGCACCAGACTGGTCTGCAGAACAGCGTAAAGACGGAACTCTAGTAGTGAGGAGGGGTCGAGGAAAATGATGGATGACCCGATATCCTTTGAGGTCATTAAGAATGCCCTAGAGTCCTGTGCCCGGGAAATGAGTCAAGCCCTGAGGCGTACTGCGTTCAGTCCGAATATTAAGGAACGCAGGGATTGCAGTTGCGCCATATTTGACAACGCAGGCAGTCTGGTTGCCCAATCAAAGGACATCCCGGTTCATCTTGGCGCAATGCCGCTATCGGTCAAAGCTTGCATCGAGCAGGTTGGTAACGAGATGCGCCAAGGCACGATGGCCCTTCTGAACGACCCATTCTCTGGGGGGTCGCACCTTCCAGATCTGACGCTTGTGGCGCCAGTCTACGATGGAAGCAGCAGAGTGGCGTTCGTAGCGAATCGGGCACACCATGCTGATGTGGGAGGTGTAAGTCCAGGGTCAATGCCGGGCACATCGACATCGATTGATGATGAGGGTATTTTGATACGGCCTCGAGTCATTGTCAAGGATAGTGAGCTTGTTCTTGACTTCATAGACGACCTGCTGTCAGCGACTCGGACACCGGATGAACGACTCGGCGACCTCTCCGCTCAGGTTGCAGCAAACAATGTTGGCTCTAGGACGCTTGAGGATTTATCGAGCAAGCACACTTGGAACGGAATCCTCAAGACATTCGGGGAGCTGATGCGCTACTCTGCAGATATGATGAAACGCACACTCGTGCCGTATCAAGGAAAACATGCGAAGTTCGCCGATGTAATGGACAGCGATGGAGCAGGCACTAGTGGAATTCCCATCAAGGTTGCTGTAGACTTCGCAGATGAACGAGTACAGGTGGACTTTACTGGAACCTCCGAACAGGTCAAAGGGAACATCAATTGCCCCATTGCTTCATCTCTCTCTTCGGTGTACTACGTCTTCATGGCCCTGTTTGGTGAGGGAATCCCGATGAACGAGGGGTGTTGGAGCGTCATCGACATCCATGTACCTGACAGATCTATCCTTAATCCTGAGTATCCAGCAGCTGTTGCTGCAGGAAACGTAGAGACCTCGCAGAGAATCGTAGACACAACTCTTGGTGCTCTCGCGCAGATTGACCCGGACATAGTTCCCGCTGCGAGTCAAGGAACCATGAACAATTTGGCAATCGGGGGAATAGACCCGAGAAGCGGCAGAGCATTCTCATTCTATGAAACCATCGGAGGTGGAGCAGGAGCGGGGCGCGGAGATGATGGCAGCAGCGGTATTCACACCCACATGACGAATACCCTCAACACACCTGTGGAATCTCTCGAAACTGAATATCCACTAAGGGTTCATACGTACTCCATTCGCCGTGCAAGTGGAGGAAGGGGAAGGTGGAATGGTGGCGACGGAATCATCCGAGAAATAGAGGTCCTTGGAAAGGACTGCACTGTATCAATACAGTCTGAACGGAGAGTTTCGCATCCTTGGGGCCTGAAGGCAGGTGAGCCGGGAGCCCTCGGACGAAACATCCTAACGCTGAAAGGTGAGGTGTTGGACCTCGGTGCGAAGGCGACAGTGAATGTTCCTTCAGGATCCATCGTACGCATTGAAACGCCAGGAGGGGGAGGGTGGGGGAAACCTCGCTCTAATTTGGGTTCAACTCAATGACGTGGCAGGACTCAAGTTCATACCTTCAAAGCCACATTTCCATTCACTGCGTTGATGCGCATCAACCTTGACTCCGAACCAGCGGCTACCTTTACGTAATACGTTGGTACATAGTAGCCCTCAATCTTCTTGAATGTAAGACTGTGGCTTACTACGCGCTTCGCTTCAGCGGGCTTTCGACCGGCCATCTTGATTACTGCCTTAGTGACCTTTTCGAGAGCATTGAACTTCCCCGGAGAGATCTTGTTCTTGCGAACCCAGGCAGGTGTTGCCTTTTTCTTGCCGGGCCCCTTTAGGAAACGCTCCAAGCTTCTGGCAGGAGTGCCAGTTGAACCATCTAGTAACATCGTGTCTGTACCTTTGGTTTCAAAGAGCTCCACAATGTCCAATTGGATGGCCTTGCCAGGGATGCCCTTCCCCTTCCTTGGCGTGTGGACTTCCTTCCCGACCATGGCGGCTTTCATCTGATCCTGAACGCCGAGCTCCTGCGTCCTCACCCGAACGAACGCCATCTCAAGATCCGCCTTATAGTCGCAGTAGAAATCGTATTTGAGAGACGGCTTGCTGATTTTAAGGGCAGTACCGGATACTCCCAAGATTTCAGCGCCAGTTCCTGCAGCGAGCTTCGCTGCTTTCTTAGGATTCACTTTGGTTCCGAAGTAGTAAAGCTTCTTCTTCTTATCGTCCACTTTCAGTTTCGCACTTGCACCAGTCACCTTGAAGAGCGAGGGTGACAATGTTGCTTTCTTTCCTGACTTCTTCCTCTTCTTTGGCATAGGATACCACTACGTAGATGGCTAATACAGGCCTATTTGTCCTCTTTGGCTGCAGGGTTGCGCCACCCTAAGGATATCTCACATGTGTAATCATCACTTGTGGGCAAAAGCGACTTTCATTGGGGTGCCGGATTCAACAACGCAGCCAAAACCCCATCTTTCAAACTGCAAGAACGTTCCGGGCTTCAGTTCGGACGCACTTGGTTCTGCGAAACCCGTTGTTATATCACCGTCAACCATCGTAATCTCCGTTCCCACAGAACCCCTCTTAGGCACCCACTGGATTATTGGGCCTCCAGCAGTTCGGACATCATTCACATCATGACTGTGGAATTGACCAACTGGCGATTTCCCCTTGAGGAGTTTGAAGTTGGCGAAATCCTTCAACCTGAAGAGGGTGTCGTTCTTGAATCGATCGTAGTCCTTCTTTTGAATTCCTACTAGAATTGTGTCATCAACCATTCCAAGAGGAATATTCCTGACTCCACGGTCCGGGAAATCAGGATGAACAGGTGCTTCTGCATAGGTGGTTTCAGACGGAACCCCCGACAGCTCTAGCCAAGTTGGTGATTCAACAAAGAAAAAGCGCGAAGCATTGGCGTCTCGCAGCTTCCGGTTCTCAGAGTAGAGGGCTTTCATCGAGATTGAGATGTCAACAGTGCTCAGCCCAAGGTCAAGCATAACTTTTCTTACGGCCTTGGAATCAATACCCCGCTTGGCCAATGACTGCATACTCCAGGTGCGAGGATCATCCCATCCTGAGTAGGTTCCGTCAAGGACCTCTCTTCTAGACTTGCTCTTGCTAAGTGTGGCATCTTGGAACTTAAGGCGGCCATAGTAGAGAAGTTCAGGATGCTGCCAGCCATAGATGCTCCAGATGTGTTGCTCAATCTTCCCCTCCTTCACGAGATCCTTGCCTCTGATTATGTGAGATATTCCTAGTTCATGGTCGTCGATTCCCCATGAGTACTCCAATAGAGGCCACACACGGTAGCGAGTCCCCACTCGGGGATGCTCTGTTTCGGAGATTCGAAGGATGACATGGTCTCGCATCGCGGGGTCAGGATTGTCCATCCCGGTCTTTAGACGGACTGCGGCGCCTCTTTCCGGATAGGTGCCATCTAGCATCATCTCCCAACGAGATAGATTCTCGTCGGCAGAGAGGAGGCTACATGAACAAGGTTTCCCTTTGATCTTGTGCTCCTTTCTCCAAAGTCCAGCATCACAACCACACACGTAGGCCTCGCCTTTCTTCAGCAAATCAACTGCATACTTGTAAAATATATCAAGTCGGTCTGATTTGTACACAGTGCGATGCCATTTAGCTCCAAGATATTCCAGACCCTCAGGAATCATATCAAAAGCTTCAGTTTCGACCTGTTTCTCATCCGAGCCAATCGTGTCATCAAAGACGAGAATAAGTTCACCATCATACCTCTTCACGTAATAGTCATTCAGCACGACCATTCTAGCGTTGCCAATGTGAAGGGGACCTGATGGAAAGGGTGCAAGTCGCATGACTACCTTTGGCCACGTGCCTACATTCGGGAGTTCTGGGAGTTCTTTCGACTCTGGCTCCAACTTGACCTCCTGTTCAAGCAGTTCAGGAGCAATATCATGAAGCTCTGAACGTTGTGCCTCAAGAGTCAGCTTCTCAATCTCCTTCACTACCTTGGACACAATCTCCTTGACTTCGTTTGCACGTAGCCTTAGGTCAGCCCGAGATCCGAGGAGAGCGCCCATCACGGACTTCACATTTGGCTTCCCTTCGTACTTCACAGCGTTGCCCAAGACAACTTTGCGAACTTCGAACTCTAAATCGTCCAACCAGAACAGCTCCATAGAGGTTGTTAGCCGGAGCAATTTAACATTAACTGGAGGAACAGTGCGTGAGAAGAAGCCCAGCAAAAAGAGGACCGCGAAGTGAAGATTATAAGGCATAACTGCGGATTTGTAGTTGAAATATTGCATCGGGTGGTAACTTGTCAGAATTGAAGTGTTGCAAATTGTGCGGGGCTTTTCTTACCTGTGACCACAAAGGTGAATGCTGCGCAGAGTGTGAGTACTTTGATCCACAAGACATACTCTGCATGGCTCCTGAGGCATTGAAGAAAGCTAAGAATAAAGAAGTAGCTGTAAACCGCTTCGATGATGACGAAGTCGATCCTCAGACCTTTCTCTTTGAGGATGATGACGATGCCGAAGAGGAAGCTGATACAACAGATACACTGGACGTCGAAGATGAATGGGGCTAATGTTCACAACCTCAGAATTGCTCGTGGATATGCTTTTTGAAAATCGCTCCTGTTCTTCATTGGACAGGAGCCATGAACTATCACATACATTCTGATTATGCTGATAGGAATCTAGGGACTCGGCACAGGCAGATTGTGGAAGTAGAGGGCCATGAGGGCGATTGCAACGATTAGCAGGATAGTTGCATTTCCAACAAGCCAGCCCCGAGCATTCTTCTTTGTAATCTTGATTGGGCCAAGTGGCTTGATGCCTGTTGGTGCTTTGTCATATGGGTTTGCTGCCCGCCATATTATTTCCAAGGGACTTGCATCACTGGGGAAGATGTCAAGGTAGAGGTGACTGGCATAGCCAATGAGGAACAGGCTTGCGATGTAGTACTCGATGCCTGCGCCTACACTGAATGTTTCTGATGAAACGATTCTCGTGGCGACATTGACCACAGTCGTCAATACAAAAATGAATGGCAGCACTGCTGAATGAAAAATGATATTCCTGTGACGAGAGATGCCAAGAAAAGTGATATCGAAATCGGGCATTATTGCGCCTGAAACCATAATCAGAGCGCCTATGAATATCGAGAGGGTTCCAACAATCGGTATATCGTTGATCCACTGATAGATGAGGGCACCGGCCAGTGAGCCAATACAGAAGGTAACGAATGCTAGGGCACTGACTGAGCTTCTGTTCCCAGTGGTACGGGCGGCCATATGCCTGTGGGGGGCTTTGTAGTACAGAATTGGGACGGAAATCATGCTAGTCGCAAGACCGCCTGTGATATAGTAGAATAGCAAGTCAGACAGCAGGCTAGCGTCAGCCTGCCATACACTGAAGACATAGATCAATGTGTATAGTCCTACGAACAATGCTATCGCGAAAACCATGTGTGACAACCGATTCATCATTGCGAACTCCTGTGTACTCCCGGCTTCTGCCTAAGTCCTGCTCAAACGGTCATTCGTCTTATTTCTTTCGACGCCCTCGAAAACCTGGGAACCAGTATATCGTACTCTTAGAGTAGCTTTTCTGCACCTTTGCCACTCCATTATCAGCAAGAAGATCAAGTGCGTTAGTTACACGATCCTCAGTCCATCCGAGACCGACAACAACATCTTCGATTGTCAAGCGACCATCTCTCTTTGCGGCGAGGCCTAGCACTTGTGTGGGATCCTTGGTTAGTTCGACAGGTATGAATTTCACTAGGCGTGTGCCATTCTCAAGTCTTGTCATGCCTTGGATAAGCCCTTCATTGGTCATAGAGGTAACAATGTTTTCTATCTCTTTCGACTTGGTGGCCCATCCAAGGGAATCCAATCTAACCAAGAATTCGGAGAACATCATTATACCCCCGGATTCTTTGGATTCCTGTGCTAATCGAAGGATGTCTCGTCTCAGACCCTCAAGCCTATCGTCCCGCTTCAGCAAACGTTTGACCATTCCCTTCTTTTTCGTCGCTTCAGCAATCCATGACTCGGGCTCATAGCCGAGCTCCGTTAGAAGCTCCTCAAATGCACTTCTATAAGCAGGTATGCTGAGCAGCGTGCTTCCTTGTTTCCGGAATGCATCTCGCAGCTTATCTCTGATTTCGTCGATGTGTCGCGCCCGTTTCATTAGTTTGTCAAACCTGATTGTAAGACGTTCTTCGTCTGAGAATGAATCTAGGGTCACCGGTATGACCAAGTCATTCGTTGAGCTTAGAGTGAACTCGATTGGCTTGTCGTGGAAGTCGTTCGCTCGAATTACTCCCTCATAGCGGCTCTTGGGCAGTGACGCCTTAATCACTCCGCCAGCATCTGACTGAAGAAGAAATGCGCCCAACTCTAGAAGAGCCTCCTCAATGGGTTTGCCTGAATCATCGTGCACGTGAAATCTAACAAAGCAGGTTGCATCAGTATCTGAAAGAAGAGGGGCCACTTCTCTGAGTTTCATTGGCTTCTTCTTGATTTCTGGAAATCCAGAAATGATGCCGCTGATTTCGTCAACCAGATTTACTTTCACTAAGCCATCGGATTGCAGGGATTTGCTGCCCTCCCCGATTAAGGAACGGGTGACACCAATGGCAAGGAGATTATTCTTTTTCGAGGAGGTCCGCAAGAATTTTCTGAATGCAACATCACTATTAGCGCGGTGTGTGAGTTCGTCCGTAATTGAGCTTAGCCCGGAATCGGCAGTAAGAGGATAAACATAGTCACGACGTCGACCGACTTGTTGGTCAATGGAGCGCAAGTACGACGGAGGGTATACCACGACACGCAGACGACCCTTCTTGGAGAAACCAACCATTATGAAGGGGATCATCAGGGTGACACCGTCTTTATCCGGGCCAACACCACTGCAAGCAACAAGAAAGACTTCTTGCAACAACCGACGCTGATTCTCAATTCTACTTCGCTCGCTCTCAGTTCGTGAATGCAATTCCTTTTGCTGTACAAGCAGGTCCCTGAAGGTTTCCTGGTTCTGGGTCAGAATCTCTTCGCGTCTGGAAATATCTCGCTTCAAAGCCTTCTTCCTGCCCTTTAGCGTCGTTTCAATCTCATGCATTTTTGAGGACCGTTTACCTGTTGAAGAATCTCTCGCTGTCATTTGTTCAATCCGCGACTCCAGATTCGCGACCTCTTTCCGAAGAACGTTTATTCGTTGATTGAGTCTAGTGATTTTCGTTGACATCTGTGATTCCTGTTCAGAAACGATGTTCCGCATCTGAGCTGCAACTTTTTCATCGATGCGAGAGAGAGCAGCTCCGGCATTTTGAAGAACTCGAGATGTTTCCTGAAGAGCCTTAGCACATTTTTCAACATCTGAATCCTTCAACAGTTTCGGAAGAATGAGGGCGTACTCCTCAAGCCTCTCTTTAGTCGGCCACTCCAACATCTGCGATGTGCATGCTGCTAATGGCCCAGATAGCACGCCAAGGTGCTCCTGTGGTACGGCGCTTGAAACGGTGTTGACTACTGACAGACAGTCGCCGACACAATCAAGAAGTTCAGAGCTAGAATGGCTACCCCTTACGCGCTCCAGCAAATCCCCAAAATCGATTTCTTGATGGCTGACAAGATTAGCAGAACTCATGCCTTGGTATTCGAGAAGAAAGCATCCTGATGACAGTGTCGAGGGAACCACTCTAATCGGAAGATATGTCTTGAGGACGAACTCGATATCATTGTCATCTTTTGTAGCGAGAGCGTTGATCAAGATTGCTGCCAACGTATAGTCCTCCGGCACCGCTTGCTTGACCGGCTGCCCATCAGCCAAACGAGTGGTTCTGGTTGCCATGACAGGGACTATGAGTTGACGAGTCGAAGTGTCCATCGTATTGTCCTTGAGCCGAACAGCAAATCAATGCTTTTCACCCTTTCTAGGAAGGAACTCGATGCTCGTAGATGGCGCCTGTCGAGGGTCAGTCCTACGAAAGCGATTAGTCAGCAGTGTAATTCGAAACTCATTGAAATGACAAGAGGAAATCCAGCCCTTGTCCCGGATTTGGAGTCGTGTAAACTCATCAGGGTATGCAACGGTCAAACATTTATGTAGTAAGACGCATCCCGAGGATGGGGCGTTACATGCCAGAAGCGATTTTCGTAGTTCATTTGGACGACTACCAAGGATTCGTTGTTGAGAAGCGCTATCCCGCCACGCTTTCCCTCAACGAGAAGGCGCTAAACCTTGTGTACTATGAGCATGAGAAGGAGAAGGCATCGAACCTCAAGTTCTCAGACATAGAGGGAATGAGAGTGGTTTCATTCGCTGAAAGGACACACCCCGGATGGGTAGTATGCTTTGTCCTCGGAGCTGATGAGGACTACGAAACTGAGAGCAATAATATGGAAGGCATGGCACGGCTCATCTTGGAACTTATGAGCGAAGTGCCAGATACGGTCAACTTGCGCGAGATTCTCGGCAATGAGAGTGTTCTCAATGAACCGAATGAGGAGCAGAAGATGGCTGATATCTTCTTCACTCCTTCATCTGCGTTGCTTCTGGAAAAACTCGAGATAGAGGGTGTGGAAAGAGCGGCTAAGCTTTCTATCTGGCTTCAGACTCAATTGCAGGCAGACACAGTCGAGCTCCGTGAGATTGTAGAACCACTTATACAATCCGGAGTTGTTAAGGTTGAGCTGCTAAGCAAGACAGGAGAAACTGTGTTCCTGGTCAAGGATGTATTCGGTTATCGTGCCCCACCCGTGAAGTCAATTAAGAGAGCTATGGAAGCAGACCCAGAAATGGGCAAGAAGTACAAGCAGCTTGTTTCAAGTTTCTTCTCTCCTCCCACGGGTAAGGGCTACAATCCCACATTGCCGGTAGAAGACCCAAACTCACCACTTCTTGAGGACAGGGAGAAGATGTCAAGGCTGCTCTCCAAGAGCCTACATTATATGGTCCTGAAATGTCTGCGCGAAGGTCCGCAGGAGATTGAGGACATATCACAGAAGACTGCGATTCCCCTTGAAATCGTACAATCCATTTTGTGGTCATTCGAATCCGATAGAGTGGCTGCCCAGCTTGATGAATATGGTAGTTGGGTACTAATTTCAGACCCTGTCATTGAATCATTCATGCCTGAATTCATACTCGCGGCTATTTCGAGGAAGCTAGCAGACAAGGAGCTGGCACCTGAAGCAGCCAAGAGGCATCTTGAACTCCTTATCGAAACGTGGGGTGTAATCCGTGATTAGAGGCGTTTACGTTCTTGGACAACAGAGTGAGATGATATTCTCAAAGGAGTATGCCAAGAGCGAACACAAAGACAGTCTGATTGAGTTTCTAGTCAATCTTACACAGTTCATCAGGGCTGTGGAGCTCGACGGAAATGTGGAAACAATGGGCGTATCGAGCTGGAGAATATTCTATGGCTTAAAAGATGTTTTCACATTCGTTTTCATTGCCGACAAGGCTGATGACAACGCACAGATTACGGGGAAGATGAGCGACCTGATTGAGAAGTTCATGAAGGACTTCGCCCCTCTTGCCATAGCAAACCAACCTCTTGACGGACTCGATGCCATCGTGGATGAAGTTGCAGTCACTTTGGTGAAAGTCGCCATACTCGGCTTCGCAGGTGTGGGGAAAACGACTACTTTGCACCTATTGAGAGGGGAAACGCTCCCCCTTGTCCATGACCCTACCATTGGTGTTTCAATCAAGAAATTGCCCACTGAAGTAGAGAATGCTAATATCGTCCTTTGGGATCTCGCAGGTCAATCAAGGTTCAGTATTCTTTGGGCTAAGATGATTGCCAACGCCCAGGTTGTTGTGATTGTTACTGATAGCACGCTGGAAAATGTACTAAGAAGCAAGAAATTGGTAACTCTAGTCAATGAGGAAGTTCCGAATGCCAAAGTGATTGGCATTGCTAATAAGCAGGACCTTCCAACGGCGCTGACTCCTGAGCGAGTTGGCCAGATTCTAAGCGTTCCTACTTACGAGCTAGTAGCCATCGACATTTCATACCGTGAAAGGCTCATTCAAATCATTAGAAAGGCCATTCTCGAAGGAAAGGCTGACAAGGTTACATAGTTCGACGTGTAGAGTGGTATGTTGATTTGTAGGTAGGTCACGACAAAGGTTAAGAATGAGCATATCGATGTTTCAAATAGAAAGAGCACACCTAGGTGGCTATACATGTCCTTTGATTTCAGTGCTATGCAGAAGCAGATGGAAGAGATCGCGGAATTCGCGAACAAGGTTGCTGAAACCAAGAAATTGGCGGATGAGTTGGCAGAGAACTTTGCTAAGATGAAGATGTCTATCAACCAGACAATCAACGACTCGTTCACGGAGATCGCAAACCAAATCGATACTCTTCGCAAGAATATGGAAATGATGGAAAGCATAAAGGCTTCAGCCCCAAAAGCTGAAGCTCCGGCTCCGGAAGCAGCTCCAACCCCCGAGCCGGAGATTACGCCGGAACCTGAACCCGAGCCCACTCCAGAAGTGGTAGAGCCAGCTCCCGAGCCTGCATCAGAAGTGGCAGAGCCTGCGCCGGAAGTGGTAGAACCTGAACCCACTCCTGAGCCTGTGCCAGAAGCAGAGGCTGCACCAGCAGTTGAAGCTGCTGAAGGCAATGACCAACTCGATTTCATATTGCAGCAAAAAGATCGCCTTAAAGCTCAGCTTACAGATTTGCGCTTTGATTACATGAGAGGCTACATACCTGAAGACGACTACAAGGCTAAAGAGGGAGAACTGGACACGCAGTTGGAGGACTTGGACAAACAGATAGCGGGACTGAAGTAGAAGCAGCTTCATACTCGAAGCAGGCTTAATGAAACCCATCAATTCATCTTGATGACCATGGTCATCAAGTAGCTTAGCTTGCGCATCGGGAAAAAGAATTACATCCTCGGTGTCGCAAGAACTTCTTTCTTTCTCATCATGCTCATTCAAGCAGTCTGAGCAAGAATCTGAGCTTTATCCCGGTTTGGGTCAAGTTGGGATGAGGGAAGACGCACGGGCTGGGTAGAGGCATTGCGGGGTTGAACAAGAAACAGCGATGAGTTATTTCTTGGGGGTCTTCTTCTTGGGCTTTGTTTCAGCCTTCTTCTTGGTCACTTTCTTCTTGGGCTTTGTTTCAGCCTTCTTCTTGGTGACCTTCTTCTTGGGCTTCTCTTCAGCCTTCTTCTTGGTCACTTTCTTCTTGGGCTTCTCTTCAGCCTTCTTCTTGGTCACTTTCTTCTTGGGCTTCTCTTCAGCCTTCTTGGTGACCTTCTTCTTGGGCTTTGTTTCAGCCTTCTTCTTGGTCACTTTCTTCTTGGGCTTCTCTTCAGCCTTCTTCTTAGTGACCTTCTTCCTAGGCTTCTTCTCTTCAGGTTTCGGGACCTCGGCAGTTGGAGATTCCGCCTTTTCCGCGAGGGGCTCAACTACGATCTCAGGTTGCCTGGCCTTTTCTTTTTCCTTGCGGTCGTCGAGAGCGCGTCGCTGCCGTGCAAGTTTCCCAGGTTTCACGGATTCAGCCGCTGAAGCCGCACCAAGAGCTATGTCTGTTTCTTTGGATATCACAGGACGCTTAGGCACAGAGGATGCGATTTCCTCAAGGACATCCACAATCATAATCGGCTTGCCGACATCCCGCTTCTCGATCTCTGCTGGAGTCGTGTAGACAACAAAGCCACTTTCGTGAATATAGGGAACAATCACACCTTCTGTTTCCTTGTCTTTGAGTATTCTGCGTGCAATGCTCATCCTGATGTTGAACCGCTTGGCAAGGTCATAGCTAGTGACGGATTTGGCCTTCTTCACGTACTCATCAATTTCGCCAATTGTTTCTGGTTTGGGCACAGCATCTCGGACAATCTTCTCTGTCTTTGTAGCTGTTCGGCCCCACTTCTTGCGGCTGATAGCAATTACACTCCTAGATTTGTTCCCAGGGGGTCACCGCGAACGACTTGAGTTCGGCTTTTAAAGATGCTCATGCATGAGAACGAAATAGCAGCTATGATCGTAAGGTGCAATGCTCTTTTGATAGGTGGACCCAGTGTTTCACCAGTTGGCATCAATAGTTTGGCAGGGAATTGGGTCATGTATGCATATCCAGAGATAGAGAAGACTCTCTATCGGTTGAGGTTCACTCACGTTGCAGGAATCGGGTCTACAAGACAATAGTCGAAAGCGCCATTGTTCACTTGTACATCAACGACGGGCGAGTTTCGGCGGTTAAACAGATTGATGTGTGAAATTACTTGCTGCTGGAGTCGTCGTCTTTGCGTTGCTTGATGATTAACTTCTGCTGGGCTGAAACATCGCTTCTCGGAGGTATGTCTTTGTCAATGATACAACCCGGGGCTATGACACTGTGCTCCCCTATGCGTTGAGCGGGGTATATGGATGAGTTGACGCCCACGATGGCTCCGTCCCCTATAATGGCGCCGAACTTGCTCAATGGTACCTGCACACGCCCGTCCCTGTACATGAGATGGAGCGGTTTGTTGTCCGGACGCCAGTTCCAGGTTTGCGCTCCAGATTCGATGCACGCGTTTGCCCCAACTATTGAATCTGCCAAGTAGGTCATCCTTCCGACAGTGACTTTGTCGAAGACAACACTGTTACGTACCTCAACAGAATATCCGATGCGCACATTATCACATAGACTGGTGTATTTGCGAATGAGTGAGTGGTCGCCTACATACACTCCCTTACCTATGTAGATTGGTCCCCTTAGGGTCGTGCCTGGACGTATGACGCTATTCTCATCGATGAATACAGGACCTTCTATTACAACGTGTCTGTGTATTTCAGCAGTTTCAGCAATAAAGGTCCCATGCCCACGGATCTGCCTGTCCATCACAATCCGATTGGCCTCAAGTACGTCCCAAGGCCAAGTAAACTCCGCCCATTCCTTCTCCCAGACAGCGGCGGCGACTACGGATTTGGCCTCTATCATCTTCTCGATTGTACGCTCCATGGTTTTGTGTTCCGCAAGGAGAGGAAGTGTTCTTGCTGAAAACACTGACACCCCAGCCACCGCATAGTTGCTGACATAGCGATCGGGTCCGCCCTTCTCTACAAGCATTTCCACGACGCCGTTCTTTCCAATCCGAACCGTGCCAAACTGTTCAGGATTGGACACAAGAGTCACGAGCATTGTTACATCTGCTTCCATGTTCTCGTGATTAGTCAGAGTACGAGAGACCATTTCAGGGTCTACAAGGACGTCACCATTGACAAGCAGGAACCCATCGTCATTCCCAATCTCATCACGAGCAGTTAGTATTGCGTCTTCAACACCTTTCTGCTCATGCTGGACTACATAGCGTATCCTCACGCCTGAGTCGGCACCATGTTGGAAGTGGTCGATAATTTCTTCACGGCCATGCCCCACGACAACGACAATATCCTTGAATCCGTTTTCCTTCAAGCTATCGAGGATGTACTGCATCACAGGGCGGCCTGCAATCTTCAACATCGTCTTTGACCTGTTAGCAGTTAGTGGTCTAAGTCTCTGACCAACTCCGGCAGTCAATACAAGTGCCTTCATCCGACTCACACTCACAGTAGGTTTCCGGTTAGCTCATAAAACTGTTGGCTGTTACGCACATTGCTAGTTGACCAAGCTGAAGTAGATACGCCTCTTGCCAGCACCCACGTTCTTTGTCTTCCCGATTCTTATGGCGCCTACCTCGCGCGTATTCTTCACGTGTGTTCCAGCACAGGAAGCCACATCATAATCTCCAATAGCAATCACCCTGAACTCCTTCACTGACTTTGGTACCATCTCGAGGTATCTTGTTTGGTAGCCTTTCTTATTGAGATAGTCAATTGCGGCCTTTCGCGGCATGAACTCAATGGAAACATCAAGGTTTTTGGCCAGAATCTCGTTCACTCCAGCCTCGACCTTGCGCTTCATCTCATCATCAAAGGATTCGAGAGGCGAGTAGTCGGCTCTGCTCTTGTCGGGCGTTATCATGTTGCCTACAGTGATGACTCCGTAATTCAGCTGGAGGTACCGAGAGAGAACATGCTGCGCCGTATGGAATTTCATGCTTTCGTATCGCCGGTTCCAATCAAGAGAACCATGGACATCAGCCCCATCGCCTAACGCAATGGGCCCGTCCACCAAGTGCTGAACCTCTCCAGAGTCCTTCTTCGTGTTTACAATCGTTAGAGTGGTGGTGCCATCGCTTATTATCCCCCGATCTCCAATCTGGCCGCCTCCCTCAGGATAGAACGCCGTGTGATCAAGTACAACATAGCCGTCGCCCACTGCCACAACCTTCGCATCAAACTCCCGGATGTAATTATCCTTCATGTGGAGGATTTCGGTCACATGCGCTTACTCCTAGGAGCTAGTTCTCCGTCTTGCGCGCATCCACTCTTCGAGTGCTAGTTGCTTCGCCATATCAAGTTCAACGCTTGTGAAATTGACACCTTCACCTTCTGCCGCGGCGTCCATAATCTCTTTGACTGCTTCCTTTGATTCCAGTTCGTTAAGTTCGTTGATGATTGCGTCAGTAGTGGATTCAGCAACACCGTGGTCCAAGAGATATTTCGCCAAGGGAGTGCGTGATGTTGGTATATGACCAGAACTCGTAGATGGCTGCAAACCTACTGCGTGCATCTTCTCCTCGAAGCTTTCAGTGATGATGTCTTGCCGGGACTTGACCGGCACATCCTTGATGGGTTTGCCCTTTTCGATGCGTGACACCATCTTGCTCATGTATGTGATGATTGGCGGTCCTGCAGGTCCCTTAGGTCGCCTTCTGATTGCAACCCCCAAGACAATTAGGACTATCAATATCGCAACGATGTAGATAGCAGGAGGCTGAAAAAGCATGGTGATGTTTTGAATAATCTCATCTATTTGCATAGGCAACCGCCCCTGTGGTTGTTTTGGACCACTGCAGAAGAATCCTTGAGAGACCACAACTTTAAACTTTCTCCTGACTAATCCTGAAACCGGAAACGCGTGAGGAATCCATTATGCACACTACTAGAGGTATTTTAGAGGCATTGACCAGCGGAAAGCTGACGATTGAAGAGGCAGAGAAGAAGCTCCAGGTTCTCACGCTAAGTCATGTGGAGGATCTTGCTGTCCTTGACCATGGTAGACAGGACCGGACTGGCATACCTGAGGTAGTCATGGCAGAAACAAAGCAGAGCGACGAAATCATCAAGATAACGAGAAACATGTTGGATGCAAATGGATTCGCACTACTTACAAGGGCAGACCAGAAGAAAGTCGACGCTCTTGAGAGTGCTATCGATGACTATGTCATCAATGTGAGTGGTAGTGGAGATCATCTCACCGTGTTTGTGCATTCTCAGAACTGGAAACCACCCGAAACTTCAGGGAGAATAGCCGTGATTACTGCTGGAACCTCAGACATTCCATATGCACGTGAAGTGGAAGCCATTGCCAAAGTCGTGGGAGTTGAATCACTATCATTCTTTGACGTAGGAGTGGCAGGAATCCACCGACTCATCGACCCCCTGAAGCAAATAATCGAAAAAGATGTAGATGTGGTAGTTGTCCTAGCAGGAATGGAGGGCGCACTGCCAACTGTAATAGCTTCGTTAGTTGATATTCCCGTGATAGGAGTGCCAATACCATCTGGCTACGGGTATGGTGGCAAAGGAATTTCTGCTCTATCTTCAATGCTCCAATCATGTGCACCAGGTCTTGCAGTAGTGAACATCGGCAACGGCCTTGGCGCAGGAGCCATAGCCGCCCTCATTGCCAAAAGGAGAAGCAAACCCGACTGATGCAGACAAAGTCGCGCTTATCACTCACCGAAGTGTCGAGCAATGTGAAGGTAGACATCAACAGATTTGAACAACTCATCAATGTGTATATATTCGTCAGGTTGGTGGGCCTGCTCGATAGAGCCGGGTCCACATATCACATTGACAACCCCTATCTTTGGCTGAAGTACCGAGCAATCCGTGCCAAACGTTGCTGATGTGGGCACTGGCCGCTTTCCTGTAACCCGCTCAACTGCATCGAGACTGACTCCAACTATCTCAGCATCACGGGGAGTCGAAACGGCAGGCTTGCCGTGTATGTACTCGATTTCGATGCATTCAGACAATCCTGCTTTCTCAAGGCGGGCATTCATCTCCGCAAGTACGGACTCCACGGTCTGCCCCTTGCACAGCCTCATGTCCAAATGCGCTTCGCAGTGGTCGGGCACGATATTGATCTTCACGCCTCCTTTGATGATACCCACACTGATTGTTGGCTTTCCCAGCAGTTCATCTGGCTCAAAGGTGTACGATTGGCCTGTAAGAACATCTAACGCTCTCGTGCATAATCGAATCGCATTTTTCCCCTCGTGCGGTCTAGACCCATGAGCGGCCTTACCGGTCGCTGCTACACGAGCCCATAGCATCCCTTTCTCGCCGACTAGGACATCGAGACTTGTAGGTTCAGCACAGACGCCAAACTTCACTCCCGCTAGCTTCCCGCTCTTAGCAACCTCTTCGGCACCTGAGCAGCCACTCTCTTCGTCAGACGTGGCCAGCATGAGAAGTGGATGATTATGCTTCTCCTCGCCGTAAAGAATCAGGGTTTCTGTCAGAGCTGTTACTGGCCCCTTCATATCGCATGCCCCCCGCCCGTACATGCGTCCATCCACAATTTCTGCACCGAATGGATCGTAAGCCCAAGCATCCGGAGGGCCAGCTGGTACAGTATCCATATGACCATGCAAGACTAGCGAACCCAATTCTTCGTCCACTGTAGAGAATATCAAATTTGGCCGATCACTTGGACCAATGGACTCGCAGGCAATACCGTGTGACTCCATATGGTTTCGAAGAACCTTGGCGACTTCAGCTTCTCTGCCCGGAGGGCTCTCAGAATTCGTGGCTATTAGGTTTCTGAGAAGTGACAGCATCCGTGATTGGTTGGTCTTAATCAACTTGGCACCCAAGCAGCATCATCCCAGACCCTGATAATAACATTCCCAAATGCGTGACCTGTACCAAGCGAAAAATGTGGTATGGCTGAAACCACTTCAAGTCAGTTAAAGGCGGGACGGATTGAGCCGCACTTTTTTTCCCCTATACCCCTATAGCGATGTGCAAGTCGCCACCCCACAGGATCCTGCGCTGTTTTCGAATGACGACCGGATATGTCCGTCCATATACATCTTCAACTGAAACTTTATGCTTCCCTGAGAGGAATCTACGCACTGATTTCCGCAACTTGCGTGTGGGGATATCGCGAATGCGTATTGTGTAGGTTTCAGCCATGGTTCTTAGCTCCAACGGATGCTGGGTGGCGCGGCCAGCTTGAAACGGTGCGAAGCTTGTACAATGCTTCGTACGGAGGCATATATACGCAAATCGTTTCAATCGCAACCGGGAGGGGCAAACGGAATGGCCCTAGAAGCCATCTAGATTGTGCGCTCTGACATAGCCTCTAGGACTGAGAGAGCGTGCTGTAACAGAGAACACTGATACTGTCCCCGTCTTAACAAATGGCCAACATCCTGTGTGACGATTATGTATTGCATAATGGACTCAAAGCGGCGGTCGCTGGTTAGACGTTCCTAGGGATTATACGCGAAGGGGTGTCGAGCTGAGTCTTTCCTTGCTACAATCTCATTCACGTCTTGTCGTCGTTCTATCGCCCGTCGGATAGCGTGTCGAACTGCACGGAAGTTATTGATGTGCACACGCTTTGGATTATTGGCACTAGGATGCACAAAGACATTGGCGGCTATCACTATGTCAGGAATGAGTTCCTCAGGGATTATCATGTCAGTTACAGTGCGTTTCACAGCATCAGCTACTGCCCTCTGAGCTACTTCGTATACCAGCGCGTTGTGCTTTTCATCGACGATTGTAACTGTTGAAACGAAAACTGTTGTGGGTTCGAGATTTTTGATGACATTGGAAGCATGAAAGCCCTCCGTCATTGTCCCAGCGGCTGCTAATGCTTCCTTGAGTGGTCCGTCCCGAAGACCCATGACAAGATCGACATGTGCAACCTCCAGCCCTTCTCCAACAAGCGCTTCTCCATGCAGCAATGTCAAGTCGTCGATGACTTCTGGGATCATGCCAATAGCTTTCGGATAAGCCTCAGCAATCAAAGTCTTGTCACCCATTTTGAACGTGACTGGTCCTCGCTTAATGAGTTGGAGGTCCTCCAAACACGTCCTGAGCTCGTCTATATCCTCGTACCTGAGAGCGTCGCTTTCAATCAATGGAGCTCTTGCGGTTCCTACTGGAACCCCCATCATATTCAAGGCGGCCTTGACGGCAAGCCCTCCGCCCCTGTTGACCATTAGCCGGATTGTTTTCTGTAAGCTTCGTTGAATGATTAGGCCTTCCTTGAGGTCACCGCTGGCGAGCGCAGATTGCATTCGAATGTAGCGGTCCGGAAAGATATTGGCACTCAGGAGTATTGCACCATCACAGCCGGTAGCAAGGGCTGGAAGAGCAACCTCATCATGTCCGATGACTACCTGAAAGGTTTCCGGCCGGCGAACGAGAATCGTCGTGAGATTGAGCAGGTTTGCACTCGAGTCCTTCATTCCAATGATTCCATCTATCTCTCGGAGACCGTCTACAAGCCACCAATCGATGTTGACTCCCGTCACTTGGGGAATGTTGTAAAGGAATATTGGAATATCGCTTGCGTTGGCGACCCGTTCAAAGTGCTCAAAGATTTCCTTCGTGCTAGGTTTAAGGAAATACGGTGTGACCACTAGTGCCGCCGAGGCACCTAATTCAGCAGCTCTCCTTGTGAGCTGAATGGCCTCCCTTGTGGATGCGGCTCCCGTGCCAGCCATTACAGGAACCCTGCCTTTTGCTGCGTCACAAGCAATCCTGAATGCGTCGACCTTCTCATCGAAGCTCATGCTAGTGAATTCGCCTGTTGTTCCGCAAGGAACGATTCCTGTCGCACCACTCTTGATTACATGGTCAATCAATCCGCGGTATTGCTCCTCGTTGACGCCCTCTTTGTTGAATGGCGTTACCAATGCGGGGAATACACCCTTGAATGTGAAGTCATCTGTCATCTCTAATCACGTCCATATTCGTCCCAAGGCAGCTGATACGACCCTCTCAGTCGCCGCTGTTACTTTCCTTCGGTTTCTGGAGTTTAGGTCAATATCTAGGGCCATAATCATCACATTGTCAATAATGGCTTGATCCGGCACCTTGCCTTTCTTGAGATGCGCCGCCACAGCCTTTGCGGCTCCGGACTGCACGGGCCCGTAGAAGAGGGAGGCCTGACGCATTGACTTGATTTTCTTGACAGGCACCATGATGCTTGTCGGTCTCACAGGAAGATTAGGTTCCAAGATCACCGTTAGGGCTTCGTGGCCTACTCTTGGATTCATGAGCAGCTTAACGAATGCCGAACCCAGAGCGCTATGTTTCGGCCCAGTCATAATAGCCACCGACACGGTATCTTCAGAACCCTTCCCGATTTCCGCATCTTGAAGGTAGTCCGGTCCAATCCCGAACTTCTCAAGTACTCCTTGTGCGTCGATGTCCTTTGTAGCCTTGGGATGAGTCGTGGCCTCTATCAATCCAAGATTCTCCAGCTCAATTCGAATCTCAGCCCTTAGCTCATGAGTCAGAGTGCCACCTGAATTCAAAGGCATTCTAGAATAGCCTGCGTTTATCCCCATCATTCTAAGCGCTGCCTTCACGGGAGGGGCGCCTCCCTTTCGTGTGACTATTCGTGCAAAGGTCTGTGCTGAGAGCTGAAGCTCCGCAGCTTTCTTCATGTCACCCTTTTGCACATTGTCCATGATGTCGAGCCATATGTGAGGCATCACGTTTGCAGATGCTAGGATTGCCGCACTCGACCCTGCCGCAACCGCGGAGAGGAAGCACTCATCATGGCCAATTAGCACCGGCATCTTGCCATCTAGCTTCTGAATCAGCTCGAGAGTATGGCCTATGTGGCCGCTACTATCCTTAATCCCAACGATATTGTCAAGCTCCGCTAAGTCCTCTACGATGTTCGATTGCAGAACCCCGAGCGTACATTGTGGAATGTTATACATAATGATTGGCAGCCCGCCCTTTCCTGCGACAGCTTCATAGTGCTCGTAGTATCCCTTGTCTGTCGGGCGAAGATAGAATGGTGATATGACTAGGGCTGCATCGCATCCTATGTCTGCGGCATACTTGGTCATCTTGACGGTTGCTGCTGTGCTAGTTTCTCCAGTCCCAGCCACCACAGGCACGCGACCATCCGCGAATTCTACGCACATCTTGAAGAGTTTCTTCCGCTCCTCGGTCCGCATATAGACGAACTCTCCGGTCGTCCCAGCAGGTACAAGACCGGTCGCGCCCTTCTCAATCGTGTAATCGATTATGTCCTTGAATCCCTCTTCTATTATGTCGCCGTCTTTTGTGAAAGGGGTCACCAAGGCGGGCATAACACCCTTGGGTTCATACTTAGCCATCAAAAACCACCTGACACGCTTCGCGGGCCGCATGGTCGTATAAAAGGTTCCGCTTGAGAGTTTCAGGCTAGTAGGATTTCGCGAGATTGGCGCTTCGTGCCGCGTACTGCAGCGAGTTGTTGAAGTACCGCCCTATCACCCGAGCTAGGGCCGGCCCCACAATGTAATTTACCTCGCCTGGGAGCATGGCATTCAAATTCGTCTTGGACGTCAATTTGCCGCTCCTCTTTAGATTTTCAATTTCTCTCTGGATGATGATCCTGGCCTCATCCCACGTCATGGCTTCGGCTTTGGGGCCAATCAGACCTCTCTTTATGTCAGAGATGGATCGCATAACGAACACAGCAAGACTGTCCAAATCCTTGCACTCAATCATATGGTCGGAACCATGCTCAGAGCAAGCTCCCTCTTTAGGCATTGCACCGCAATTTGTGCAGACAGAACGTCCTCGGCTTGTTCGTACATAGAATGCAAGAAGGTTGGCGAGCTTTGTATCGTCGTTTGCTGTCCAGTCCAGACCTGCAGTGCCTACCCGGGCTATTGCCCTGAATACGGTATGGGCTTTTGTATAGACAAAAGATAGCGCGTCGAGCGATGCCTTCTTGCGCTCAGCAAGTCTTTGCTGCTGTCGTTTTGCTTCAATGGCCAGCTCCTCTTTTGCCGCCTTTTCAGACCGTTCCTGTTTCAAGAAGCGATGCATCACATCATATGCGATGGCGTAGTTATCAAACGTGAGACCATCCCGGACAAGAGGAGATTCCACTACACCCTCAAATACTGGACTTGGCGTTGATTCAAGGTTCGAAGAAGCAGCATCCAATGCCTTGCTTCCCAAACGTGCATGCATCCATGCGCTTAGTGTTGACACATCGAGTTCAGGGTGCACACATTTTAGCTCGTAGATGCGGATAGCTGTAAGGTCAATCAGGATCTCCTCGCGCAGGAATTGAAACTCGATTTCTGTATCTTCATAGATGCTCTTTAGTAGTGCCTTCATGCGGAGCATGTCTTGCTTGGACCGCATGTAGGTTTCCACTATGCGTGTGAGATTTGTTAACAGGCCAATAGTGAAATGCCAGACCAAGTCTAGCTTGATAGATCTCGCGACTTCTTCATGTCTGAGTTGCTGACTGATATCAGAAACGGAAGCCATACCCAGCGAACTTAGAGCGCCATCATGAACTTGCTCACGCTGCTTGATGAGTAGCTTGATATCCTCTGGAGAGGGAACACGCATCTTTGATTCAAGGGTTTCCAGTACTTGAACCTCAATGCCCATCAGACTGCTGCGATCCTTAGTCAGAAAATCCAATGAAATCTTGTCTAGCTCCGATGCTCTCCACCCCTTTGCTCTCAGCATACCCTTGACCTGCTTCTGGAGGGTGGTTTCAAGTTTCTCAAGACGTCTCAACGACCGCTCCATTGCCTCAAGGTCTTCCTTGTTAATGGAGGGGCCTTCGGCTTTAGCAGTAGGTGGCTCAGCCACACTCGTCAAACCTTCCGCTAGCTGCGATATGTCTTTGACGCCCTTCACTCGCAGCGCAGCTTGAATATCACTGGAGTTGATCTGAAGTAGCTTTGACAGCATATTGTAGACGCTGTCAGGCTTAGATTTGATCATCTCACTCAAATGTTTCGCGACTACCTGACCCATCTTCGCCTCATACTCCTCAAGCGATGTGGGCGTTTCGAGATCGATTTCGACAGCTTCGACTAACCTGAGCTTCAATTCATGGGCGGCTTGTATCGCCTGTGTTTCCAGAGGACTCTGGCAGAATCGTTTTAACACGGCGTCAGTGATGGCGTTCCAAGCCGAGTCAGAGATGAATTGCATGGGTCGTCCCTCTGCGTACTTCACAGTTCCGAAAACTTGACTCAGACCACGGGATAGGACCGTGATTTCTGCGGTTTCTTCATCTCTGGGCCTGAGCAATTCGTCCCTCAAAGAGAGAGCCGTTTCTTTCAGACCAGAAGCCTTTGTGTAGAGTTCTCGTCTCCATGCTGCGCTCCAGCCAGTTACTTCATTAATGAAATCAATGTCATGATTTGGCGAGTAGTCAGTCGGGATCTTTCCGAGATACTCCTTCACCAAGGATAGTGCAATTTCCTTTGTGCTTTGATCAGTTGGGCTTTTGCCGCCTATCTTATTTGCGGCATTGATGAAGAACTCACTTGCAAGTCGGGATACATCAACCTCCTCTTGAAATTTAACACCGAGCAGCTGCCGAATCTCTAGCTCAAGCTGACGACGTTCCTCGCGTGTTGCTTCGTCCTTGAGCTCAATTGTAAGGTCTTGCGCCTCATCAAACCCTATCAGCTTAACACCCTGGTAATGGTATAACCAGAATGACGCAAAGAAAGACAGGATATCTTCCATGGGTCGAGGGCCTTCTGCGATTTCCGTCAAGAGCTGACGATCCCTATTGCTCCGCATGTGGTTGACAAGCGCTTCCCTCAGAAGAATCTCCTTTCCAGCCTCGGACATCTGCCTAGTCTTGAGAATCCATGAACTTGCCACTAGACAGCACCTCCCATCTTGCTTCGACCTATTCTGATCGTGAGTTCGCTTCCTCTTTGTTCATAGGTTATAACGTAGATGATGTCAGGAGAATCGGGATTTCTGAAGTATGCTCTTGTTGGCCGCGGAAGTAGTCTACTCAACCCTCTTATGACCGAACCCATCAGATACTCAAGAAATTCGTCACCAATGCTGAGACAGATTGCTTCGGTGGCTGCCGATCCCTCGGATTGGAGTTGCTTCAACCTTTCAAGGAAAATGGCTTCCATCTTCTCTTGACTCTCATTCATCATTGAGAGTGTCTTTGTCATGGTGTCGCGCAGCTCGATGTAAAGTGACGTTTCTTGTGACAGCTCGGGGTTGGGTGGAATTGGACGTTCTGAGAGGTCGGATGCGTACTCAGCATCAATCTCAGCAATGCGCAATTCCATGCTCCGAGGAGCGTTAGGTTTGTCTGGGATAGTGATGCCAGTGCTATCAAGAGATGCTTGAGCAAGTCTTCGTTTCTCCTGGATCGATTCGTACTCAGCCATTTCCTCTTTGAATCGGGATTGCGTTTGCTGAAGCAGAGCATCCCTCTCTTCGTTTTGAGCCTTTATCTTAGCATTCTCAGCCTCTACTACTTGGCGTTCTTGTTCCCACTCCTGAACCAGAATCTGATACTCCTGTTCTCGCACGTTGGCTTCGCTGGCAATACGGTCAACTATTGACCGTGCAGTTCCCCTGCGTCCAGCCTTATCATGAATAAACTGCAGGAAATCCATCAGATTGGCGGAGAAATTATCATCCGTTTCTTGAATGCGAAAGTCCTCAACCCAGAGCCGCGCTTCGGTTTTCCACATCTCGGGTTTCTTACTTTGCTTGTCTATTATCGACAACAGTGATTCCGCTAGGTCAACGCCTTTATCTAGGACTGTATCAATAGCCTCCGAGATCAATGCCTTGCTCAAGAGGTGGTCCGCCACATCGGGCACCACATCTGCTACTAGGGTCTCGAAGTCGGAGAGCAAATTCTGAAGTGCTATGCCGGTTTCTGAGAGCGTGGCACTGCCCTCACTGACTCCGGCTGAGTGTTTGTTCTCGATTTCAGAACGAACAACCTGAGCCACGTCGCCGAAGCTTATCAAGGCCCATGCATCCATCTCTTCAAAGGACTCGTGGATATCACTGACAATCACGCTTATCAACTCGGCTGGATGATCTTGCTTAGAACCTTCGAACGCCTTCTTGCCAATGACCGCATTCAGTTGACTATACAAATCATCGAAGAACTTGTAGAATAGTATGGTTTCAGTGGGACCCATCTCTTGATTCGACATCGCGTCCCGGAAAGCCCGCATAGTTTCGAATATCGCTCTTCTAGTTGCCCCCACGATCAGATATTGCTGCAAATCCAGCACGAAGTACTGAGACACTTTCTTGGCATAAGCGACGAAATACCTCATGGTGCTCTTTAGCTGCCACGCCCTCAGCTTATCATCAACGGGAAATTCACGTTCAACGGAGTCCATCATATGACTCGCAAGGTCTTTCGCGAGTTCAACCTTGAATCCATCAAACCGCGTCTTGTCAGATTCTATCTCAGAGTTGAGCGTGGACTTGTGTTCTGACAGCGATAGTGTGAGTCCAGAACTAACATGCCGCTCAATAACCACTTCAAATGAACCAACAGTTTCAGTTAGGAGCGAAGCAAACTCGTTTGTCCTCTTCTTGAGTGAATCGAGCTCGCGCATTTCCGCCCGCTCACTCCCAAGAAACCGAACAAGGGCAGCAATCGATGCGCGAACGATGTCTACCTCTTCTATGCCGTAGGCGTGTGTGTTCAATTCACTTAGAATCGCTCTGCCCGTGTTGGCAACGCTTGATGATATCGTTTCAATAGCTAAAGGCGTCAGGATTCTTCGTTTGAAATAGTGGATTTTGTCTATCTCGCTCAATCGAGGAGAATCAAACCTAAGGTCGGTACGTTCCAGTATTGTCATCCCGGGAGGCAGCGTAGTGAAGTCGTCTCGGCACTGCAATTTGATGACAGCTTCCTCGTCGATGTTTTGCGATTTTAGCTGAATCGAGTCCCACGAACCCTTGAACTGACGGTCCATCATTTCTACAAAGACAACGCGGTTCAGGCGATCCACGAACTTGCCAAGTATGGCAATCCCATCGGTTTCGTAGTTCAAGTTGCTATTGACAACTGCGGCCTCCACGTCAGCAATCTTTTTTGATAATCCCTGCATATGACTGTCAATCTTGAACGGGTCTACAATGCCCTCTTCCCAGCTCAGCACACACACATGAGAACTAACTTCGCTTGACAATGCACCAGCGATGGAAAGCTGTTCTGGCAGAACTTCGGAACCTTGAGCGCGATCGAGGTTCCATTCCAATGAGAGTAGCTCAAGACCTTCTGTTTTTCTTAGAGTATCCCTAATCACGAAGATTAAAGGCGATATATTCATGGCAACAGCTTCGGAATTCCGTTCCATCATGCTGCCGGAGCCTATTGCACTGCCAAGGGGGTTCCCACGGCTTGTGGAAACTCCAAGTACTGAGGCCGAAGCCATTCTGATTGCCTCAATGGTGCTTGGAGCTTGCACCTTTTTTCTGGATAGTCTGCTCATCAATCGGTCTCCTGAACGATCTTGTGACTCATAGGTTGGCAGAAACTACGAACAGGGCTGCCCGATGCTGTTCTGGTTTCTGGTGATGGACTTTCGTGGGGGTGTCTTTTGAATCTAGCTCGATTGTACGTTGAAGGGAATTAAGCAGGGTGCCAGACTCCGTGCTTGTCTTCGTGGATAAGCCCAGCTTTCTCAAGTGCTTTCAGCGTAACTTGTATCGTTGTGGGCAGCAATGCAGGATTACTCTGTGGGACGGGTACACTCCGAGCCCGTATCATGTCATATGTCAATTGATTGACATCTGCATCGCCTCTCAAGGAGATGTGTTCCAGCAAGAAGTCCTGGAATTGGATAACTCCATTGCTGACCTCCTCGAACTGTAAGGAAACATCACGCAGGATATGAGCTACATCATGAGCAGGCAGAAGAAATTCAACATCCAGTGTCCGAAGATATTCGATTGCAGCCAGCTTGGCTGAGAGACTGCCGGTTAAATCAACGTAGAATTTCCTAGGATCATTGGGGAAGTTGTTAATCTCATCGCCGGAGAACAATGCTTTCCGCGTGGCATCATAAAAGACACAGTGCCCAGAGCAATGCCCACCCGTCAGGATGACTGTAAGGGCTGTGCCCCCCACCCGGATTGTGTCGCCATCATCAATGAAACGGTCTGGCTCGATTCCCCGAAAGTTGACTCGTAACGGACTCTTATCAAACTTCATTGCCACACGCCCCGCAAAGTCCAACCTGAGTCGCTCTTTGATAAACAGCTGAGGCGCCCTTAGTAGCTCAGCGTCGTTCCTATGAATCATCACAGGAGCGCCCGTCGCTTTATGCAAGCCTGCAGCACCTCCAATGTGATCCGGATGTCCATGTGTGCACAATATGCCCACAACATCCTTCCTATGACTAAGGCCGAGACCCTTTATCGCCTTCAAAATGGCCTTCCCGGGGTCTCCAGCTGTTCCGGGGTCTATGATTAAGATCTCATCATCATCTACCACAAGGTAGCTAGCGATGAAACCAAATTCATCGGCAAACTTACCCTTTACAACATGAATACCGGGTACAATATCTTTCGCACTCATTGTCCATCTAGAAGAACCCCTTCCAATCCTTATGATAATATCGACGACGAGAGCCTTATCAGCAGAATTCAAACCACTGTTCCAGCGCATGAAACAAGAGTTCTCACCAATGAGGTAGAAAGATGAAAGGTGTGTATGCACTTGTGATTCAAATCGAAAAGAACCTTACGACTACCGTAGGTGCATTGGGTGAAGTCGGGTTTCAGAGGGGAATCTGGACTTATGTGGGGTCGGCAACGGGAACGGGATCAACCAACTTGGAAAATCGAATCAGGCGTCACTTCACGGATGAGAAGGCCGTACACTGGCACATCGACTATCTTCTGAAGACAAACGCAATCCCCCTTCGCGCAATTTGGGCCGAATCCGATCGCTCGGCAGAATGCGATCTAGCAAGAGGAATGAACAAGTCTCCACTTTTTGTGGCGGGACCAAGGGGCTTTGGAGCCTCAGACTGCACTAGAGGTTGTGGAACGCATCTGTTCCGGTTTACAGGATTTGGCAAGCCCGACGGAAGTATACAAGAAATCCTCTTGGATTCGGGTTTGAACCCCTTCATAACAGAAAAAGACACTAGCCTTAAGAGAACAACTATTAAGCGCATGTAGAGTGACTTAGCTCGCCAATATTGGAGGAACACTCTGTGACTGACTGGAGGAATGTATTCCAAGAATTAAAGGGAACCGGGGCGACTTTTACTGTCTACCTACGATACATGCAGAAAGACACTCTGGCGAAAATTCCTAATGTGAGAGTCAAGGACATTTTCGATGACCATGTCAATCTAGAGAACCCAAGTGGGTTTGGAATCCTTGGTTATGAGGACATACTCTATCTGTCAATTCCCCGACAATAGCTGCCCCATCTTTCTTGGGACTCATCTCTTGGCTACGCCACACCTTCAATGACTGGGTGCATATTTCTTTGTCCATTCTAGTGACAATGAACGTATTTTCTTCTCAGTAGGCAGACCAGTTTCCAAGTCCCAACCTCTGAGCCGGTAGTAGTCGTCTAACATCGGCTCAAGATCTACGGTTTGTCCCTTACCTGGCCCCTCGGGCATTGGATCGTGAGTGAACCGCCTTGGAAGATTGTCATCAGCTCTAGTGATTCCCTCTCGTGCATTAAAGAGTCGTTTGAGGGTTACCTGTCTTTCCGCAATCCTTGTGAGGTTCTTGACATCACCGAACGACTTCTCACCAGTAGCTAAAGGCAACATATCCGCGAAATCATTCATCCAGAAGATGGGCGGCCATGACACAGAATACCAACAGACAATGAGAGTATCTCGAATACAGTAGGCATTCTCGCTCTCAACCACCGCTGTAGCTTTGTACTTCTCAGTATACGGGTCGATAATCTCTGGAAGCTTGTCTGCACCCCATCTATCGGCAGCAACTTTTTCATAACCAAGCTGATCGACAACAACAAGGCTCCGGAGGTGATCTGCACCTCGAGCTCCTGTTGCATGCCCTAGGGCAATGCTGCGATGTGTACGCCCATCCTGTCCAGAAACCTCAAGACCCTTGACATGGATTGCATACTGCTCAGTCCCTCGTCCCAACCGCTCTGCGGCAGCCCGACTTCCCTCTGCTAAGATATCACCAAAGCCTTCTCGCTTGCCTATCATTTCCAGTAGTTTTATGACAGCTTGGCTGTCACCCCATTCCAGTTGAAGTCCACCAGTATCTTTTGTGGTAATTAAACCGTTTTCGAATGCTTCGAACGCAAAACCAATTGTCGCTCCAGCAGAGATAGTATCCATTCCATATCGATTGCAAATCTGGTTCGCTTTCAAAGTGGTGGGATAATCTGCAATGCCAAGACCGCTGCCAAATGCCATCAACCCTTCATACTCCGGTCCTTCCCCCAATGTACCCGCAAATGGGCCTTCACGAACATAGTTCATCTTCTTGCAGCCAAGACTGCAACCGAAGCAAGCCCTATCGGAGATTGTGTACCTTGGGCGTATGTAGTCCCCGCTTAGCTTTTCCCATCCGGAGAACACGCCGGTGCGATGGTTGTAGGTTGGAAGCTCGCCTATCTCCTGTTTCACAGCAGTAAGAATCCAAGTTCCCCATTTACCCATCTCCTGAGCCTGTGGATTCGTTCGGACCCTCATGTGTGCTGCTTTGGCGAGCGTAGTAAACGCTTCATGGTCGCTAACTTCAACGGCCCCATGACCTCTTATTGCGATAGCTTTCACGTTCTTCGCACCGAGGACTGCCCCCATGCCAGTTCTTCCAGCGGCTCGAGCATTATTTATGATAAGAGACGAGAATCGGACCTTCCTTTCACCAGCTGGACCCACGGCGGCTATCTGGATGTCAGGATCGGTATGCTCCTTCTTAATGGCAGCAGTAACCTCATGGGTTTTCATTCCCCAGAACTTGCCGGCATCCAGAATCTGCAAGTTCGAATCCTCAATTAGAACGTAGACCGGTTTGTCAGACTGACCTTCGATGACCAACATGTCGTATCCGGCATACTTCAGTTCGGGCCCAATGAAGCCGCCTACGTGACTCTCCCCCCATATTCCCGTTTGGGCTGCCTTTGACACAAACACTGTGCGCCCGCTCATTGGCCAAAGAGTCCCTGTTATCGGACCGGTGCTCATGATTAGCTTGTTGTGGCTGCCAAGTGGGTCACATCCTGCGGGCACTTCTTCGTACAGGAGTTTCGCTGCGAAGCCATCACCGCCTATGTAGTCTCGTATCCACTCCAGGGGTAACTTGTCAACCTTGAAGTTCCCTTCGCCAAGCTGGACTCTGAGAATGCGCCCCGTGTAGCCACCAGCTGCCAATCTAAGACGCTCCATCGGACTGTTGTGTTTCTGCGCTGTGTTCTATCTCTCGTAAATAACTTGCAACCTTGCCATGGCGTTCGAATGTTGTGGCACTGGATATGGGCCCATATTGGATTGCGCCCGTCGGACAGACCTTGACACACTCGGGGTCCCCACCGCAGTGGTCGCATTTGATGATGCGCATTTCCGTTGTATCCAACAGAATGACTCCATTGACACAGGCACCAACACAGGATTTGCAGAGAATACACTTGTCATGGTCGAGGAAGACCATCTTAGATATCGGATCTCGCCTCATTGCATATACAGGACACACCTCAACACAAGGGGCCTCCTCACAAGGCCCGCAGACATTAGGTATGTCAATGCCCAAGTCGTCGTATCGAATTATCTTGAGCCGTGCTAAGCTTGGCTGAAAGCGGCCTTCGTGTTTTGCGGAACAAGCTAGCTCACAGATTCTGCATCCGGTACATTTCGTATAATCAACTGTCAACTGTGACGGCAGCCGCACCACCTCGGGGGAGCGCACCTGCATGTGTTTGTACGCTAAAAGCTTTGGCAATCAGCAAATGTCAGCTGAACAATTTATTAGGTTATCAAGTTGCTAGAAATTCAAGGTATTAACTATGAGCGCTCCCGAGAAGAAAGCTAAGAAGAAGGATAACTATCTGGAGATTGAATTCCAGCTTGGAGACTTGAAGTTCGCTGCGAGAGGTAAAACTCTCAATGTGGAACGGAATTTCAGGATGCTTATTGACTTGGTTGAGGATGGCAAGCTCAACTTGAGCATGACAGAACAACTTGAGGAAACGATTGAGGGACTTGGTGAACCGTTGGAGAAGGAGGCGGAACTGGACCCTGCCCCCTCATGGGAATGAATGAGCTAGAGGTTAGCGTTATAGGTACTGTCCAAAAACGGCAGAAAACCAAAACGAAAAAGAAAATGCACACACAAAGATAGTGCATCAGAGAATTCCTTAAGAGATGCACTTAGCTAATGACGGGTTGATTCTGATGAGTCACGGTGACGGAATGCAACACAACGATGAGGATCCATACTATCTTGAGCCTAGCGAAGTGCACTCACAATACAGTGTGGAATGGATTGCGCTCAGGCAATCGTATGGGGAAGTAAAAGCACAACTCAGTGTCGTCCAGAATCAACTCACAGATCTAGATCTCAAACTGCAAAAGGGCGAGATAGACGATGGTACTCATATAGAGCAGTATCGAGAGCTCTGGCTCACT